>JAVEUP010000160.1:0-18917 GCA_034005525.1 Thermoguttaceae bacterium | reverse complement strand
AAGCTCTCCGTTGACGAACACCTTAACACCTCCGCTACCGGTCCCATCGTCGGTCACCACCACGTGCTGCCACTCGTCGTACTCCAGAACCCCGCTCACACGGAACAGGTCGGCGCCGCTGCCGCCATCGGCCCTGAACGCCCGGATGTCGTTCGTGTCCGTGCCGGTGCCCGTGTCGAGGTACCAGCGGTCACTACCGTCCCGGTCAATGCTGATGAACCCGTTCGACCTGTTGCTGACGCCGGTCTCCTCCATGCGGATCCAGAAGGCGAGGGTCTTCTCGCCGGGCATTTGTGTGACGAGGTTGTCGCTGCCGGCCAGCACGTACTGGCTCTGGCTGCTGTCCAGCCGCAGGGCGCCCCCCACACGGCCGTCCGCAATCCATGCATCCGTGCCATCGCTCCCTTGAAGCGTGCCATGAACGTTGCCCATCGAGTCGGCCACTGTGGTCCCCTCGCCGTCGTTGAACGTCCAGTGGGCAATCAGCTTGCCGGGCGCCATGACGCCGGTGCCGTCGGCGGCCAATGGGAGATAGAACTTCTGGCCGTCCTGGGTCACCTGGCCAAGGGCTTCGGGATCGGTGCTCAGCCCCGTGGTGTGCACCCAATAACGGCCGTCCGCTCGCGTGCCGCCGCCGTCGTGGTGGGCGTTGAACAGGTTTTGCACCTCCCCTAAGTCGTAGCCAAGCCCCGGGTGTTGGGCGGCGTTGTACAGCGCCTTGACCTGCGAGTCGCCGAGCGCGACGCGCCAGACACCGAAGTCGTCCAGGTCGCCCTTGAGGTAATGGTAATCGGTCTGGTGCTTGACGGCCCCCAGCCGCAGGACGCTGCCGGGCAGGAGCCCGGAGTAATCGAACGAGTCGACCGTGGTCACCAGTTGCCCGTCCACGTAGATCCTCACCCCGTCCGTCCCGCTGCCGTCATCGGCCAGGAGCACGTGCTGCCACTGGTCGCTGTCGTAGTTCAGGCCGGCGTCGATGCTGAACAACTGGCCGCTGGCGCCCCCGCCTTGCTGCGCCATGCGGAGGTTCCCAGCCTGATTGTGGTCGTCGAGGTACCAGCGGTTGCCCGAGGTGTCATTGTCGATGGTCATGAAGCCGTTGGAATACGTATCGCTGCTCAACCGCGTCCAGAAGGAGAACGTCTTCGGACCGGACAGGGCGGTGATGACGTTGTCGGCGCCAATTTCCACGTGCTGGGCATTGGTGTCGGGAAAGCTCAAGGCGCCGCCAAACTTCCCATCGATCCGGGTGGGTGCATTGCCGCCGGTGCCTCGAAGGGTGCCGTCGTTGGTCCCGGCCGAGTCGTAGGCGACCGGGCCGGATTCCTCGTTGAACGTCCAGTGGGCGATCAGCTCGGCGTTGGCCACGAAACCGGTGCCCGCGTTGTCCAGCGCAACGACGTAGCGGCCGTCGGCCTTGAACACTTCGCCCAGTTCGGCGCCCCTGGTCCGAATGCCGGTTGCATACTCCCACTGGAGGCTGCCGTGCCGTACGCTGCCGTTGCCGGCGTCGTACCCATCGAACAGTGCCTGCACCTGGCCGAGGTCGTGGTTGATGTCGGGGTTGTTGCCCAGGGTGTAGAGGGCCTTGACCTGCGGTTCCGTCAGCGCGACGTTCCAGACGCCGAAGTCGTCCAGGCCGCCGTGCATGTGTCGGTACCCACCGCTATGCCGCCCCATGCCCAGCCGCAGTACGCTGTCGACCGAAAGATTACTGTAGTCGAACGAACCGCTGGTGCCGACGCGTTGCCCGTCGATGTAAACGCGGGTGCCGCCGCTCCCGCTTCCGTCGTCGGTGACGACCACGTGTTGCCAGGCTTCCTCGTCGTAGTTCAACTTCAATGTACTACTGCCAAGCGTGAAGCCGCCGGTGATGCCGCCTCCACCCATGCGGATATAACCTCCCATATTGTTGTCGTCGATGAACCAACGGCTGCCGGACGTACCGTCGTCGATGCCGAGGAACGGGCTCGCGTTGTTGCCTCCCTCCCTGGACTCCATTCTGACCCAGAACGCGAAGGTCTTCTCGCCGGAAAGGTTGGTCACCGCGTTATTGCTGCCGATCTCGACGTGCTCTTGGTTCGCATAGTTCAAGCTCAGCGCACCGCCGAACTTGCCATCCATTCGGGTGGGCGTGTTGCCGCCGGTGCCTTTAAGCGTGCCGTCGAGCCCGCTTGCCGAGGAGTCGACGGCAACGGAGCCCGACGCCTCATCGAAGCGCCAGTAAGCAATCAGGTTGTTCGGCGCGGTGATACCCGCGCCGGTGGAATCGAGGGCGATCGTGTAACGGCCGTCGACCCCGACCACTCGGCCGAGATCGGCCGGGTCGGTGCTCAAGCCGGTCGCGTAAGTCCACTGGCGGCCGTCGAGCACCACCGATCCCTCCCCAGCCGCGTGGAGATCGAAAAGCTCCTGCACCTTGCCAAGATCGTACCCGAGGACGCGGTGCGTCCCCACGTTGTACAGGGCCTTCACCTGCGGGTCTGCAAGCGACACGTTCCAGATGCCGAAGTCGTCCAGGTCGCCATTCATGTACCGGTAGCCGGTGCCGTGCCGGCCAACACCAAGTCGCAGTACGCCGCCCGCTGGGGGGCCGGAATAGTTGAACGAGTCGCTCGTGCCGACCAGTTGCCCGTCCACGTACACACGAGTAGCGCCGCTCCCGCTGCCGTCGTCGGTTACGACAACGTGTTGCCACGTATTCTGGTTGTACTTCAATTCACGATTGCCAACCGTGAAGGAACCGGTGATGTTGTTTCCGCCCATGCGGATGTCGCCCCGCCCGTTGTTGTCGTCGATGAACCAGCGGTTGCTGGAAGCACCACTGTCGATGCCGATGAAGCCGCTGGCCGGGTCGCTAGTGGAGTTCGTGCGCAACCGTGTCCAGAAGGCGAACGTCTTTTCGCCGGAGAGGTTCGTCACGACGTTGTTGCTGCCGATCTCAACGTATTGCCCATCGCGATAGTCGAAGCTCAACGCGCCACCGAACCGGCCATCGATCCACGCGGGTTCGTTGATCAGCGTGCCCGTCAGGCCGCTCCCGGACGAATCCAATGCTTCTTCTCCGGAGCCCTGATCAAAGTTCCAGTAAGCAATCAATGCGGCTTGGGTTGGCTCGTGGCCGCACGCAAGCAACCCCGCGCTCACAACCATCGTCATCAAGAAACATCTCATCAGAATCACCCTCTCACTCACTTGAACGGCGTCTATCTATGCCAAAATGCTGACATCGCCACATTTAGTTTAAACTACCAAGGATTAGAAGGGCCGTCAAGTGTTTCGTTAGAAACCTAGGCACATGACGGGGTGTGTACGGCCTCCTGTGGTGCCGTCTTCATGGCATGGAGGCCACCTGCCGAACGGATCGCGGACACCGGCTGGGCCCCTGTTTTCGCGTGTTCTGTCGGCAACGCAGGATTCGGAACGCCGCCCGCACTGGCGCAGTGGCCCAACAGACATCGATCCACCTTGGACGCAGCCCCGAACTGGCGGCGCGGGTCCGCGGGCTGCTGGATGAGCTGCAGCAACACACCCGCTGTAGGCGGCGTTGCGATCAACTGCGGCGGCAGGTTCGGCGCAGCAGGCCGCTGACTTCGCCCGACTTCTCATAGCCACGGACCATTACGCCCGACTTTGTCGCGAGTCCGCTGGATTGCTTGGTTAGCCTCGGCTGATTTGCAGGAGTTCAAAGCGGCAAGTTCTCGCGGCGCGTCGAACCAAGTCTGAATCATGGCCTACCAGCGGGTCAACATGGTGAAGATCTTCCGAATCGCCTACGACGCCCAGGCATACAAGGGCAATCGCGACCTTCTCCAGATCATCTGAGGCGAGAGCGGCAAGCGATACCTGCCGCAACTGGTCGCGTCCACCGGGCTGGGCATGTGCTTCCATTGCGATTTGCTCGTTTGTGAGTCCAAGCAGGAACGACGTGCGCAGTGAATGACCAGCACGCATACGCTTGAAGAGCAACTGAATCCAACCAGCCGTGTCTTCCATGGTCGAAAAGTCTAGCTTGCTGTTCTACCCCGATGAACCTTTCCCGGAAGGGCCATCCCAGAAACCGTGATCCTAGCCGGTCTGGAGGGCTGCTGCAAGCGGTTCTGGCAAATTATCACGCTTGGCGGGGGCGGGGTCACGGACGCGAAGTCAGGCCTGAACTCTACACTTTACGGGCGAAAGCCATCCTATCGTTCTGCACACTTCACGGGCGAAAGCCATCCTATCTTTCTGCCCAACATGCCGCGATTCCCTCGCATCAGCTTTCCCAATGCTGTGTACTGTACCTGCGTAGCCGCCTGCACTCAGGGCCGGGCAAGCTCGACCTGGTCCGGCGACCGGACGGGCAAGTTTGTCGCTTCTATTTCCAGGCTCCCCGTTTCCAGGTGCAAGCCGCCAAAGTTGGAGTGCCGCCTTCAGGCGGTCTCCGCTTTCCGGCTGAAGCCGGCACTCCAGCAGGGCACCGCCTGCACCCAGAAACAGAAGAACCGTCTACACTCGTAGGCATGTCAGTGGCGCCATGTTCGCCCGCGTTCGCATGAACGCACGAGCGCGTCCCCATCGCCCATCTCCCCACTAGCCACTAACAACTAGCAACCAGCAACTTCGCCCCACGCGACACCACACCTCGATCGCAGGCTGCAACTCAGCGGGAAATGGACATATGTATACATCTGCAAGATCGGAAAGGCTACGTCGGCCACAAGGATCGGGCCGGCGTTGTTGATGGACCAGTTGCCAGACAGCAGTATCTCGCGAATGTGGACCAAGGCCGCGCCTTCGAGGAAGATTCCGTAACCGAGAATGGTAGCCGTCCAGAACCCGTCGCGGAACTTCACGCACAGCAGCCCCAGCGCGCCGAAAGCAAGATTCGTCATGGCCACTTCCGTCTGAAACGGGTTGCCTGCCGGCCAGCCAATCGATCGGGCGACATCATCGGCGCGCATGGTATGGCCCAGGAAAGCGAACAACCCGCCCAGTCCGACCGAGAGTGGCAGAAGGTAGCTCAGGTAGATTCGCCCAACATTGCCCGGCGAACGGTCCTTGGCGACCAGCAGGAGATGAACCGTCGGAAAGGACAACCCGATGCCCAGAATGACCCACGTGAACATGGCGAGACTCCAATTGAATGGCCGCATGATCGCTACAACAAACATAGGTCATTCCAGAGTGGCGTTTCACCTTGTGCGGCCGTCTTCGGGCGTCGTGTCGCGGAAATTCCGTGCAGCGCGACATGAACTCCGCCCCGAAGGGGCCTCGTTCTTCCAGCCCAGGGCAACGCCCTGGGGACAGTGTTCAACGCGCGCATTGGTCGGGCCAACGGCCCAAGTATTCTTCGACGAAACGATTGACTACAAAGACCAATCGCCCAACCGAGGCAATCCGTCGCCGCGCTCGGAACCTCGGCCGGGAACCGGTCGGCGCGCCTGGCCCGGCGTGGGCATGAAAGCCCCACGAACCCCGCCGCTGCCCCTTGTCTCCCAGCCGATGGTCGGGGTAGAATGCAGCCCGGCGGGACGGCCCCTGGCATAGAAACCCGATAGTTGCTCCTGCGTCGCGGTTTGAATTCAACTCGGTTCTATCCCGCCCGCTCCCGGCCGGGATGCCTCCATGGCATGGGCCTTCGCAGGAGCGAGCGGGATAGAAGCCTTAACATTCGTCGGCTCAGGAAGGTTGGATTTTAAACGTTCATGATCATTGTTGCCGTTCGTGAAACTGTTGTCCTGTTGTTGGGCTGCCTGTTCGTCTTCATCGGTGCACTGATTCTGGGCAACGCCAACCGAGAGTTCGCTGCGTTGGCCTCCGCAATAATCCTCCCCATCGTCTTCTGCTTGATCCGCGCTTCATTGATCAAACGTCCCGACTCGGCACTGTCCGCGTTCAGATCAGTCGGTTACCAATTGTGCCTCGGAATCGCCTTTGTGTTTCTGCTTATCTTCGAGATGTCGTTGGGGCTGTTCGTCGGTGCTGCCGACATTCCCGCGACTGTGTGGTTGATCGTCGGCGGATTTGGAATGGGCTATGTCTCTTTCTTTTCGGTTGCGTTTCGCGTTGGCTCGACATGCGACGGATCAGACAACGGGCCATTCGACATTGATGTCAATTCGGCTCCCACTGGCCTTTCGACGCGACGTGCCGACGAACAAGACGATGCACGGGAGCGGCCGGCGTCGGTGGTTGTCAATTGGAGGTCGATCACGGCCGGCCCGTGATCTTTGTCGTTGGAAGGAGACAAGATGAGAACCGCGTTGTTGTTCACCACCACGGTAATCTTCTGCCTCACAGCCGCGCGGGCAGATGAGATTCCCAACGGAAGACTCGGGCATCGGTTGGGCACCTACCTGACCATTGAAGGCATTCGCGCAGCGAAAGGCAAGGTCGGGGTGAATACGCTCATTGTCGATACAGTGAACGGCAAAAAGCTCGACACCCCCATGGGCGTTTGGGTTGAGAATGTTGATTCCTTACCAAAGGATTCGCGTTGTATACTGCATGGGTACGAGTCGGGCAAGATGATCGGAGTGCCGTTTGAGGTAGCGAAGAAGGAGAACATGCCATTGCCGCAACCGAGGTGGCAGTTCTTCCGGTACTTCGTCGTGACATCTGTCGTTGAACCGATAGACCTGAAGACGAAGAGTCCGCTGCAGCCCACGAGCGACGGCGAATAAGCAACTGACACATGACGAGCGTGCCGCTCGTGGGTGAGCGGCAGGGCGTTCAACCGTCGAAGGATTGAGAATCATGGACATGTGGAAATTCTACGACATCACACACCGCGAACACGTGGTGTGCAATCCCACGAGCAACGACAAGCTGGCGCGACTTGTCGGGCTCTTGCGGCTTCCGGCGGAAGCGCGCGTGGTCGATATCGCCTGCGGGAAAGGTGAGTTCCTGATTCGTATGGCTGAAGCGTACGGCATCCGTGGAATCGGGATTGACATTTCACCGTTCTGCATCGCCGAGGCACAGAGGCAGTTGCAGATGCGAGCGCAGGGGGCAGAGGTCGTTTTCCGTCAGATGGACGGCGCCGACTTCAGGCCCGAAGCGCCGCGCATCTTCACTCTGGCCTCCTGCATCGGCGCCAGTTGGGTGTTCGGCGGTCACGCAGCGACTCTGGACGCGCTCTCGGGCATGGTCGCACCGACTGGCTGGGTGATTGTCGGGGAGCCCTACTGGCTTGGGCAGCCATCGGAGGAGTACCTTGCGGCATTGGGGGCCGGCGGAGACATCTTCGGGACGCATTTTGGCAACGCCGAGGCCGGTGAGCCACGGGGGCTCGAACTGGTTCACACGTTCGTCAGCAGCAAGGATGACTGGGACAACTACGAAGGTCTGCAATGGTATGCGGCGGCCGAGTACGCCCGCTGTCACCCGGACGATCCAGATCTGCCCGAACTCCTGGAGCGAGTGGCCAAGAGCAAGGCCATGTATCTTCGCTGGGGGCGCGATACGTTGGGCTGGGCGATTTACGTCTTCAGACATCGCCCTTAACAGCGCGGCGTGTTGGCGCAGACATTGTTGCCAGCTATAATAGGGGCCGTTTCGGCCATGGCCGAAATGAGCCGAATGATAATGATATTCTTCCTCCACCCCGCAGGCGCCGTCATGCAACGCATTCTCTTCGTCATGGTCCTAACCGTTCCCGTGTTCGCGACAGTCGCCGCGCAGGCGGCGGAATCGCTGGAAGGAAGCCGGCCCAACGTGGTGCTGGTCATCACCGACGACCAGGGTTACGGTCCCGTCGGCCGCCACGGGCATCCGTGGATCCAGACGCCCAACCTCGATCGGCTTTACGATACGAGCGTCCGCTTCACGCGGTTCCTGGTCAGCCCAACGTGCGCGCCCACCCGCTCCTCGATGATGACCGGGCGGCATCCAATGCGCAACGGCGTGACGCACACTATCCTCGAACGCGAGCGATTGACGCTGGACGCGACGACCTTGCCCGAAGTGCTTAAAGAGGCCGGTTACACCAGCGCCATCTTCGGCAAGTGGCATCTGGGCGACGAAGAACCGTACCAGCCGCACCGGCGAGGATTCGACGAGGCGTTCATCCACGGCGCCGGGGGCATCGGGCAGGTGTACGACTGTAGCTGCGCCGACGCGCCGGATAACAAGTACTTCGATCCCGTGATTCGCCGCAACGGCTCGTTTGTCAAAACCCGCGGATTCTGCACCGACGTCTTCTTCACGGCCGCCTTGGGCTGGATCAAGCAGAAGAAGGACGGCAAGACGCCGTTTTTCGCTTACATCAGCACGAACGCGCCGCACGGCCCGTACATCGCGCCGCCGAAGAACGCGAAACGCTTCACCGACCTGGGCTTCACCGATGAGACGGCCGGCTTCTACGGCATGGTGGAAAACATCGACGAAAACATGGGTCGGCTGCTCGCGAAGCTTCAGGAGTGGGGCCTGTTCGAGAACACGGTGGTCATCTTCATGTCGGACAACGGCATGACGGGCGGTGGTTCGGGGCGGCCGGGCAAGCCCATGGGGCGACTGCCCGACGGCACGGAAATGTTCCCCTACAATGCCGGCATGAAGGGGCTGAAGGGGAGCGTGGACGAAGGGGGCGTCCGCGTGCCGTTCTTTGTCCGCTGGGACGGGCGCATCGAGCCGGGGCGCGATCTCGATCAGGTGGCTGCTCACATCGACCTCCTTCCTACGCTGGCCGCACTGGCCGGCGCGAAGTTGCCCGCCGGTCAGGTCGAGGGCCGCAGCCTGCTGCCGCTCATTGAGAACAAGCGTGCCGAATGGCCGGACCGCTACCTGTATTCCCACTTCGGCCGTTGGCCCACCGGCGCGAATCCAGACGATTTCCAGTGGAAGCGTTTCGCCGTGCGGAGCCACCGCTTCCGGTTCGTGGACGACAACGCCCTGTACGACATGCTGGCGGACCCTGGCCAGCAGGTCAACGTGATCGCGGATCATCCCGAAGTGGCGGCCGAGATGCGCACGGCCTACGACGCCTGGTGGAAGGCCACCCGGCCGATGATGGTCAACGAGGATGCGCCCATGTCGCCCACCCGGCCGTTCCACCAATGGTATCGCCAGCAGGCGGAAAGCACGGGCATCCCCGAGTGGACGCCGCCGGAATTGTGACCCGTGGGCCTGAGCAACCTGGGCATTGCAGCCGCCTACGCCGCCCTGGGCAATCGCGTGCAACTGCCCATCGCCCTGGCAGCCTCGATTGCCGTTCCCCTACTCGTCACGCTCCTGGCAAGGCGACTTGTGAAATAGGCCGGCAAAAGCAATCCGAAGCGTCGCCGAACCTCTCACTCTCCTCCGCCCTACTGAACCACTTCCGCTCTCTGACCTCGCCGTCAAGAATTCGCTTCTGGGAAGGCCGCGTCAAGTGCCAGGCGTTGAGCGATGAGAGCGCCGTGCTGGGGTGGGGTATTGACGTCGATCTCTCTTTGGCGAACGCCCACGCATCAACGCCCCTGTTGGCGAGGTCCTGCGAGGAGGATATAGTATGGATGTCCGCGATTATCTCTCCCCGTTCGGCAGATCTCGAAGGACCGCCTCTTAGGTGAATTGACATGACGACCTGGTGGAAGCTTTCCGTGCCGATGCTGTTCAGCGGGTTGCTGACCGTTGCGATCGTCTGTCCCGAAAGCGTTGCCCAATCGGGGCATCCGGGGGCTGACAGATCCGTTTCACCGGCCGAGTGCTCGGCAGAGCGGACCGAGGTTCCGCCGCTGAAGGACGCGTTTGAGGATGCGTTTCTCATCGGGGGCGCATTCGATTATCCGCAGCGGCTCCGGGGGCAGGTTCCAATGGAAGTCGCCCTTGCCGCGAGGCACTTCAATGCCTTCACGGCCGAAAACAGCATGAAGCCCATCTCGCTCCAGCCGGTGGAGGGCCGCTTCCACTTCGCCGATGCAGACCACCTGGTGGAACTGGCCGAGAACAGCGGCGCAACGCCTATCGGCCATTGCCTGGTTTGGCACTCGCAAACGCCGCGATGGTTCTTCGAGTGCGCCGACGGCCGGCCTGCCGGTCGCGAGTTGGCGCTGGCGCGCATGCGCGAGCACATCGCCGCCGTGGTCGGCCGCTACAAGGGCCGCGTCAGGCAATGGGACGTGGTCAACGAAGCCATCAGCGACGCCCCCCGTGAATTCCTGCGGCAGACTCCCTGGCTGAAGGCGATCGGCGACGATTACATTGCAGAGGCGTTCCGCGCTGCCCACGAGGCCGATCCCGACGCCATCCTCATTTACAACGATTACGGCATCGAACTGCGTGCCAAGCGCCGCAAGGCGCTGCAACTGCTTCAGTCGCTGCTGGACCAAGGGGTTCCGATTCACGCCGTGGGCATCCAGTGCCACTGGCGCATGGAACATCCCGATTTCGGCGAGGTCGAAGAATCGATCCGGCAATTTGCCGCCCTGGGCCTGAAGGTTATGATTACCGAGCTGGACATCGGCGTGCTGCCGACACGCTATCGGGGCGCAGACGTCGCCCGGATGGAGGACCTCGTTCCGAAAGAACGCGCGGCGATGAATCCGTACACCGAGGGCCTGCCCGACGCCGTCGCCAGGCAGCACGCCGAGCGCTACCGGCGGGCCTTCGCGATGTTCCTTCGCCACAAGCGCTCCATCGGGCGAGTCACCTTCTGGGGGACACACGACGGTCGCTCGTGGCTGAACCATTTCCCAGTTCGAGGGCGAACCGACTATCCCCTGCTGTTCGACCGCCAAGGCGAACCGAAGCCTGCGTTCTTCGCGGTGGTGAACCTTCCACAAGTTCCTGCCGGGAGTCCCGAGAGCAAGGAATGAACAGGAGGCAATGAACAGGAAGCGTCGGAGCATACGGAGACGGCGACCTGTGTGTGCGGCAAGATTTTCTGGCAGGCTGGAAAGTGCCCTAAAGCAGCGGAATTCGACCAGCGCGGGGCAATGTCTCTCGCTGTTCTACACAGGTCGCGTCCGCCACCGGCCGGCTTGCCCGGCCTGGAGCGGTGGTCAGTCGGCTAAAACGGCGCCGAGGCTCCCTATCTCTCCCCTGCACGCTGCCGCCGCCGGAGGCGGCGGCAGCGTGCAGGGGAGAGATAGTTTGGGTTAGCCGTGCCCGCTTAGCTCATTGACCACGGCTCCATGCGGGGCGAGCCCGCAGGTGGCCCTGCGCTGCCACTGAACGTGCCAGAAAATCTTGCTGCACACGCGACCTCTGTTACCCTTGACTTCTCACTCCCACCTGCATACCTTTGTTACATTGAACCAGCTTGCTCCGTGTGAATGCGAATCGTCAAGCGGTTCCAAGCCCCCCCCAACCTCGAAGCGGTGAGTTCTTCCATGAGTGAAACAATATGTCGATTCACGGTTGCGTGTGTTCTGTTGATTTGCCCGGCGTCGGTTCCGGCTATCGATATCTTCGTTTCCACAACCGGCAGCGACGAGAACCCCGGTATGCAACAGCAGCCGCTGGCGAGCGTTGAGAAGGCGGTGGAGAGGATGCGGGGGGCCGGCCCGGGAACGATCTGGATTGGGCCGGGCGAGTACGAAGTGCGGGAGGGCATCCGGCTCGACGCACAGCACGGCGGCACGGCCGATGCGCCGCTGGTGATCCGCGGCACCGAGCCGGGCAAGGCGCGGCTTTCCGGCGCACGCGTGGTGGAGGGGTTCCGGCCCATCTCCACCGAAGAGGCGGCGCCGCTTATCTCGGAGGAAGCCAAACAGCACGTCCTCGTGGCCGACCTGGCCGCGCAGGGGTTCCCGCCGCTGGACGCCATGCCGTTGCAGCACCGCGCGCACCGCCTGGAGGAAGTGGTGTTCGACGACCGGCCGATGCAGTCGGCACGCTGGCCGAACGAGGGCTTTGTGGCTTTCAACGAGGTGATCGATCCCGGCGCATCGGGAACAACCCACTGGGTGCAGCGCCAGGTGTACCGCCCCGGTTCGTTCCGTTTTCCGGGCGATCGGGCGAAGCTGTGGGACTTCGAGCGGGGCGTGTGGCTGCACGGCTTCTGGTGCTACGACTGGTCCGACGAGGTCATCAAGGCGGCAAGCTACGACCCGGAAACCGGCGAGTTGCGCCTGGCGGCCAAGCACGCGTACGGCGTCGGCTCGCCCTGGCGAAAGGACTCGGAACACCGCTTTTACGCACTCCACGTGTTCGAGGAACTCGACGAGCCGGGGGAATACTACCTCGACCGGCAGAACCACCGGCTCTACTTCTGGCCGCCGGGCGACGTCGCCGACCTTGCTGAGAAGCCCGTCCGGCTGACCGTGTGCAATGAGCCGCTCATCCGTGCCGATGGGGTCGCGCACCTGGTCATCCGCGATCTGATCATCGAAAACGGCCGCGGCGCGGGCGTGCGTCTGAGCAACTGCCGGCACAGCCGGATCGAGAACTGCCTGGTGCGCAACATGGGCCATAGCGGCATCGAGCTTGGCGGCACCGACGTCGCGGCAATCGGCTGTGAAGTCACCCAGACGGCCGCGCACGGCATTGGCGTCCACGGCGGCGACCGGAAGACCCTCACACCGGGCAACTGCGCCGTGATCGGCTGCCACATCCACCACGTCGGCCGGCTCGCCTGGCAGTCGGGCCGGGGCATTACCGTCAGCGGCTGCGGCAACCGGGTGGCGAACAACCTGATCCACCACGCCCCGACCGGCGGCATCTCCTACGGCGGCAACGAGCATCTGCTCGAACTGAACGAGATCCGCAACGTGTGCCTCCACTATTCCGACGTGGGCGTGTTCTACACCGGCCGCGACTGGTGCAGCCAAGGGAACGTCGTACGCTGGAACTACATCCACAGCAACGTGAACAACCCCGGCCACGGCTCTTCGGCCATCTACCTGGACGACTGCGACAGCGGCGATACGATCGTCGGCAATATCGTCTTCGGCGGCGTCGGCCGCGGCGTACTGCTGGGCGGCGGGCGCGACAATACGATCCGGGGCAATATCTTCATCGACCTGCCCGTGGGCATTCACGTCGACGCCCGCGGGCCGCGCGGCATCACGCTCGATCGGCCTGGCTCGTGGAACCTGTTGGCCAAGTGCGAGGAGGTCGGCTACCTTTCGCCGATCTGGCGCGAGCGCTACCCGCGTTTGGCCACCATCATGGACAACGATCCGCTCCTGCCGATGGGGAACGCCATGCACAGCAACATTCTCATCGGGTGCGAGCGGCCGTTCGCCTTGGCCAAAGGCGTCGAGGAAGAGTGGCTCGACCGGGAGAACAACCTCGTGAAGAGCCTCGCCGAGGTTCCGTCGATTCCGGCCGCGGAGCCGGGCGTGAAGCTGGACCTCTCGAAGTTGCCGGCCATTTGGCAGGAAGTCGAGGGCTTCGAGCCGATCCCGATCGAAAGGATCGGGTTGCCTTAGGCACCACCTGATCAAGCTGAAACACTTTTTCCTTTCGGGTGCTCCATGATCAGGACGTTCGCATGCCCCGTAAGTCGGCCTCGGATGACGCTCTTGGGAACACCTGTTCGCGTCCGAAGTTCAACGCACTCGTAAACCTTGTTTGGATCGGCACGGAGTACGCCGATCAAAGCGGCGACATCAGCATCGCGATCACGCTGGGATCTCTTCAACGGCATGGATTCCCTCCAGGAGCGCGCGAAACGCGTAATTCATTAGTGTCCTTCGTCCGGTCAACGTGCCTCGGACCGAACGACACGCATCACCGGGGCCGCGCCCGTGACGCTTCCATCGGAATTCCACCGGATCGCGGCCTCCGGTGCATGCGCTGGTTATGCCATCTTCACTTGGGTCCGAATCTCCGTCAACGGAAACGCTTGCACGAGAAGCGGAATCGGCGACACCAATAGCCATGCGGCGTAGAACTGCAGACGAAGGCCGAACTCGGCAACGCGAGAACGAATCCGACGCTTGGATATGTCACGCGGGTATCGCTTCTTGGTAAACGCTACGCTCGCCCGATAAACCGCGCTCAACTCGCCGAAGCTTGAGAATGGTGTAAGGACTTGGTCATAGGCCCCAGCGAAGCGCTTTCGGCTCCGTAAGAACGAAATCGCGATTGAGACAAGTCCAAAGGGAATCGCGAAAACCAACAGGTGTTGGCCCCATCCGAAATGCCAAATGCACCAGCCAAGTCCGGCCAAACAGCCAATCGCCACCAACTGAGTCCAGGACCAATGACGCACGGATGTAGTGACGATCTGATGGTCCGAATACAAAAGTAGGAGCAGCCGCTGAAAATAGTCCCATTCCGGCTTCGACAGGGTGACCATGTGGTCGCGGCAATCGTCGTAATGATACCAAACCGTCTGCGCGACGAAATGAACTGTGGGATCGGACGAATTGCGGAATTCATCCAAGGCCTCATCGAAGGCAAACGCGGATGTCCGATCATCCAAGAACTGTCGGATCGCCGCGGCGAGAGCGGCGCGCGCCGTGCGATCAAGCACGGCATCCGGAGCCGCGGTGGGGGGATCATACGGGTTCGGATTCATGTGGAACGGGATAAAGGGGTCCGGAATCTTTACCTTGGAACGGGATAAAGAGGTCGGGTGTCTTTACCTTGAGTCTGGTGCAGAAGGCCAGGGGCGGCCGCGGGGGCGAAGCGTCGATTCGAGGCCTAGCCGCTTGGCGGTGCGCTGCTGCCAATCGGCGTCGCCGAAAGGCGAACCACGCACCACCGAACGCTTTAGCGCCGCCAGTTCCGCCTCGGTTTGCGGCGTTTGTACGTGCCGACGCCAGCGCCGCGGAAGCGCCACCGGGCCGGCGTCCACCAAGCCGGCACGGTTGCGGTGCGTGCGATGCCAGAGGCTCGACCAGGGCCAGGCATCGGCCTCTTCCACCAGGTTCGCACGCAGCGGGTTCCGCTCCACGTACCGCAAGACGGTCACGAGATGTCCCGCTCTTTGGCGAACAGGCGCATTTTGCCCACCCCGCGGTTCAGCACGTGGTACGCATATCCCCCGGTGGCAACTCGCAATCGTCGTGGCATGACCTGAGATTACCATCCTCCACCAGCACTGTCAAGGGTAAAGATACCCGACCCCGTTACCCGTCCAACACCGATCCTGCAAAGTTAACATTTTAAGCCTGACCCTGACTTCCCCTTCCTCTCCCGGCTCTCCTCTGCCGAACGTTTGCGATCACCTCGCCGCGACGAGAGATCTTCCATTTCAAAACGCCTCATTTCGCGGCTGAGGTGCATCGCTTGGTTCGCCCATTTCTGTTCGTGTTGAATCAAGGGGAATCAAGCGAACCCCATTGACGACAAATAGATGACAGTCGGGCAGAGCTGTCACCAATTCAGCCACCTCTTTGTCGGAGAGGTCACAGTCTTCGAAAGCGATTCCGACCCAGCCACGTAATCGATTAGCAATCTTCAGTTCCTGCAATTGTGATTCGTTAGGAACGGCGGTCAGCGTGATACGGTATTCGGTGCCGAAAGGCCAGACGGGAATCGAACCGCTACGTCCGCCGATTGATCTTACGGCTTCCGACAAACGCTGTTCTTTGCGAGAGATATTTACGATGTCAAGAATGGCAATGAACGCCACGCATAGAATGATGATGGATACGGCTTTGGCGAATCGTTTCATTAATCGCAGTCAGCGTCCGGTAGTCGCTGCAAACTGTTGGGCGAACGACCGGCGTCACCTGGCGGCGGCCAAATGACCTTCCATCCGATTCCGCCCCGATCCGCCGCTCGGGTGCACGCCCTAGTTAACTTGCCTCGCGGTTCCTTTGAATCAGGCATTCGATCATAAAACGTGACCCGTCATCGGAGCTGCCGAATACAATGCCTCGAACGTTCGGGCCAGCAAGCTCTATGTTTTCTCCTGATTTGAAGTGCCTTAGGTTCCCGGTAGCCGTCGGCAGTGGTGGCACGTCGATTACGTGGTGTACGATCCAGACAGTCTCACCATTTTCAAGCACGAACTGGCCAACTAACTCAGTTTTCATCGCATTGCGCCCTGGCCAATTGCTCACCTTCGTGCCCGGCGCCG
This sequence comes from Thermoguttaceae bacterium, assembly GCA_034005525.1. Lineage (GTDB taxonomy): Bacteria > Planctomycetota > Planctomycetia > Pirellulales > Thermoguttaceae > PWXP01. The sequence goes on along the minus strand of JAVEUP010000160.1, from coordinate 2,977 downwards.
TGAATACGACATCGATTTCGACAGCTTTCCCCTTCGCAGCGGCAGGAATCGATTTGATGCTGGCGGGAAGCGGGTCAGAGATTGGGATGTTCACGGCGACGGTGGGCACAACGATGCGATAAGCCAAAGTCAAGCCGGGCGCAAGTTCACCTGGACGAGGCCATCGCTCTATGTACGGGTTTTCTCGTTTCGGATCCTCCTCCGGAAGCTCCATTTCGACAAACGCACGCAAGAACCCAATGTGCCAGCTGCCCGAATCATGCATGCTGGCCTTCAGTGTTCCGCCTAAAGAACGGCAGGCAAGGTACACATCGCTTTTGCCGCTACCAGTCCGTGTCCAAATCTTCCACGTTGCAGCGCGACGGCCACGCGTGTCGCGGACGCCGAAACGAATGGACTTCTCTGGCATCGACTGTCCCTAAGCAAGTTAACGACACGATTCAACCGGCGGCGGCCAAAACAGCTTGCCATCAGGACCCACCCGATCCGCCGCTCGGTTGCAATCGATGGTTCGGCGGGTCGTGGTCTGGTCCTGCCCGGTGAGCTATCTGATATCCCCTTCACGTAGGCTTCTCGCTGCACGACGCTTCGCCTTCCATTCGTCTTTCGTCATGGATCTGTTCGCGACCTTGTCGTCCTGGAGCATTCGTTCCGCGACCTTGTCGTCCTGGAGCGGTCGTTCCGCGAACCGGTCTTGAGTAGTCGATGCGTTTGTACGGCTACTCGAATCGATGAGCAACCGTACGATGTCATCGCGTCCCTTCTTTTTGGCTACATCCGCGAGTGTGTAGGAAGTCCCCGGCCAGAAACCGGGATATCTGTCGTTCGCCTCCGCTCCGGCGCAAATGAGCAGTTGGACGATCTCCGCATAATTTCCCATCACAGCCCTATCTAGGGCAGAGTCAAGTGCTCGACTACACACGCGGCTATGGAGCGATTGCAGTATGCACTTGACTACCGCGATCTGTTCCTGGTCAATCGCATATAAGAGCGCCCCTTGTACTTCGTCCTCCGGTCTCGAAGCACTAAACCTCTTCCCAATTGATGTGATATCACCTGTCTGAATGGCGGTGCGCAAGCTTGCGTCTGTTGCCACACTAGTCCCATAGCGCCCATAGCGAATGTTAGAATATGTCAACCGGGACAAGAACACGAGGATTGGAAGAGAGAGGAGAGCGCATAAAGTCGGGACTGCAGGCAATCCAATCGACGTCTCAAGAAAAAAACCGAGACACACGATTAAAATCAAGACCGGGCTAAAACATATCGCCGCCAACAGGGACATAATGACAGCGTATAGCGGAAAAGGGATGGTCTTTTCTACTGTATCATGGACCCTGCAAAGGAAAACGACCGTAGAGGACAAGAATGTAGACAATGTACGGTACACAAAGGATCCACGTTCATGTTTCGAGTGGTGCTCACTTATGGTAGGATCCTCTTGCGGTAGACAGAAACGGTTGTCCCGTTCCGACTGCGTTACCGGCGGAGATGGCGTAGGCGTCTGTTGGGGCTCGGCAATCATCTTGTGGCAACTCGGGCAATTGCCGTCGGACATCGCCACAACACGCACGCCACATTCCGGGCAGGTTTGGATCTTCATCCGTCGTCTCCACTTCTGTCGCCGAACGTTTCGGATCAATCGGCCGCGACAGGTCGACCATCCATTCCGCGGGACGCAACCGCCGCTCGATTGCATCCGATTGGTTCGGCGGCCAGCCTGTCGTTTTGCGCCCATCGCGTCCACGAGGATACCTCTTGGGGGAACATCGCATCAGAGAGCGCGAATAGCGAAAACCAGAAACAGCAACCACGCGGCAGCGACACAGACCATTCCAAGTGCTTTTTTTCTAGCCGCCGGATGCCTGCACATAATGAGCCCGAATAAGCCGACCGGAATTGCGATAAATGGAGTCACCGCAATCACAAGACAGTACCCGGCCCCAGACATGTCGATGAACTGGCGGTCCATGAAGGATTTCGGGCTGGTATCCACTTCATTGCGCCCTATCCCTTCGCTATTCTGCCGCATCTGGCTGTGTTGCCATGCCTTGTAAGCGGAGCGTCTGGAGATTCCCAGTACGGCAGCAAGCGTCATCAGGGATCCGAACACAACAGAGTACACCAACACCAACAACTCGTAATCGCTTGTCTGAACCAAGCCGTTGCGTTGCGCAACCTGTTGGAACGCGGAGTAAAGTGCGAATGCTCCGATCACAAGCGACCCAATACCATTGCCAAGTGTATCTCGCGCTATGCCTCGAACGGTTTGTGAGCCAACATGTACGAAAACCGCCCCAATCAGCACTCCGATTAGGATCGCCCCAACTAACCCGCCTCGCTGCGGGTCAGACGTAGATCCGACAAGGAAAGGGGAAATGCCAATTATTATCGCTCCTAGCAGAGTGAGTGCACCAAAGGCAATCCAAATCGCCCCCGCGAGGGAGATGCCGCGAGAGAACGGCGGCTGAGGTGACGTGCCTGCCGTTTCTGAGGGAATTCCATCTTGCATGGCATGAACTCCTACATTGCAGTGAGGGGAACCACGATGCTACCGGGGCAAAACCTTGACGCGTTCTGCCGAACGGCCCACGCTGTGCCGCGCGCAAAGGCGCTTCGCCTTTGCGCGTCGGAACCAGCGTGTTGTTAGGCGCTGGCACGGCGTTCACTACGACCTGACCATCAATCACGCTCATACTCGCGCGCCGCAGCTTCAAGCTCCGCATGAAACTGCTCGTTCTGTGCCATGACATCCGCCCATGACGGAGAATCGTGAACGACACGTTTGGCCTCGGCAAGATCACACCCACGGACCGTTCGGACGCTAATTATGCACTCTACGATTGAGGCGCCATTCGCACGTAGCTCGCCGAGCGCCGCGTCCAAGCTCGCGCCACCCGCCAGTAGTTCGCGAAGGTCACCGCCTAGGTTTCGTGGTTGCATCGAGTAAGCGCCTAACGACGAGGATCAGGCGGCG
>JAVEUP010000021.1:0-66687 GCA_034005525.1 Thermoguttaceae bacterium | reverse complement strand
CGCCGGTTTCCCGCAATCGCTCCGCCAATGCGACTGCATCCTGGCCGGCCCACAGCGTGGGGCAGATAAACACTTCCCGGATCGCAACGCCGGCGGCACCTGCCCGGCCAATCTCCCGCAGCCCGTCAATCAGGATGCGTTCCTGCGCCCGCCGCTGGCGCCCGTCGCGCAGCCGCACGGCGTTCTTCACTCGCGGGTTCTGTGCACTGGTAATCCGAGTCATGCTGGCACCGGCCGATGATAATTGAATAACGCCACTCCTAACAGTCAGGATTCTCTTTGTCAAGTACTCAGACTGTGGGAACGTCACCGCCGACCTTGCATCCATGGAGCGACGACCTGTAGTCTGGCAGTCATCGCGTAACCAGGATAAGCGCGATGGTGACGTTTACTACTTGAGTCCAGTACGAAATCATTCACGGGTGCGGCAAGAACTTCGCCAAGTGTTGGACACGGCCAGGCACGCTGCTATAATAGGGGCCATAGCGAGCCTGGATCGGTTTCGTGGGTGCCGCGTGAGCGCAAGCTCGACCCGCGATCATGGTTGCGCCGGCAGAACCGAGTTCACACCAGTGCAGACATTTGAAACCACAACGAGGAGACAAGCGATGAGACGGCTTTGCGCGGTTCTGGGTGTCATACTTCTGGCCGGTACGGCTGTTGGCGCCGAGGAGGGATTTGAACCGCTGTTCGATGGGAATACGTTCGACGGCTGGGAGGGCAATCTCGAATGGTTCCGCATCGAGCAGCGCGCTATTGTGGCCGGGAGCCTCAAGCGGCCCATCCCGAACAACGAGTTCCTTGCCAGCGAGCGCGAGTTCGACGACTTTGAACTGCGGCTGGACTTCAAGCTGCTGGGGGAAGGCGCCAATGCCGGCGTGCAAATCCGCTCCCAGCGCGTTCCCGACTCGCACGAGATGATCGGCTACCAGGCCGACCTGGGCGAAAGGTGGTGGGGCTGCCTGTACGACGAGTCGCGGCGCAAACGCGTCATTGCCGGCCCACCCGAGGCTGAACGGGAGAAGCCAATCCGCCGTAACGACTGGAACGAATACCGCATTCGCTGCGAGGGGCCACGCGTGCAGCTCTGGATCAACGGCGTGCAAACGGTCGATTTCCTGGAGCCCGACGATAACATCCCACGCACCGGCCTGATCGGCCTTCAGATCCACAGCGGACCGCCGTGCGAGGCTTGGTACCGGAATCTGCGAATCAAGAAGCTGCCGCGGTGATCAAGTTCGTCTACTTCGACCTCGGGAATGTCCTGGTGCACTTCACCGTGGAGCGTATGCTCCGGCAGGTGGGTGCGGCAGCCGGGGTCGATGCGGAATGCATCCGCGAGGTCGTATACCGCGGCGGGCTGCAAACCGAGTTGGAATGCGGCCGCATTACGTCGCGGGAATTCTATGACCGCTTCTGTCTGGAAACCGGCACCCGCGCTGACTACGAGACCTTGGAGCTGGCCGCGAGCGATATCTTCGATCTGAACGTATCCATTCTGCCCATACTCACCGGCCTGTCGCAGGCGGGTGGGCCGATGGGCATTCTGTCCAATACATGTGCGATGCACTGGGAGCATTGCCGGCGGCGGTTCTCGATCCTTCAGTCGCTATTCGGCACGTTCGCGCTGAGCTACCTGATCGGCACAATGAAGCCGGATGCAGCTATCTTTCAAGCTGCCGCCGAGTTGGCCGGTTGCCGTCCAGCCGAGATACTCTACTTCGACGACATGCCGCAACACGTTGAAGGCGCGCGGACCGCCGGATTCGACGCCGTGCAGTTCACCAGCGCGCCGCAACTTCGGGCCGAGCTTCGCCGCCGGGAGCTGCCGGAAGGAAGGAAGTAGGACCGCGAGTTGGGAGATAGCCCGCATTATTCGCGCGCGGTAGGGCAAGATCGCGTGAGTCCTTGGTTTGCTTGTCACCACCCTACATCGTCATGAATCATCTGGGTGACGTGCACGGGTACTGTCGCGAGAAGTCATTTGGCTGTAGTCGTTTGGATGGCGCTTGACGGGCTTCTGGGTGGGCCATAATGGGCTTGCTGCGTCGTAAGTCTTTCTGGGATAATGCTTTTCGCGTGGGGATGGCGGCATTGGCACGCTGGATGCCCTTCAGGTCGTTCGCGAAACGACCCAATACCCCTTTCAGGAAACAGGAGAAAAGCCATGAAACGTATCGCACTCGCGTTGGCAGTCGTTGCTGTACTCGCCGTCGGGGCTGCTCGGGCGCAAGCCCATCCTCCGCGGCACTACCGTGGTGGTCCACCTCCCCGGAGCCACTACTACGCGCCCCCGCGCCATTACGGGCCCAGGGTGGTGTATCCGCCGCCGCGAAGGCCGTATTATGGTCCAGCAGTGGTGGTTCCCGCACCGGTCTACCCCTACCCGTACTACTACGGGCCCAGCAGCGGGTTCTACTACCGGGGCTCGGGCATTTCCATCGGCATCGGGTTCTAGCCGCGTTAGCCGGGATTATTCATGTCGGGTGGGACAAGGTCGCGCAAGTTCTTGGTGGGCCTGCGCAAGCCACGCTCGGGGCGGTTTGCACGTCGTGCGCTGGAAGCGGGCCCCGGCCAAGCGACCGAAGGCCCACCAGGGTCTTGGCTTGCTTGTCACCACCCTACATCGCCATGAGTAATCTGGGTTAGCGCGAGCCCGGCGGTTCGGCCTGGAATTGGCTGAGTTCCAAGGAGCGGGCGCCGTCGACCTTCAAGCGGTTGCTGCCGGGCCAGAACAGGATGCGTTGTGCCGCGGCCTTCGCCATGGGGCCGCCGATCTGCTGCTGCCGAAACAGTTGTGCGTCGCTTCGGCCGTCGCCCTCCAGGACCAGTAGGTCTTTCGCCTCGGAGTAGGTCATGCGAATGGCCCGCGCCGTGTAGCCGGCCGATTCGACGACGGTGTTGCCCGCGGCCTCGAACTCCGCTGTATGCTGGGAGCCGTCGGGTCTGAGGGTCTGGCGCAGCGAAAGCCGGTTGCAGTTCATCACAATGCCGCGCGGGCCGAGCGATTGCGGATCGTCGCTGGGCACCGGAGCTTCCCACGAGGCGACCGGAGTGTAGATGGTGCGGACTTCGTCGTGGAAGTTCAATTCGCGGCGATGAACGTTGCCTGTCATTCCGCCCTGGAATCGGACGTAGAGTTGCCGCAATGGCAGGTCGGGTTCGGTGGCGGCCGCCAGGGGCGGGGCGGGGAAGGGGCCTCCCGAGCCGGCGAGCGATCCGCCGTCGGGCGCCTGCCGAACGCTCATCAGCCACCCCGGGCCGCGCGCAGTCAGGTCGCCGCTGAGGAGGTTCACGGCAAGGTCGGCCGCCAGCATGCGTTCTCTCGCAGTGGGCAGCCCCTCGTCGACGCTATGGCTCTCCAGCAGCGTTCGGCCTCGGCAAAGGACCTGCTCCACCTGCGGTGGAGCGCCGAGGTCGGCGTCGGCAAACCGGATTGCCTGCTGGAACTGGACTTCGAGCAATTCCGTCTTCAGCGACTGCTGCGGCGTGCGCGCGACGACCGAATCCTCGAAACGGGCCGTCCTGCCGTCGAAATCCATGCGGTGTCGCCAGTCGACGGCCATGCGGGCTGCCACGGCCAGGGGTCGCCCGTCGAGGTCGCGGTCCAGCGGAAGCGTCATCGTGCCGGCGCCGTCAACGAGCAGGCGATTTGTACCGCGGTTCAGATGAATCTGAGGCCCCTCCATGGCCATCCCGCGGCCCTCGAACTGGGCCGGGGTTCCCGTAACGGTCACCGCAGCGCGCGGCGTTTCCGCATCGATCACGTGGATACGTTCGCCCCGGACCAGTACAGGTCGCTCGTCGGGGCGGGTGGCTTGCGTCTCGGCAAACCGGGCATCGCCCTCGACGCTCACCTCGGCCAACTGCGCCGTCTGCCCGCCGAGCAGGACTCGGGCATGAAGCGTCTTGCCGGTCACCTCGAAGCGCTGCGCCGACATCGCCGTTGCAGGTTCATGCGACGGCCCGGTTCCGTGGGGGACTGTGCCGATTCCCGCGGCGTTGGCAGTCTGTGGCTGATGCGCCACAGTCCCGTTGCCGGAATGGGGCGGCGCCCCGCTCCGGATGGCCCCATGATACATTGGAACTTCAGGCGAGGAGGACAGTCCCGTTTTCCCGAGGGAGCCGCCGGGCGATTGGGCGATCTGCCGGCCGGGCGGCGCAAATCGGGACGATCCCCCGTGAATGGCTTGCCCTGGAACCGCCGGCTCCCAGAGTGCAACCGTCGCCAATTCGACCGCTCGGCCGCAATCGCTGCGAATGCGCCGAAGCGGTCCCGAAGCCCCGCTGCCCGGCTGCCAGTCCGTGCCGGCGCTCGGCGGCAGCTCACTGAAAAGGACCGTCAACTTGTCGACAGAGGCATCGAGTTGAAGGGATCGGATACGCACGTCATTTGATGCCGTCAAGGAGTTCGGCTGCAAGCGCGGTTGTTCCTGTCCCTCCTCCGCCGGTAATTCATCGAGACGGAAATGGATCGTTTCCGCTTCAAGCTGCCCAACGCCGCGGAAGCGCAGCCAGGCATTTCCGTCGACCCGGATGACCTGTTGGCCGTCCTTCGGCGCGACTTGCACCACCTTCTTCCAGGAGACTTCAAGCGGTTCGTCGGGGCGGTCGGCCATATAGCCGCGCAGCCAGCCGGGGCCAGTAGCCGACATTCGGGCGGAACGTCCGGGTTTGCCGGGTTGGTACACCAACCGCCGCGCGCGGATTTCGTTCTCATGTTGGCGCAGCATTGCCTCGCGGTCGTCGCCGAGCATGATCTGCCCGTTGATCAGGTTGTATCGGAGCAACTGGCCCCGTGCTTCAACGCCGCGGCCGGGAGCCGAGACGGTGACCGGGTCTCCGGTTGCCTCGATCCGTTGAGGCACCAGGTCGAGCGAGGCATCGCTCGCGCGTTGGCTGGTCGGCACGAGCGTTGTCCCATCGCGACTGGCGGTTTCTTTCGGTGGATCGCGGTCGATGAAGTAGACCGCCAAGCGGTCGCAGTCAAGCTGATCGTCCCGGCTCTCCGGGTTCAGCCGGAGTACGCGCACCCGATCCTCGAACGAAGCAACCTTGCCCGGAACGTCGAAGCGGAACGGTCCCTCGCAGGTAATCTCGACCGGAAGGTCCGCCTGGCCGGCGAGAAAACCGCCTGGCGGCGCGTTTGTGGAACCCCCGCCTTGGTCCGCGGCCACCTCGCCCAACTGCAGGTATAGTCGTTCCACCTTGCGCAGTTCGATCAGTTCGATGCCTGCTACGTTCGGCGTGGGTTGCCCCGTGACCGGCTTGCCCTCGAGCAGTCTGATCCGCAGTTCCCGCCCACGGCCGTGGTGGGGGCCAAGTCGGAAATCAACCGCGTGCGGAGTGAAGATGTTGTTGGGTGTCATTTCGACGTCGCGAGTGACGATGAGAAGGTCGTCCTCGGGGCCAGGCGACTCACCCTGGCTTCGGATCGTGATTCGCCCCTGCAACTGCCCGCCGACAATCTGGCCCATTTCGGCGCGGCGCAGGTCGAGCGGGCGGTCAAACTCCAGCACCGCGCCCTCGGGGGCTTCAAGTACAATCGCCCGGCGCCGGCGCTGCTCTTCGTCTTCGGCCGGCCCGTCGGGAGTCAGGATGATGGCGCAGGGGCGCAGCTCCAACCGGCCGTCGCCCCGGTTGCGATAGTCCTGCATGAGAAGCTGGAACTGATCGCTCTCAAGGATCTTGGGGTTCTTCAATGCCCAGGAATTGGGCGGGAAAAGTTCTGCCAGCGCGGCAACCCGTCGATCGATGGTACCCGCGATCCTGCGCTGCTCAGCCCGCGATTCCACCTCGGCGCGGCGCGATGCCGTCGGCTCGACGAGTGGAACCACCACCAGCCCGTACGCCCAGTACGCCGCCAGCACGGCAAAAAAGCTTACAGCGATGCGGGTGATGCGCGGCATGGAGTCTCAGGCCAAGTAGCTCTGAACAACGTCGTCCCACCGGTGTTGGGCCCGGAGGATCAACTCGATGGTCTCGCGCACGGCGCCGGCTCCGCCGGGCATCTGCGTCACGTAACAGGCTGCCCGCCGCAACTCCTCGCACGCGTCGGCGACGGCAACCCCGAGGCCAACCGCCGCAACGGCAGGCAGATCGGGCAGGTCGTCGCCAAGGTAACTCACCTGTTCCAGCGCGAGGCCCAGCGCCGTGGCAATCTCGCGCACGGCCTCCCGTTTGTCTTCGACTCCCTGCCGGACAATCTCCACGCCCAACTCGGAGGCTCTCAGATGGACAATGTGCGAACTCCGGGCCGTCACCAGCCCAAACCGATAGCCGGCCTTCTGCCACAACCGAATACCCATGCCGTCGCGGATGTGAAACCGCTTGGTTTCCACGCCGGCGTTGTCGACGATAATGCGGCCGTCGGTCAGCACGCCGTCCACGTCGGAAAGGATCAGTTCGATCCGCTGGCAACGCTGGTTGATATCCATACCTGATAGCATCTCCGGTGCGGGATTGTATCGTTGGGATGCCTACGTGGCAACGCGGGAAATGGTTTGTCTGCTTGCTGTGCTGGCAAGACTGGCCCAGATCGGGGCGGAAAGACTCGCCACGGAGTCTTGATGTAACCACTTGACTTGGAGCCAAATGCTATAAATAATAGGACGTTTGGTGTGCCCTCTGAACATGCGGACGCGTTCCTCGCTTGCGTTGTCTCACGCTGCTTTCGGTGATCGTCCGGAGTTGGTCGGCGTAATGGAATCATTCCCGTAACATTTCCCATGCGTTCCATCCTGTCGCTGGAGCCTGGGACTGCCACCAGAGAGAGGGGAGTTCAGTCATGCAAACGTTCATCATGTTGGGCAAGTATTCCACGCAGTCACTTCAGAGCATGAGCGTGCAACGCACCCAGAAGGCCAAAGACCTGATCAAGCAGTTTGGTGGAAAAGTGGAGGCGATTTACGCCATGCTGGGCGAGTGGGACTTGATGATCGCCGTCTCGATGCCCGGCCTGGAAGAGGCCATAAAGGCATCGGTCGCTCTGACGAAGTTGACGGGCATCGGTTTTTCGACCGCGCCGGCGGTGCCGGTCGATACCTTCGACAAGCTGATGAGCGAGCTGTAATCGCTACTTCGCCGGTTTGGCGCTGCCGAAATTGAACAAGCGTCCGAGCACGGACTTCTTACCGGGCGTTTTCGCCGGTTGGGATCTTTCGTCGGAGGAAAGGGCGTCAGCCAGGGCAACGATCGACTGCGTAATGGCGGCCTTGGGCGCCTGTTCCACGAGCGGTACGCCGTTGTTCCGCACCTCGACCATGGTCCGGTAATCGTTGGGAAGCTGCCAGAAGATCTCCTTGCCAATGGTCTCTTCGGCCTTCTTCAGAGTGATCTGTCCCTGCTCCAATCCCGCGCGGTTGACCACGATCTTGACCTTCTTGGCCATGTTGTCCATCTCGCCGAAGGACATCATCAGGCGCACCACGTTGCGGAGGCACGGCAGGTCCAACTGCGTGACGAGCAGAACGTGGTTGGCCATCTCCAGGGCCATCATGTCGATGTTGCTGAAGCTCTTCGACAAGTCGAGTACAAGATGGGTGAACGTGGCCTTCAGAAGCCCGATCACCCGCTGAAGATCTTCGGCCCCGATCAGCCGCGTGTCCTCAATTTGCACCGGCCGCGGCAACAGGTAGAGTCCCGTGGAATGCTTCGTCAGCGAGCGTTTGAGCAACGTGAAGTCGAGCCGGGTCACGTTCTGGGCGACGTCTACCAAGGTGTAGTCGGGTATGGTGTCGAGAAACACGTCGGCGTCGCCAAGGCAGAGGTCCAGGTCGACCAGTGCCACGGAGTTCTTCTGATCGGCGGCCAGCGCGCAGCCAAGGTTGACTGCCACGCTCGTGGTGCCCACGCCGCCGGTGGCGCCGGCAACGGCGATGACCTGGCTGCCGCGAGGCCGGCTCTCGCCGGGGCCTGTGCGGCGCTCGCCGATTCGGCCCAAGGCGCCGAGCAGGTCCTCAATGCGGACCGGTTGCGTCAGGAACTCCTTGGCCCCCGCCCGGAGCGCCTGGAGGATCAGATTCCCGTCACTTGAAGAACTCACCACCAGCACGGCACAGTTGGGCGAACTCTCCCCGAGTTGCCGGACCAGGTCGAGTCCCTTCTCCGGGTCGTCGTCGATGCAAACCAACCCGATGTCGGGGTTGGTTTGCGCAACCACGTCGGCAAAGAACTCGTAGCGGGAACATTCGGCCTCCAGCCAGATCATGTCCATGCCCAGCAGCATCGACTTCATCGATTCGCGCTGGGAGTCGTCAGGATCGACCAGTGCCAAGCGTAAGACATTGCTCATATACTACTTTAGAACATCGTAACCGACCGGGCCGATGAAAACCGGCGCAGGCAACCTGCCCTCGGCCTGCGCCGGGTTCGGGGTCGGCTGCGGATTCTGCCGCATGGACGGACTATGCGGGCGAGTGGCGGTGTGGCTAACCTGGGCTGGGAACATCGGGCGTCTCAGGCCCTGCTGCCCGGCGGGCGAGTTGCCCCTGCTGGTCGAACCGTCCAGTGTCGGATCGGAGGCCGGCGGCACGGCCGGTGGCTGGCCGTTTGGGGGGGCAACGATCTCGCCCTCGCCGGGAAAGACCGTTTCTTCGGGTGTCGCGCCGTCACCCCAACCGCCGATCAGACCCGGCTGGCCGCCGGAAGCACACGAGACGCAGTCTGTACCGCAGGGAGGACAGCAGTTAGGTACCTCCAGGTGACCTCGCATGAACAGGTCCCAATCATTCGGGTCGGTCGTCCGGGAGCCCGGGCCGCAGAGCGGCACTTCGTGGGCGTCCATGGCCTCGACCAGTTCGGGAGTGACCAGAATGAGCAGTTCAATCTCGTTGTTGTGGTGCTGCACCCGGCGGAACAGGGCGCCGAGATAAGGCACCTCGCTGGCCCACGGAAGACCCTTGTTCTCCGACTCAACCCGCGTTTGTACCAAGCCGGCTATGGCAAGCGTTTGCCCGGCGTTCATTTCCACTCCCGTGTCGACCTCGCGGGTACGCAGGCCGGGAACAGTGGTCGAGTCGAGCGTCACGCTTCGGGTGTTGTCGATCTCGCTCACTCGGGGTCGCACCTCTAGCCGGATGCGGCCGTTGCCCAGAACGATGGGAACAAAATCGACCTGCGTTCCGAATTTCTTGTACTCGATCGAAACGGTTCCCAGGCTTTGCGGCACGAGAATGGGAAACTCGCCGCCGACTTGAAAGAACGCGGGGCGGCCGCTGACAGTGACCAAAGTCGGCTCCGCGAGAATCTTCATAAGCTGATCTTGACGCATTGCTTCGAGGACGCCGAAGAACGCGCTGGAGCCGTCTACGACTCCGAACGAAAATGTTTCCTGCCCACTGGTCGCGACCCCCCCGCCAAAGGCGCTGAGTAGCCCGCTGACGCTTGAAACCACGTAGTTGTCGCCGCTGAACTGCGCGAAGTCGAACCCAAGCGAGCGGAGCTTCGTTCGCGACACTTCCATGACGCGTACGTGCAGAAGAATCTGATGCACGCCGCTTACGGTCATGGCGGGTATGACTTTTGGATAGTATTCCTCGGCAATCCGCGTGATGAGGCTGACCTGTTCCGGCTGGTCAACGTAGCCGGAAATCATCACGCCGTTGCCGACCGGGACGACTTTCAATTTCGCATTGGGGAACTGGGATTCGAGCAAGAGTCCCAACTCACGGACGTCGCGGTATACGATGACGTCGATTGTGTAAATCTGCTTGTCCTCACCCCACAAATTGACCTGGGTCACCCCGGGATTCTTCGCTGAAATCTGGACCACGTTGGGTGCCAGGGGCGTCAGGTCCACGATGTCGGGGTTGTTGACCTGGGCTTCCGGAATCTTCTGGTCCATTTCCAGACGCCGGCTGGCGTTGACGGTCATTTCCAGCCGCTGCTGAACGCTTGTGACCTTGTAGATCAGCGAGGGAGGCCGCGATGGGTCAAACACCTCCGGCGGCGGGCTGTGCTGGCCACACACCACGGACGCAAGCAGAACGCTCAACAGGAGTGCGAGAGCGGGCAACGCATGAATCGGGCTCGTTGCCGGGGCGGAGGATCGCGACCGCGCGACGCGGCGGCACCATTGCAGAATACTGGGCTTCCTCATCCTTGATTTCCTTGAAGCGTTATCCGGGTTCGGGCCCCGGAAGGGTTCCTCCGTCAGGGGCCGACGATCCATGCCGGCTCACTCACCTTGCTACTGCGGGGTTGGGGGTGTGTCTTCTTCCGCTTCCCGGGGCATCTCGTCTTCCGGTTCCTCAAGCGGCGAGGTCATGGTCGGACCGGCCGGAGCCGGGACCGTTGACGCCGGCGCGCCAGGAAACGGCTGGTATTGCCCGTCCGAGGGCGGAGTCGGGGCCGGCGCGCCGTGGTGCCAAATGAGGCCGTGCTCGCCCGCTTTCGTGTCGCCGTACAGTTGGATGTCCTCGATCTTGCCGGCACGTACGATACGCATGTTCCAGGTTGTGTTCTCGGGTGCCGGAGGCACGGCTTGCGGGCCTCGAGCAGAGGACTGCGCCGCGGCCCTCGCGTGCATGTTCTCGTTCAGGAAGTCGAGGAAGCCCTGCATCTGGTCGTCTTCCGCCGGGAGTTCAGACTCCACCAGGGTCTCCATATCTCGGTTCCCAGCACCTGGACCTCCCAGGATGTCTTGCGCAGTGGCGGTTGCCAGGCTGGCCTGTTCGTCGTCCTCCGGGCTGCGGAGCACCAGCCGAATTTGGCCCATCTCGCCGGCCAGCATGACCTTTTGGGCCTGAGCCGGCGTCACCAGCAGCGAAACGGTGCGCGCATTGGTAATCGAGCGTTTGTCGCTGCCTTCGCTGTCAAGGTTGAACTGGTCGTTGACCGCGAATACCTTGATGTCTTGCAGGACAGTCCGGGTGGAGGTTTCAGGAATCCCCCGCGTCAGGGCTTGGGTCAGGTAGACAACCACGTCGACCCGGTCGCCTGGCAGAATGAGTCCGCCGCCGCCGGAAACCTGGTCGACCTTGACCGAGACGACTCGCATCCCTTTGGGAATCAGCGGGCTGATCCCGCCGCTGGATTCGCCCCGCTTGAGCAGTTTGCGTTCGATGATCGGCTCACCTGCAAAAAGCCGGGCGCGCGCTCGGCGGCCCTCGATATCCTCGACCTTAGTGAATGCCCCCTCGGGAATCTTGCTCTTCGGCCACGGTTCCAACTTGAGAACCTGAGCAGTCAGCGGATCGCCCAAAGCAATGTCGGCCATCGCAACGAAGATACTCTCCATCTCCACTGATGGGGCGGGAGTCTCGGTGTGGCGCTTGGCGATGACCTGCGTCACGCCAATCGACGCAACCAGCCCGCAACCGAGCGCAAGCACTAGCAGTGCAAGCGATTTGCCTCGCATCATCTCCCCCCTTGCGCGTTTGGCCCCCGCTGCGAACCCGAACCCCTCCGGCACAGCTACCGCATCTTGTGCAATCGTTATTGCACAGTCTCACGGCGCATAGTCGTGCTGGAGGAGAGCTGCATGTCTCCGCCTACAAACATTGGCGTCGGAAGCCAAGTAACTTGACTGAAAGGTATAGTGACAGTAACGGTTACAGGCTCACCCCAACCCGCGGAATCGGGCGGGTCAGGGCTGACCGTAATACTTGCGCCTCGATGGATATTGGCTCCCTGCAGGTAGTTGGCAACCTTGGAATCCACCTCTCCAGTCGTCGCGCCATCGAGGACAGCCACCCTGGCCCCCTCTCGTGAGGCATTCGTGATAATCTGCTGGACCATAATCATGCGTCCAAACTCGATGATCCCGAATATCAAGAGGAAGAAGAGCGGCGCGACAATGGCAAACTCGACTGCAGCAGCGCCTCGTCGATTCTTTCGGCAAAATCGGCACACCTTCTCCAGTTTGAAATGCCGACGCGGAGCAATTCTTGTCTCTGGGGGCCGGCCCAGGGGGCCAATCGGTGAGCGGTCTCTCCGGAAGACTAGGGCGTGCATGACGTTGGCTCCTTACTGCCGTTGACCCTCAGACCAACATTCCCGCCAATGCAAAGTACGTGATTGTGCCAATGGCGATCGGTATACCGTACGGCAACAGCATCATCGTGCTCTTGCGTTGGGCGGCGATTTCGGAAAGCTCCTCCGGATTGCGGAGGACCAGAATTTCCGTGAGGATTGCGAGGAATTGGGCCTTGTGATGGCGAAGCTTGCGGGCGTACAGTACCATCCCCACGGCCAGAACACCGCCGACAACAGCCGAGGCACAAAACGCGTAGAACGTGATCGTGCCCCAAACCCAGGCGCCCACCCCAGCCAGCAGTTTCACGTCGCCTGCCCCCATGCCGCCAATGGCGTAGGCTGGCAACAGCAGGAGCAAACCAACTCCGGTTCCCATCAGGCTCCAGCCCAGCCCGGCCCATCCAAACCACACCGCGCTGTAGGTCCAGCCGGCTACGACGAACGGGAAGGTGAGCCAATTGGGCACCTTCAACTTCCAACCGTCGATAACGGCGGCCACGACAAGCACGGCGCTGACGAGCCAAATATGCCAGTTTTCGATGACACCAGTGGGGACAGCGGCGGTAAGCGACATGAGCATTACTCCGGGAAGTTCTGGGGGAAACCGAATTCTCTATGCAATGCTAGCTTAAGAAACGCTCCCATGCCGCCGGAAAACCGTATGGGCTGCGAGCCGGGCGGCACGTGCCGATCATGCTTGCCGCAATGGAATTCTGCTTGGCCCATGGAATCGGCGAGCCAAAAAAACGCCCCCCCGGCGCCAAATCGGCGCCGAGGGGGTTTCCGGTCAAAATCGGACGATTGGCCTGGCCGACAATGGACCTGGCCGTGGGTCAGGCGGTCAGCACCACCAAGCGGCACTAACCACCTACGCCACCAGCTAGGCCGTTGGCATTCTCGAGTTCGGTACCAATGGTCTCAAACGTCGCGTTGGCCTGCGATCCGATGGCGGTAATGGCCGTCAAGCAGACGATCACAATCAGCGCCAACATGACCGCGTACTCCACTGCGGTGGGCCCATCCTCTGAAACGAGGAAACGATGCACCTTCATAGCAAGCGACTTCATGGGTATTCCTCCATTCCAGCTTCATCCCTCAGCGCCGGGCGTAAACGCGGGGCGCCGAGGACTAACCGGAACCGAAAACAGGGTTGGGCTCCTTCGAGTGTCGCGGCGGATTGCCCGCCGCGGGCCTGCGGCCACCTTCCGGAACCCTATTTTGGAAAAACGTGCCTCTTCCCCGTCGCTGGCCGAAATCACTGGTTTCACCCTTTCGGCAGCCAGGCTTCCGCCGGCTAGCGCCGCCGGCCCTTGGCTTTGCGCCCCGGCCTTTCAACCGGTTTGCCCTTTCGAGGGTTCTGAGGCTTGCAGGCCTGGGTGATTCAGGTGGTCCGCCGAGCATAAGGAGCTGTGTCGAATGTGTTTTTCGGCGGAGAACTCCCCCCTCCTCGAGACAGCCTTTCGGCCGTCCCATGTCCAGCCGGCACTCGCGTGCCATTGGCCTCTACATTGAAACCTAGTTCAGATTCGACCGATGTCAAATGGGATTCTATGGTTGTTGGGAGGCGGGCAGGCGAGCATTCCCGGGAGATTGCCCGTTGTGCCCGCGGTACTGAGGGCGAGTTCTCCAATGACAACCGTTCGGCCGCGAAAGTGGAGTTGTCGCCCTCGAATATCCGGAACGGAGACAGGTGTTATCAGTGCAAGCCAACGCCGAGTATTCGCGTCGCTGGATTATCAATGACATTCCCGTCATGCTGGCTGCGCTGGCCGCCGGCCTGCTGATCTTCGTGCAGGACCTCCAGGCAGCGGGCTATTGGCAGGCGATGGTGTTCAGTGGCTTGGTCTTCTGCGCGAGTCTTCTGTGGCAGCCCAACCTCCTGCGGGGGCTTGTCACGCTGATCGCCTTCTCCGCCGCGTTCACAATGCTCATGGAAGCGATTGCGGCGACGTCCTATCCACTTGCCGACGCCATGTTGCTGGCCGCAGATTCCACCTTGGGCCTTTCAGCCCCGGCAACGGCTGCCTTCGTCGCGCAATATCCGGTCGTAGCCTTTATGCTCAAGGTAGCGTATTCTTCAGTCATTCCACAGACGATCTTGGTGCTATTCATCCTGGCTGAGAAGAGCAGTCTTTGGACGTTTCTGCAGCGATTCATGCTGGGCGCCCTGGTAACCGTATGCTTCTTCTATTTCTTCCCCGCCGTGGGAGTCCAGGGGAACATCACACCCGTCATTGCCGAACGGTTCCATGCCTTGCGGTCGGGCGCGGCGGTCATCACATGGCAAGGCGCGCAAGGGATCATCACCTTTCCAAGCTTCCATACGGCTTGGGCGATCTTTCTGACTGCCGCACTATGGCCGACAAGACTGCGCTGGTGGGCGTTCGGACTGAACGTGCTGATGATCGCGTCGACCGTCACCGTGGGCGGCCACTACTACGTCGACGTTCCCGCCGGCGCTCTCGTGGCGCTGCTGGTTATCCGAAGCGTGCCCCGCACAGCCTACCCCTCAACCGCCGGCAATTCTGCAATGGCCGCTTCGATGTTCTCTTGCGGATAGGCATAGTCCTCCAGCTCGCCGCTGAAGTAGCGGTCGTAGGAGCCGAGGTCGCAAATGCCGTGTCCCGATAGATTGAACACGATGCACTTCTCTTCGCCTGTCTCCCGGCATCGCTCGGCTTCGACCACGGCACAGCGAACCGCGTGCGAAGTTTCCGGGGCCACGATGATGCCCTCGGTCTTGGCAAACAGAATGGCGGCCTTGAAGCACTCAAGCTGATGAAAGGCCGCCGGCTCGATCAGGCCCAGCTCGGCGCCGAGGCTCACCATAGGTGCCATGCCGTGATACCGCAGCCCGCCGGCATGGATTCCCGGCGGCACGAAGCTGTGGCCGAGCGTGAACATCTTCATCAGCGGCGTGAGCATGGTCGTGTCGCCAAAGTCGTAGCGATATTGCCCGCGGCTCATCGACGGGCAGCTATGCGGTTCGCACGCGATGAACCGCGTGTCCCGGCCGGCAATCTTATGCCGCAGGAAGGGGAAGGCCAGGCCGGCGAAGTTGCTCCCGCCGCCCACGCAGCCGATCACGACGTCGGGATAATCCTCGGCCAACTCGAACTGCTTTTCCGCTTCGAGTCCAATGACCGACTGGTGCAGCATGACGTGGTTGAGCACGCTTCCGAGGGTGTACTTCGTGTCGTCGCGCATGACCGCGGCCTCGACGGCCTCGCTGATGGCAATGCCCAAAGCCCCGGGGCAGTCGGGGTCCTTGGCGAGGATCTGCCGGCCCGCCTGCGTGTCCTCCGACGGACTGGCCACGACTTCGGCACCCCAGGCATGCATCATGGACCGGCGGTAGGGTTTCTGCTGGTAGCTGATTTTGACCATGAATACCTTGCAGTGCATGTCGAACTGGGCACACGAGAAGGCCAGCGCACTGCCCCACTGCCCGGCCCCGGTCTCGGTGGTCAGCAGGTTGATCCCTTCCATCTTGTTGTAATAGGCCTGGGCAACGGCTGTATTGGGCTTATGGCTGCCCGGCGGACTGTGGCTTTCGTCCTTGAAGTAGATGCGTGCAGGGGTCTTCAGGGCCTTTTCCAGGTTCTCGGCCCGCACCAGCGGCGAGGGCCGCCAGATGGCCAGAACTCGCCTGACCGGCTCGGGAATCTCGATCCACCGCTCCTGGCTCACTTCCTGCTCGATCAGGGCCTTGGCAAAGATGGGCTCCAACGCCTCGGGGGGGACCGGCTCGTGCGTTTGCGGATGCCGTGGCGGTGGGACCGGCTTGGGCAGGTCGGCCGCCAGATTGTACCACGCCTTCGGCATATCGTTCTCAGCCAGCAGAATCCGCTTCGCACACATTGCAGTTGCTCCCTTTCTCGTTGGACCCCCAAGTTACGGAAACCTCTAATTTAATCACCGGCAACGCATTTGTCGAGTCGGGACCCAAAAGCGTGGAGCCAAGAGCGGCTGGCTTGTTGCAGCCTCTCCGATCCCCTACAATGCGTAGGTTCAGCCCAGTCGGGTTCTTCCACGCACGAAGCGTCCATGCCCATCCACAGCCAATTCCGCGATTTCCAGCGTCCGGGCCTTCAGGTAGCCGTGGATTATCTGGTGGAGCATTTCGGCACGCCCGACGGGCTCGACCTGGCGGGCATCGTGCTGGCCGTTCCGACCAGTCGCGCGGGACGCCGTGTACTCGAACTGCTGGTAGCCCGGGCCGAAGCCGACCGGGTGCCGCTTTGCCCGCCGGAAATTGTCACCGTCGGCAACCTGCCCGAAAAGCTGTATCAGGCCAAGCGTCCCTTTGCCGACGATTTGACGCAACAGCTTGCCTGGATCGATGCCTTGCGCGGCAGCGAGCCGGCCGTAGTCGAGCGCCTGATTCCGTCGCTGCCGGCCGACGACGACTTCCCGGCATGGCTTGCCCTGGGTGCGATGCTGGCCGGCCTGCACCGCGAATTGGCCCGCGAGAACGTCAATTTCAGTGACGTGGTCGAAGCGGGTGCGGCCGTGGACGGCTTTCGGGAAACGCCCCGATGGCAGGCGCTGGTGCAGGTGCAGAAGCGCTACCTGGGCATCCTCGATTCCCTCGGGCTCTGGGACCAGCAGACGGCCCGCCGAGTGGCCATTCGCGACAACGAATGTATGACCGACCGGCCGATCCTCCTGGTAGGTACGGCCGACTTGAACCGTCAGCAGCGGCTCATGCTCGATCAGGTGGCAGACCATGTGACTGCCTTGGTGTTCGCCCCGGAGTCGCTCGCCGACCGCTTTGACGAGCACGGGTGCCTGAAGCCCGATGCCTGGCTCGAAGCGCCCATCGACTTCAGCGACGAGCAGATTGTCCAGGCCGACGATCCGGCCGGGCAGGCCGCCGCGGTGGGCCGGTGGCTTGCCGGACTCGGCGCACGGTACCCGGCCGAGCAAATCACCATTGGCGTGCCCGACCGGGTGGCCGACGAGTTGGTTCCGCAGCTTCAGCAACTGCTCACCGCATGCGGCGTTCCCGCCCGGTACGGCGTGGGCCGGCCGGTCGCGCAGTCGTCGCCCTGCCGGCTGCTCACGGCCGTGGCCGAGTATCTTACTTCGCGTTCGTTCGCTGCTCTTGCTGCCCTGGTCCGCCACCCGGCCCTGGCCGACTGGGTCGTACAGCAGGGCATTCGGGGCGATTGGCTGAGCCGGCTGGACGCCTACCAGGGCGAACGTCTGCCGGCCCGGCTGGACAAGTCGGGATCGCCTGTGGGCTGGGGCCGGCAAGCGGCATCCGCGGTGGGTCGTCGGTCGCTTGGCCAACGCAGTTCAGACCCACAACGCGAGAATGGGGACGGAAGCAGTTTGCAGCGACCCACCAAGAACTCAAGCGACCTTGACCCACCCTACGAGCACGTCGTCGCCCAACTGCACGCTGCCGTCGAGCGGTTGCTGGGCCCGCTGGCTGATAAGCACACGCTCGCCGACTGGGGAAAGCCGGTGCTCGAACTGCTGGCCGCCGTGTTCGGCTGCCGGCCGCTCGACCGCCGCCGCGAACCGGACCGCAGTATTCTGCGGGCATGTGAACTGATTCGCGACGCGGCCCGGGAGAATGCCGGCATCCCCAGCCGGCTGGCCGATGCGGTGGCCGGTCAGGTTGCCGCGCCCGAGGCCCTGCACATGCTCCTGGGCCAGTTGGAGGCCGATCGTATCAGCGCCGCGCCCGAACGCGGGGCGGTGGAAATGCTCGGCTGGCTCGATTTGCCGCTGGACGACGCGCCGGCCCTGATCGTTACCGGATTCAACGAGGGGGCCGTGCCCGACGCGATCAACGCCGACCTGTTCCTGCCGAACCAGCTTCGGCGTGCGTTGGGCATCATGGACAACGACCGCCGCTACGCCCGCGATGCGTATGTTCTAAGCGTGCTGGCCGCCTCGCGCGAGCGGCTTGCCCTGGTGACGGGCCGGCGCAGCGCTGTGGGCGATCCGCTCGCGCCCAGCCGGCTGCTGTTCGCCTGCGACGACGAGACGGCTGCCCGCAGGGCGGGCCGGTTCTTCGCCGAATCGGAAGCGACAATCGGTCCGGCCGCGCACGGCGCGCTTCGGGCGGGACAAGCGGCGTCGGCATTGCCCGTTCCGAAGCCCGACCCGCTGCCCGAGCCGGTCACGTCGATGCGCGTCACCGAGTTCCGCGACTATCTTGCCTGCCCCTACCGCTATTACCTTCGCCACCGGCTGAAGCTCGAATCGCTGGCCGACACGGCGCAGGAGTTGGACGGCGGCGGGTTCGGCTCGCTGGCGCACGACGTGCTGCACGAGTTCGCCCGCTCGCCCGCGGTCCATTCGACCGATGCCGAGGAGATCGAGGCCCACCTGGGCGCGGCGCTGGACCGGCTGGCCGACGCGCGGTTCGGGCCGGCGGCGCTGCCTGCGGTGCGCGTGCAAATCGAGCAGTTGCGGTGGCGACTCCGGGCATTCGCCCGCTGGCAGGCCGGGTGGGCTGCGGAGGGTTGGCGCATCCAGCATGCTGAAGCATCGCCCGAGCCGGGCACGGCCGTACTCATCGTAGACGGGACGCCCATGCAGCTTCGCGGCCGAATCGACCGGATCGACTTCAACCCGGCCGCCAAAGAGTACATCGTCTTCGACTACAAGACTTCCGAGAGCGCCCGCGCCCCGGAGAAGACGCATCGAAAGCAGGGCGAGTGGATCGACCTGCAACTGCCCCTGTACCGGCACTTGGTCAAGGGGCTGGGCATCAGCGATTCGGTCCGGCTGGCGTACATCGCCCTGCCGAAAGACACCAACGCCGTGGGCATCCTTCCGGCCGAATGGACCGACGCCGACCTGGCGGAGGCCGATGCCGCCGCGGCCGACGTGATTCGCGGAGTGCGTGCCGGCGTGTTCTGGCCGCCCACCTCGCCACCGCCCGCCTTTTCCGAGGACCTCGCCGCCATCTGCCAAGACGGGCAGTACGGCGCCGAACTGGCCGAGGCGGAAGGCGACGCCGCATGACCCCGTGGGATAAGCTTCCAGCTTGTCAGCAGTGAAAACGCCCTTGCCGACCAACCATTGGCCCGTGGGATAAGCTTCCAGCTTGTCAGCAGGCCAAGCAAGCAGGAATAATCATTCTCTGCTCCTCAAGCGATGGCGAATCCGGGATCTGCCCCTAACTCTTGTCCAGATAGATACTTAGCAGTACTTCTGCGACCCGAAGCGGCCCTGTCCAAACGAAGGGTAGCGGAACTCGCCACGATTTGACAATAATACAGGTTTGGCAAAGCAAGTCCCGCAATCCCACCCCCGTTTCGAGGTTACCTGTCATGACAATAAAGACCGACCGCCGTTGCTTTCTCGCCCGCGGTATCGCGGGAGCCGCCGGTGTGGCCGCGGCTTACACAAGCATTGAGGAGAACACGCTCCGGGCTGCGATCAACGATGATTCGGCCAAGGACGAGCAAGGGAACCCACAGACCAGCATTGCGCCCGGCAGCCTGCCGTGTGGAAAGATCGGCGACGTCTCGCTCAGCCGGCTATTGATCGGCGGGAACCTGATCGGGGGCTGGGCTCATAGCCGCGATCTGATGTATGCCTCGAAGTTATTCATGGCCTACAACACCGAAGACAAGGTGTTCGAAACGCTCGATCTTTGCCTGGCCTGCGGGATCAACACGATTCAACTCGACCCGCGGTGCTGGCCGACAGTCTTGAAATACAACGAGAGCCGCAGCCAGAAGATCCAGACGATGCCGTGCGTCACGTTGATGGCCGACAAGGCCAAGATGGCCGAGGAAATCAAGCGGCAGGTCGACCTGGGCGCGACGTTCATCTATTCCCACGGCGGAGTGACCGACAGCCACATGATGAAAGGCGGCAGCACCGACATCATTGCCCAGATGGTCGAGTTGATCCAGGCCGAAGGACTGCCGGCAGGCGTGGGCGGCCATTCGCTGAACATGCCAATAGCTTGTGAGCGCGATAAGGTGGGCGCCGACTTCTACGTGAAGACCTACCACGGCGATGCCTACTGGTCGGCCACACCCGAGGACCACCGCCGCGAATACGACTGGATGGGCGGCTGGTCGTTGGATCGCAACACCAACCACGACAACATGTGGTGCAACAACCCGCAGGAAACGGCTGAGTTCATGGCGAAGGTCGAGAAGCCTTGGGTCGCCTTTAAGGTCATGGCAGCCGGGGCGATTGCGCCACGAAGGGCCTTCACCGACGCGTTCCGCGCCGGAGCCGACTTCGTTCTTGCAGGCATGTTCGACTTCCAGGTCGAAGCCGACGTGCGCACTGCCATCCACGCCCTGGAAAAGGCCGGCAACCGCGAGCGGCCCTGGTGCGGCTGAGCGGCGGGGACGCCAATGAGTTGGTCAATTGCAGTGTAGTAGGCACACGGCGTGTGCCTAATACAATTTGCTCAAGTTGTTTCTGATCGCGCCCTGAGCAGCGGGGACGGGCGCCGGGGATTCCGGGCAAGAGCTTGAAATAGCGAAGGGGCAGCATGAGCCATCGCTTCTCCAACCTGGTCATTCGCGCGTCGGCCGGTACGGGCAAGACGTTCCAGCTTAGCAACCGGTTCATTGGGCTGGCGGCGGCTGGCGAGCCGCTCGACGCCATTCTGGCCAGCACGTTCACGCGCAAGGCGGCGGGCGAAATCCTCAACCGAGTGCTCACCCGGCTGGCGACCGCCGCACTCGACGCGAAGAAGCTAGCCGAACTCAACAAGCACGTCGAAGGCGGCAAGCTCAACCGCGAGAACTGCCTGCGGCTGGTGGCCGCCATGGTCCGCCGCCTCCACCGGCTGCGCGTGGGTACGCTCGACAGCTTCTTCGTGCAAATCGCCCAAAGCTTCGGGCTGGAACTCGGGCTGCCGCCCGGCTGGCAAATCGTCGACGAGATGGACGACGCCGCCATGCAGGCCGAGGCGGTCCGCCGGATCGTCGCGCAGGAGTCGACCGCCGACGCCCTGGAGCTGATGCACCTGCTGCACAAGGGCGCCGCGGCCCGGTCGGTGGCCGAGGAGATTGCCGGATTGGTTTCCGGCCTGTACGGGGCCTACGTCGATGCGCCGGACACTGCATGGCAGGCCCTGCCCCGCTACAAGCCGCTGCCGCCGGCCGAACTCCAGGCGGCCATCGACGCGGCCGCGGCCCTCGACCTCAGCAGCAACAAGCGGATGGCGGGCGCGCGCGACAAGGACCTCGACCGCGCAGGCACGGAAGACTGGGACGGTTTCCTCGCGGGCGGCCTGGCCGCCAAAATCCTCGATTCCACGCTGACCTACTACAACAAGCCGATCCCCGACGAACTCATTGCCCGGTACCGGCCGCTAATGGACCACGCGAAGGCCGAGGTGCTCGGGCGGATTGCGAACCAAACGGAGGGCACGCGCCGGCTGCTAAAGCATTTCGACGATGCGTATCGGCGGCTGAAGCTCGCCCGCCAGGCGGTCCGGTTCGACGACGTCACGCGCATGCTGGCCCAGTCCGACCTGGCCGGGCGGCTCGACGAGGTGGTGTACCGGCTCGACGCGCCGGTGTCGCACCTGCTGCTGGACGAGTTCCAGGACACCTCGCCGCAGCAATGGCGCGTGCTGCGCCCGTTCGCACGAGAAAGCGTGCGGGGCGGCCCGCGGCGGTCGTTCTTCTGCGTGGGCGACGTGAAGCAGGCCATTTACGGCTGGCGAGGCGGCGTGGCCGAGATCTTCGATACGCTTAACAACGAGCTGCCCGAACTCACCGCCGGCGAACTGACTTGCAGCTATCGCTCGTCGCCCGTGGTGATCGACGTGGTGAACCGGGTATTCCGGGGAATCGCAAGCAATGTCGCCGTGCAGAACCACCCGGAAGCGGCTGCCGCCTGGGGCGGCCGGTTCACGGAGCACTCGACCGCCCGCAAAGGTCTGCCCGGTTACTGCCGCGTGGCCGGAGCCCCGCGCGCGGCCGAGGGCCAGGTGCAGAATGACGTGACGCTCGACTACGCAGCAAGGCTGGTGAAGCAACTGCACGAAGAATCGCCCGGATGCTCCATTGGCGTGTTGGTGAGGAAGAACGCCTCCGTGGCCCGGCTGATCTACCGCTTGCGCCAGGCGGAAGTCGACGCAAGCGAGGAGGGGGGCAACCCGCTGACCGACTCGCCCGCCGTGCAGCTCATGCTGTCGTTGCTGCGGCTGGTGGATCATCCGGGCGATACGGTCGCCCGCTTCCATGTGGCCCGTTCGCCCTTGGGTGCGGCGATTGGCTTCACCGATCACGCCGACGGCGCGGCAGCCTTGCGGCTGGCCGGCGACATTCGGCACCGGCTGATGGACGCCGGTTATGGTCCGACCCTTTACGGTTGGGCGGAGCAGCTTGCCGGGCATTGTGATGCCCGCGACCTCAGCCGGCTGATGCAGCTTGTCGAACTGGCCTACGGCTACGAGCCGGCCGCGACCACGCGCACCGACCAGTTCGTGGTCATGGTCGAGCAGCGGCGGGTCGAGTCGCCCACTTCCGCGCCGGTGCGCGTGATGAACTATCACCAGGTCAAGGGGCTCCAGTTCGACATCGTTGTACTGCCGGAACTCGACTTCCAACTCGGCCCGCAAACGTCCGCGCTGGTCGTCGGCCGCGCGGGGCCGGCCGAGCCGATCGACCAGGTGTGCCGCTATGTGCCGAAGGGCTTCCGCTGCCTGCTGCCGAAGCGGCTGGCCGACGCGTTCGACGCCGACGACCGCGTGAAAGTCGAGGAGTCGCTCTGCATTCTGTACGTCGCGCTGACGCGGCCGATCCACTCGCTATGGTGCGTTGTGGCGCCGTCGTCGGAGAAGGAGAAGAAGCTACCCGGCACCGCCACGGGCGTGCTCCGCGCCGCGCTGGTCAACGGTGCCCGCGTGGAGCCGGAAACGGCCGCCTTCGAGCACGGCGATGCCGACTGGTACGCCCGGGCGCTGGCCGCGGGCATCGTGCGCGGGCGGGCGGCAGCAACAGCCGCGGCGGCCGAACCGCTGGCCATCGAGTTGGCCGCCCCGGCTTCGCAGCCGCGGCGCGGCCTGGAGCGGGTCAGTCCCTCGGGCTTGGAGGGAGGGCATCGGGTGAAGCTTTCTACGAGCCTGACCGTGGAAGCCGGCCCGGCGCTCCAGCGCGGCAGCCTCATGCACGCCTGGTTCGAGCAGATCGAATGGCTCGACGACGGGCTGCCCGACGACGCCCGGCTCGACCAACTGGCTCAGCGTTCGACGCTCGACGCCGCGGCCGTCGCGGCGTTGAAGCGCGAGTTCCACGCCGCGGTGGACCGGCCCACAATCACTGCCGCGCTGAGCCGTGCGTTCTACAAGCAGCCTGGCGACGGCACCTGCGCCGCTTGCGCCGGCCCGGGGCTGGGCTCGCCGCACTGGCGCGTATGGCGAGAACGCCCGTTCGCCTTGCTCGAAGACGGGGCGATCCTGAGCGGTTCGATCGACCGGCTGACCGTATTATACGACGGCCCGCAGGTGGTCGGCGCCGACGTGCTCGACTTCAAGACCGACCAGCTTCCCCCCGGCGACGCCGCCGCCCTGGCCGCCCGCGTGGAGCACTATCGCCCCCAGCTCGACGCCTACCGCCGCGCCGTCGCCCGCCAGTTCCGGCTCGATCCTGGCAAGGTCTCGGCCCGCCTGGCATTCTTGACGTTGGGGGTTTTGGTGGGGGTATGAGTGGCGGCTCGGAACGTTCTGTGCAAGAAGGGCTTCGTGCGACGAAGGCTCCCCCAGGATCGTGGCCCGGTCCTTCTGCCCTTTGGCGTCCCGCACCGTCAACTGCCGGCGTTGGAAGTCGACGTCCTTCACTCGCAGCCGCAAGAGTTCAATTCCCCGCAATCCGGCGAAGGGCAAACGCCAATCGGTTGTTTCCGCTCTTCCGCCACAAAGGCATCGCAGTCGAGGTTCAGGAGGGTTTTGAGCTTCAGCGTCGGCTTCGCTACGTCGTGCTCCACCCGGAGCCAGTCGAGAAGCTGATCGGCTAGCGCCGGGTGGCCTGCCGGCCGCCTTACCTCCGCCCGTCCTATCTGCTATAATTGGAGGGAAGGCTGCGAAAGCCAAGAACCGGATTGATCGCGGCTGCTGCGGGAGACACGCTCATGGTGCGGATGACAATCGAAATGCCCGAGGGTGCATTGGCGGCGATGCGAAAGGATCCATCCGGCTTCGCGGCCGACCTGCGGCTTGCCGCCGCCGTGAAATGGTACGAGTTGCGGCTTGTTTCGCAGGCCCGCGCGGCGGAGATCGCCGACCTTTCGCGCGCCGAATTCCTACAAGCCGCAAGCCGGCTCGGCACCACCCCATTTCAGTATAACGCCGACGAAATCATCGCGGAGGCGGCCGGCGAATGAAGTGGCCGTAGCGTTACGTGAGATGCAGGTGGTTCGTCGCGATCCAATCCTCGATGAACGTTTTGAACTCGGCGGCCTTCTCCAACAGTTCCATCAGTTCGGTTTCCGTAACGACGCTGGCTACGTTGTAGTCGACCATGTTCCGCTTCCGCCGGCAAGTGTTGAAGTACTTTGCGAGGGGGGCCACTTGCGGGCCTGCGGCCAACTCCAGCGCGACGAAAGTATTCTCGTGATGGCCCTGCTTGGCGGTCACCCGGTAGCCGGCACAGGCCACCGCCATCGTGGCCAGTTGCAGCACACCGTTGTACGCCATCGCAAACCGCCGGTCTTCCGACAGTTCCGGAACAGAAGCGTCCTTCAAGTCGCGTTCCACCACGGCACGCAAGGCGTCCAGTTCCTGTTTGCTCGTGCTGTGGCGCTGGATGCGCCGCGTCCTAAGCAAGTCGTGCCAAGTCATCCGGGCCTCCGGTAACGAACAGCTTCTCGGCTCGCACCACCGATGTCACGAAGTGATGCCCCTCTTGCAGCTTTCTGGAGAACTCTTCCGGCGAGAAGACCGTCGGGTTCACCTCGCGGCCGAGTGTTGCCTCGGCCTTCGAAAACTCGGGCGACAGGGCGGCCAGTTGGGCGCTGCCGATGACCATCAGGTCCACGTCGCTTTCCGACAATTCCTCCGACCGTGCGATGGAGCCGTAAACGAAGGCCACCCGGATCGCGTCCTGAAACGGCGCCATCGCCGCCCGCAACACATCGACAAGGCCGAGCGTCTTCGTCATGATCCCCTGGAGTTCGGGCAGGACCGGGCAGTTCGGATCGGGCTTGAAGTACACGTGCTTCCCCTCTTCGCGACGAATCAGAATGCCCGCTTCGACCAGCGACTGCAATTCCCGCTGAAGGCTCGACGGCGGAACACCGAGATGCCGCGCCAAATCGGCATGGAACCACCATCGGTCCGGGTGCATTACCGTTGCGGCCAGCACCGACCGCCGGGTCTTCGGGAACAGCGCGGCGATCAGGGGTTTTGTACGCATATAACGTAAATATATATGCAAATAGCGTATAAAGCAAGCCGATTTTCGTCGAAAAGCCCCCTCTTCTGACGGTTTTTGGGTGGGGGGGGAGACTCGCCAGCGCTAATTTTCTTGAATTCGTCGCTTTGCACGGAGGGGTTGACCATTTCCCCCGGCCGCGGCATACTTGAGGTCGGATGCCGACAGGAGCGACTGCGTCCTCGGCGATGAGACACGGAAAGCGTCGATACAAGAGAGATGCGTCGCGCAATGGGGATGGTGGCGAGTATCGGCCATCCAGAGCACGGAGCCACTCCACAGATTGCACCTGGGTCCTCTAGCTATGCGATTCCTTATCGCTGGAAACCCTCCGGGCGGGAGAACAGTAGATGATTGAGAGGTTCGAGATTGGGGAGGAACGCCGATACTTGGAGTGGATTAGGGCGAAGCCAGCAGGCTTCGTTTGGATCGATGGACACGGGAAGGTACACCGCACATCATGCAAGTTCGGAGGACAGCCCTACAAAAAGGGCGCAGACAGTGAGCCACGCAAGAGGATTTGGGGTTCGACCTTGGATGAGTTGCTTAATGGGCTGCATGAACACGGGAGGACACCCACTGCCTACTGCCAAATTTGCCTCAAGGATGCAAACCTTGATCCCGAACGACCACCAGAACCACCTACAGGAATAGAACCGACAAAGTGGCCGACCATGAAAGACCTATTGCACCAATTTCGCCAAGTGATTCTCTACGGTCCGCCCGGCACGGGTAAGACCCGCGAAGCTAAGCGAACTGCACTCGCCATCCTCAGCGGGAAGGAACCTGCCGAGTCGGCCCCAACAGGAGAGATCGACAAGCAACTTCAACCTTTCCGCGAGGACAAGCGATTTGAGCTTGTCGTCTTCCATCCGGCGTACGAGTATGAACAGTTTGTGGGCGGCATCGAACCGATAGTAAAGGACGGCACACTCGCGTTTCAGGTGAAAGGGGGAATCTTCCTGCAGCTTTGCCGCCGGGCCGAACAGCGCTCCACGGGGTCGCACGCCCAGCCTGTCGTGTTGGTGATTGATGAGATCAACCGTGGCAACCTGCCAAAACTGCTTGGCGAACTGGTTTATGCGCTCGAGTATCGTAATCAACCGGTGACGCTGCCGTTCGTGTGCGAGGAACGCGCGGACTTGATCGTACCCGGCAACCTGTATATCATCGCAACGATGAACTCTGCGGATCGTTCCATTGGTCATATCGATGTCGCCATCCGTCGACGTTTTGGCCTTTGTCACGTTGGACCGGATTCGGAGGTCATTCGGAAGGTCTGGCACGGCGCACAAGAAGAAAGCTACGGCGAGCGTTTGGTGAAACTCATGGAGCAGCTCAATGCCATGCTCAACACGGGCAACGACCGCAATGCTGAGGCGGAAATGGGGATCGGTCACTCCTATTTTCTTCCGAACGCGGATGCGTCGGGCGAGGTTGCCCAGCAACAGGTCCGGATGAAATGGGAACATCAGGTGCAGCCGCTGCTTCGCGAATATGCCCAGCTCTTGAATCTGGGAGCAGATACCCTCGGTAAATGGTTACACCCGTTGGATCAGGTTCTGCCACAGCCATGAGTGCTGAAGGTACCGCAAATTTGCCCGCTGTTGTCCTCCCTCGCGAGGTGACACTTTTCGAGTATGACACCTGTGCCGACCGGGACGAGGCAGCCCTCCTATTTCATCGCAAGGAACACCTCGAGCCGTATTTGACAGCCCAATGGTTGGTGCGCTCTTTCGATGAGGACCGCCTGCATATTGGCGCATCTCATTACGTTGGGCTGTTGCCATTCGGCGATGAGGACGGAATGCACCTCTTGCTGATCGCCCCAAAGGGCTGCCGACAAGAGCCGCGCCTTGGTCTCTTGCGTTTTTTAGAACTGCTTGCACTGGGTGAAGGCGAAACGCCACCGGAGGATGTCCCAGGGTGGGAAGGACAACTAGGCCCACATCCGTTCCTCCTGTTTCTTGCCAGGCACTATGCGCAGTTGCTTCAAGAACTGTGCCGTCGGGACTTTCGCGCGTACTACCGCAAGGAGGAAGCGGAGCTGCGCAGCCACATTCGGGGCCGGCTTCACCTTGCAGGCTATGTGCGGGGGGCGCTTCGCGGCAAGCCGCATGTGCTTCCATGCCGTTGGGAAGAGTTCACGGTTGACAACTGGGATAATCGCATTCTTTGGGCTGCCGCCCGCCGACTCCAGCGCGTTGCCGCAGCCCTTGACCCTGGAGTGGGTGCGTCGGTGTGGGAACCGTTCCAAAAGCTCTTACCGTGGTTCAGCGGTGTCGAAGAAGTGTCCATTACGTCTGCAGACCTTCGGAAGGCGCGACTCGAACGGACGTCGCGCGTCTATCGGCGGGCCATGGCTTGGGCACGCCTGCTGCTGCGAGGCAGCGATTTGCCGTCCCCAGGCGGCCAAGCCCCTTCGCTGGCTCTCGATGCCAATCGTGCCTTTGAACGATTTGCCGAAGTGATTGCGCAGGCCGCGTTGCCCGATGCGACCTGGCAAGCCGCATTTTGCAATTCCAGGCCGTTCCTTAGCGGGCAACAGCACCAGGTGCATGAGCCAGACATTGTCTTGTGGAAGTCACAGGAATCGTACGCTGTAGGGGATGCGAAGTATAAGGATGTTTTGGAAAGGGCGATGACCTCACAACTTGCCAGTGGCGAAGAGGTTCTGCGAGTTTGCATTCGTTCTGCTGACTGGAATCAGCTTTATGTTTACATGCGACTCTATGGCGCCTCGTGTGGCTTCTTCGTGGTTCCCTTCTGGAACATGGACGGACAGCCTTTCGAATGGCTGGACAACTTCCACTTTGCAGTTCCGCCATGCGATGGTCACGTCCGTGTGGCCGTACTTGCGATCAACTTGCTCCAACGGCGTCAATCTTTGAAAGACGTGAAGCGGGCAGCAGCCGACCGCCTCCGCGAATGGATTGCTGCAACAGTTCAACGGCGAGCATGACGCGGGAGCCATCCACGGTTGCGTGACGCAAGCTGCTCCAGTCGGGCTGGCAAATCTACTGCCAGTCCTCAAGGAGCAAGCCCGGTATGCGGCTGAACTCGGACGTGTTGTGAAGGTGGTCGATGAAAGAGTTGGTGTCCAGCAGGTGGCTCACCCTAGCGGCTCCCGCTGTTCGTATTCCCCCTGCTCCGGCCGCTCCAGCGGTCCCTCCCACTTTCCAGCCGTCTCGAAAACGCGGCGGCGCCACTCGTCGGGCGACAGGGCCGCCGGGGCGACCGGTTCGACCGAAACCTGAACCTCTCGGTCAGCATCGGCCGGTCCGACGGGCAACGCCAATTGCAGGATGCCGTCGCTGCCGATCCTCGATTTGACTACGATGCGATTCATACAGGCCCCGTTCTTGTACAACTGGCAAGTGCGAGAGCAGCAACATGCCGGCTCCGCCAACGGATGTGCCGACGTTCCGCTCGCAAATGTCCACCATTACCAGTGTACCCTGGCTCACATCTTGGCACAAGCTGGAGATTGCGAGGACGGGATTGCAAGGACGACCGTTGCCCAGCTAAGACCCACGTAATTATTTACCGTCGCTTGGCCCGCCGATCGGCATCCTCGGCGGGGCGGTTTGCCAGAGCAGCGCGATTTCGTCGGGAGTGAGGTGGTAGGCGGCGTTGACCAGGTCGCTGAGGCGGTGTTCGAGGCGAAGGGCTTCGGCGGCTAGGGGACGCATGGGGGCGATGGAGCGGATGTGCTCGTCGCGGCATTCGGAAAGGGCCTTGATTGATCCTAGCGACTGACCGTACTGGATCAGCGCCGGGCGTGCCATTTCGTGGCTGAGCGTGTGGACAGGGTCAACCGGCGAACTCCTGCCAGCGATGGAGAGCATAATCACCCATACGGGGGCACTTGCTGCTGGCTCGCCGTGCCTAATCGGGCAGTGCGACCAAGAAGTCCAGCACATTCTGGCACGGGAAGGCCCCTTAACCCGCGTGCGTTCCTCCATAAGTCCTTTCCTACCAGTCATTTAGGTACGCTCCCGCGTCCGGCTACTCACCGACCTGGAATATCGCAAAATTGCGTTGACTTCGTATCGCAAATATGCGATACTTGTGGTGGGATCAAAACGCACGTAGCTAGTGGAGGTAGCGATGCTTTGGGAACCGACCGTTTTGGCTGGCAAGTTCTGCGATTCGGCCCAGTCGGCCGGAGACATTTGGCAAGCGCCTGCATACAGGCCGCCCGGAAATTGGGGAGGCAACGATGCCCAAGACAGACGTAGTGTTTTTCGCTGATGACAATGGAAGTGCCCCGTTGCTGGATTGGCTGGACAATCAGGAACGCAAGGTCCAAGACAAGTGCCTGGTGTGGATCGAACGGCTGGAGGAGCATGGCCACGAACTTCGCCGGCCAGCGGCAGACTACCTGCGGGATGGCATCTATGAACTACGGGTGCGGCACCGAAGCGTCAACTACCGAATGCTCTACTTTTTTCACAATCAGATGGCGGTGGTGTCGCATGGACTGACCAAGGAGAACATTGTGCCGGATCGGGACATCGACTTGGCCCTATCACGCAGCATGCAGTTCAAGCACGACCCTGAGCGGCACACCTACAAGGAGCAAACCGATGGCTAAGAGAACAACCTGCAACGCAGCGGAAATCCTCCGCAACAGATACGTAAAGAACGATCCGGAGAGAAAGGCGTCCGTCGAAGCCGAGCGCGTGAATGCTGAGATCGCCGGCCTAATTCACTCTGCGAGGACCGACGCCGGGCTAACCCAAAAGCAGCTAGCCGAGCTTGTGGGCACAACACAATCGGTCATCAGCCGTCTTGAAGATTCCGACTATGACGGCCATTCTCTGTCAATGCTCAGCCGTATTGCAGAGGCCCTGCAGAAGAAAGTCACCGTGGAGCTGACGGCGAAAGATCCGGAGGTTGGCACACTTCGGTAAGACGATGTGTCTGCTATACCCCGGTCCACCGCGGGCTGATTTGGGGCTCTGCCTTCGGCACGAAAAGATAACGCCGCGCAAGGCCGGCCGGGTGGCAAAGCGTGGGGCGTTATTCCCCCGGCCCGCCAATCGGCATTCTCGGCGGCGCCGTTTGCCAGAGCAGCGCGGTTTCGGCGGTGGTGAGGTGGTAGGCGGCGTTGACGAGGTCGCTGAGGCGGTGTTCGAGGCGGAGGGCTTCGGTGGCGAGGGTGTGCATGGGGGCGATGGAGCGAGTGTGCTCGTCGCGGAGGTTGGCCAGCGCGGCGGAGGAGAGGGGCCGCTTCCGCCCGCGCACTTTGCGGACTTCCGCTACGAAGGCGTCGCTGTCGAGGTCCAACAGCGAGCGGAGCTTCAAACTCGGCTTGGCCACCTCGTGCTCCACCCGGAGCCAGTCGAGAAGCTGGCGGCGGGTCGATTGGTGAAGCTGAGCAACCTCAACCAGGCGGCTTACCGCCTTCTCGACTTCGGCGCGAGTACCGTCAGTCGCTTCGGCTATCGGAATGGAGTTCAGAACGGTTGGGTTTGGCGCAAGGGCTTCGTCCTTCATGTGCGGCAAATGGCGCCAATTGTGCCACCACATCAGAGGCGAGTTGAGAACACCCAACAGATAGAGATCATTTGCCGGTACAAACGCCGTCTTGTTGTTTCCAAACGTGCCATTCCTATCGACCGCATAGCATGGATGGAACTGGATAAGCTGGTAGTACAGCTTTGGCGCCGAGAACTTGTCCCAGTAGGCGCATGAACGCAACTCCCACCAGTACCGGCCTTGATCCAGCCGCTTCTTCAATGGTGCTTCGTATTTGGCGAAATGTGCGTGCAGCGCGGGATATGTGTCCCGAAAAACGGCTTCAGCGCTTTCACCTGCCTCTGCCCACGGCCAAGGATGATCGCCGCTTGATTTCATCGTTATCATCCAGAGTTGGTCCCAGTTCAGAGCCCATCGGCCAATATCGGCTCCGCGAACATACGGGCGTATCAGCGGCACAGAGTTCGGGTCGGCTTTCACCAATGCCTCTTTAGTGGAGGTGTCGATCAGGTAGGCATCATTGAAAGCAGTCTTGATACCTGTCAGCGGTGCCACCCCCACATACTCCACCAGCGGCACCCCTTGTGCCTTGATCTTCTCCAGCAGTTTGCTAACCCCGGCCGGTTCAAGCTGCCAACCTTCAACCGCAAGTTGCGAGACAGGCAACGCCGCGCTTTCCTCTTGCACTTGCCGGCTCAAATCGTCGACGCGCAGTTGCTCGCGGGGGATGGCGCAAAGCAGGGCGGTGGCGGGCTTAGGGGCGGTGGTGGGGCGGCGGGCGACGAGAATGGAGGGAAAGACGTCGGCCTGCTCGAAGATCTGCTTCGCGTGTCCGAAGTCCACGACCGACTCGATCCACGCCGCGTCCTGGAAGAACCGGCGCAACGGCTCGGCGTAGCCGGCCTTCATCCACTTGTTGGTCACGACGTAGGAGAGCAGCCCGCCCGGCTTCAGCAGCCTGAGGCCCAACTCGTAGAAGTAGACGTACAGGTCGGCCATGCCGTGGTACGCACGGTAGGCGCCTTCCAGGTACGGCTTGATCGGGCTGAGCAGTTCCTGCCGCACGTAGGGCGGGTTGGCCACCACGACGTCGAACCCGCCCTGCGCGAACACCTCGGGGAACTCGGCCTGCCAGTCGAACGCCTTCTCGCAATGCGCCGGGTCGGCGACGATGCTGTTGCCGACGCGGATGGTGTGGTCGAGGCTGGTGAGCACCTTGCCGCGCTGGGCCGTCTTGATCCATAGGCTCAGGCGGCAGATTTCGATGGCCTCTTCGTTGAGGTCCACGCCGTACAGGTTGTTCTCCAGGATCCGCTTGTCCAGGTCGAACAGGGTCCGATGCCCGCGCAACTCGGCCAGCCGGTCGTTCGACGCCTGGTAGGCGGCGTGCAACTGGTCGAACGCCTCGATGAGGAACGCGCCGCTGCCGCAGGCCGGGTCCAACAGCCGTACCGAGGCCAACTCGTCCTGCCACGCCTCCCAGAATCGCACCAGGGCCGCACGCTCCGGTTTCTTCAGCGCGTCCAGCGTGTACACCCGCGGATCGGCAAGCGCCTTGCGCGCCGAGCCGCGGGCTTCCTGCTCGTGCGACTGACGAAGCCGCTCCAGGCGTTCGCTCAGCACGCCGCCGAGTGCCTGCTCGATGATGTACCGGGTAATGAACGCAGGCGTGTAGAACGCGCCCTCCTTCTTGCGCCGCGTCTTGCGTTTCTCGGCAACGGCCGGCTCGGCCAGCGCGTCCAGCTCGTTGCGCAGGTTCTCCAGGTCGGTGATCGACTGCTCGAAAATATGGCCGAGGATGTCGACGTCGATCAGGCTGCGGTTGCCGGCGGCCGGGGCGTAGGCGGCGGCCTGGTGGGCGGGGCGGTAGTCGAAATCGCCCAGGTCGCGGAAGTACGCGCACACCTCGTCGGCCACCGCCAGTTGGTCGAGCACCGGATCGTCGGCGAACAGCCCGCCGTTGTAGGCGTGGATCCCTAAGCCCGCGTTGCCCCGATTGACCGCGCCGAACAGCCCGCGGAAATTGTCCCAGATGGGCCGCGGGTGGTAGGGGTCGCGGTGCTCGTAGGCCCGGCGGAGCGATTCGCCCGGCAGCAGGCCGCGGTCCTCGCAGAACGCGCAGAACAGCACGCGGTCGAGCAGCTTCTGGGCGCAGGTGAGCACGTCGTGGCGGGGCACGCCGGGATTGTCGCGGCAGAGGCGGGCGAAGGCGTCCTGCCGCATCTCGGCGTAGCGGAGGTAGAACTCCTTCGTAAGGTCCTTGCCCACCTGCTCCGACTCGGCCCGCAGGTCGTCGAAGTGGCAGCGGCCCGTCTCGGGCACAACGCGCTCGGCGCCCAGCAGGAAGACGAAGCGGCGGAGCAGGTCGTCGTCGGCCGCCAGGTCCTCGGTGTCGAACCGCTCGTAGGTTTGCTGGTCGGTGCCCTTCCCATAAAGCCGCGTTTGCCGGATGGAGGTGACAATAATCCAGTCGCACGGCAGGTTGATGGCGTAGCGGTAACCCTGGTCGACGGCCGACATGCGTCGTCCGCCAAAGGGCCGGTCGAGCGGGTCGCGCGGCCCCTTGCCCTCCAGGGCCACGATGAACCGTTCCGGCCCGCGGCCGAAGTCGCCCAGCACGGCGTCGGCGAACTCGCCTTCGACTTGCACATGCTTCTCGCGCGAGATGGTGTAGCGCGGGCCGCCGTCGGCCGGGCGGGTATAGCCGAGCAGTTCGCAGAAGTAGTCGCTGAGAAAGTCGGGCAGGATTTCCTGTTCGGTGAACGTGTTCGCCTTGCCCGAGGCGAGCAGTTCGGCCCAGTGCGCCAGTTTCGGGCGGAATGCGTCGACGTGCGCAGGCAGCGCGAACCCGGCCAGGCGGGCCCGGAGCACGTCGGGGCGGAACAGGGGTTTGGCTTCGACCGGCATGGAGGAACCTTGTTGGCTTTTCCGTTTCCGGGTACCGACTGCTCTCGTTTCGGGGACGGCACAGCGGCGTGTGCCTACTACAATGCTGCGCGGGAGATAGGCTCCTGCACAGGGCCCCTTCTTGCAGGCCGCCATTGTAGGGGAGGTGCGGCGGGCTTCCAACCGGGGGGCAGAGAACGCGGCCGATCGGCGAGATTCGCCCCACCCCACTTTGCGTGACTCCCAGCAAGCTTTGACTCCGACTACGCACAACAACAGGGGGACGCCAGGGCAGTTCGCCTGAAGATGGCGAAACTTTACCGCCGATAACAGACAAGAAGGGACGTTGTATGATCCGGCTAGCTCGTAATCTGTGCATCGCGATTCTGACAGTTCACCTGATGGTGGGCTGCTGCGCGAACTTCGCGCATCGATGCCGGACAAGGCTCGCTTCCTGGGGAGTTTCTCGCGATACCGTCGTTCAGCGGCTATGCCAGCAGTGCCGGTGCGAGCCTTCGCATCGTGAGCCTAAAGAATGCCAGCATCCCAAGCGCCTGGTAACCTCACGGCGCCGACCGACGGGTGGTTCAGCCGGTCCGCAGTTCCCGGCATCCTTCGCAGTCGTGCACAATGGTTGCTTTTCAAGGTGTGCACCCGGGCTGCAACAACAAACATTGGCCACAGGCCGTCTCCTGCTGCCGGTTCGTCTCCATCTTGCCAATCAAGTCTTGCTGATTTGACGGCGCGCTCTTATTAGGCGAGCGGCAGAAACAGTCTTACCGACGACCTTGTAGCCGAGTCTCTTCGAGACTCGGATGTCGGCGTCTCGGAGAGACGCCGCTACGGAAACTCTGTTTTTGCCGCTCGTCTTTAATTGGTCCGCGTGCGCTGCTGCGCACTCCGCCGGTTTTGGGCGGCCTTGAAGGGCGCGCGGCGCGAGTCGGAAAACCCGTACCTTCATGCGATTTTCCCATTCTTGCAGATGAATGACTAATGACTTGCCCGGCGCTCCGTGCTGCGGCAACCCTCGGAAGACGGCATGGTTTTCAGTTCTCACGTGTTTCTGTTCTACTTTCTGACCGCCGCGCTGGCGCTGTATTATCTCAGCCCGCGGTGGCTGAAGCACGTGACGCTCGCGGCGGTCAGCTACGTCTTCTACGGCTGGGCGAATCCGCTGTTCACGGTGCTGATGTTCGTCTCGACACTCGTCGACTACCTGTGCGGGCTGGCGCTGGCCGGCAAGCTGCGGCCGTCGGCGTGGCGCGGCCCGGTTCCCTTGCTGCCGCCGGGCCAATCCCGCACCGGGGGCCAGCGCTGGGTGCTTGCCATCTCGATGGTCTCGAACCTGGGGCTGTTGGGGTTCTTCAAGTACGGCAACTTCTTCCTGATGAATTACACGGCCCTGGTGGAGTCGCTCGGCCTGACCGGCATGGGGCTCGAAAACGTGCTGAAGGTAACGCTGCCGCTGGGCATCAGCTTCTACACGTTCCAGTCGATGAGCTATACCATCGACGTCTACCGCGGCGACGCGCGGGCGATCCGCAATCCGATCGACTACTGGTGCTACGTGGCGATGTTCCCGCAGCTCGTGGCCGGGCCGATCGTCCGTTTCCGGGACGTGGCCGATCAGCTCCGCAACCGGACGCACACGATCGAGAAGTTCACCCGCGGCATCGCGTTCGTCGGCCTGGGACTCGGCAAGAAGATTCTGCTGGCCAATCCGTGCGGCAAGGTGGCCGACATGGCGTTCGACGCAGGCTCGGTTGGCTGGCTCGACTCGTGGGTGGGCGCGGTCGCATACGCCTTTCAGATCTATTTCGACTTCAGCGCGTACAGCGACATGGCGATCGGCCTGGGGCTGATGCTGGGCTTCATGTTCGCCAAGAACTTCGACTCGCCCTACCTCAGCCAGTCGATCACCGAGTTCTGGCGGCGCTGGCACCTGAGCCTTTCAACCTGGCTCCGCGACAACCTCTACGTCCCGCTCGGCGGCAACCGCAAAGGCCCCGTGCGGACCCACATCAACCTGGCGCTGGTCATGCTCCTCGGCGGGCTATGGCACGGGGCGTCGTGGAACTTCGTGATCTGGGGCGGAATCCACGGCCTGCTGCTGATCATCGAGCGGTGCGGCGGAAAGGATGCACTCTACCAGCGGCTCCCGCGGCTGGCGAAGACGGCGATGACGTTCGTGATCGTCTGCTTCACGTGGGTCTTCTTCCGCGCGGCCGATCTGCCCGCGGCCTTGCAGTACTGCCAGAGCATGCTGGGCCTGACCTCGCCGCAATCGGGCGCGGGGCTCATCGGCGGATTGATCTATCAGCCGTACTACGTGCTTTCGATGCTGCTGGCGGCGGCGGTCGTCTGGTCCTGCCCGCAAACGTGGGACTTCACCCGCACGATCACCTGGACAAAAGCCCTGTGGATCACGGCCGTTTTCTGGCTGGCGATCGCGGCCATGACCGTACAAGAGTTCAATCCGTTCATTTACTTCATATTCTGAAGGCGGCCCTGCCACCGTAGACCGATGACCGAACAACCTCAACCCCAGAGCCGGGAAGAACAAGCCAAGCGCGAGATCGGCCGCACGGAAATGGGCCGCGGAGTGATGTGGGCGCTGTTCGTCATGGGACTGTTCACGCTGCTGGCCGTTCCGGTCGGGCAAACGTATCGCGAGATCCGGCAGCACGCGGAGGGCCGGCGAGCGAGCCGGTGGCCGCAGTGCTGCGACATATTCGGCGCCGTGCCTCGCGCGGCGGCGGCCTATCGTGCGAGTGACGGCGGCCGGGTATCGAAGGTGTTCCGGGCCAACGCGGTGCTCTTGCAGGCGATCGACGAGTACGAGACGGAGCTGAAGGACGAGTCGTTCCTGAGGCAACTCGTCCTGCCGCCCGCTCAGGAGCTTTTGGTCCATGCCGGCTGCGGCAACGAAAAGGCCTACGTCGGTCGCCAGGGGTGGTTGTTCTATCGGCGGGGAATCGACTATTGCACCGGCCCCGGGTTCCTGGACCCGCGGCACATGGCCCGCCGGGCCGACAGCGGCACGCAGTGGCAGCCCGCCCCGCAGCCTGATCCGCGGGCGGCGATCCGCCAGTTCCACCGTCAGCTTGCCGGACGGGGCATCCGCCTGGTGCTCATGCCGACGCCCGACAAGGCCACGATTCATCCCGAGAAGTTCTCCTCGCGTTATGAAGGCCGGCAGGTGAGCATTCACAATCCGTCGTATCGGCGGTTCCTCGACGAGATGGAGGCCGAAGGCGTACTGGTGTGCGACGTGACCGACGTGCTGGCCAAGTATCGCGATCGTTCCGGCAGTGCGGTCTACCTGGCCACCGATACGCATTGGCGGCCCGAGGCGATGGAGCTGGCCGCGACGGAACTGGCCCGGTTTCTCGAAGAGAACATTGCGTTAAGGGCTCGCGAAGGAATAAATGGCCGATTTTGGCGTGGCGAGGACAAGGCTGCGAAGGAAGGCGAAGCAGACATATTGCTTATACGTCGATGCAGCCTGACGCCCGCAGCCGTAGCCGCAGCCCGCCCAAAGCGGCCAGTTGTTCATTTGCGGGCCCTAAGCACGGCTGCGGCAGGCGGCGATTGGCGCCGAACGGCCCGGGAGGTTCAGAACCTCGGCGACATTGCGATGATGCTGAAGCTGCGGGCGAACCAGCAGGTTTTCGGCGAGGAAGCCGTCACCATCCGTCCGGTAATCGATGCAAGGGGCGAGTCGTGGCGGCCCGATCCGAACGCCGACGTCCTGCTGCTCGGCGACAGTTTCGCCAACATCTACTCGCTGGAAATGATGAACTGGGGTTACGGGGCGGGGTTGGCCGAGCAGCTCAGCTTCGCGCTGAATCGCCCCGTTGATACCATCCTGCGGAACGACGACGGGGCTTACGCCACGCGCGAGATGCTCAGTCGTGAGTTGGCCCGAGGCGAAGACCGTCTGGCCGGTAAGAAGGTGGTCGTCTGGCAGTTCGCCGCGCGCGAACTGGCCGTGGGCGATTGGAGACTGCTCGACATGCCGCGAAGGCGGGCCCGCCGGCCGGCCCACGGCCCAGCACCGGCCGGCAGCGAGTTGGTCGTCAGCGGGACGATCGCCGCGAAATCGGCGGCCCCGAGGGCAGGCCAAATCCCCTATGCTCACCACGTCTTCACGCTCGACCTGACCGACCTGGAGGTCCACCGCGGGACGCTCACCGAAGAGAAGGTCGCCGTGTATCTTTTCAGCATGAGAAACCATCAGAATACGCCGGCCTTTTCCTGGCCGGTCGGCAAGCGGGTGCAACTGCGACTTCAGCCGTGGAGGCCCGACTTCTTCGCCCGATACGGACGAATCAATCGCACGGAAACAGACGACATCGAACTCGAACACCCCTGGTGGGGAGAGGTCATCGAATGAAGAACCAGATAAAATGGTATGTTGCGGCAATCGTGCTTGCGTTAGCCGCAGGTTGTGACACCCAGGCGCCTTCGCAGAAGACCGTCGATTTAGGCGGCGGTGTGAAACTGGAGATGGTGCTGATTCCCGCAGGATCATTCGCCATGGGGGATGACAACGGCCTCGACGACGAGTGGCCCGCCCACGAGGTGACGATTACGAAACCGTTTTACTTTGGAAAGCATGAGGTCACCGTCAAGCAGTTCCGCCGGTTCGTCGAGGCGACGGGTTACGCGACGGACGCGGAAAAGGGGACCGGCTTCCAGGGCGCCTTCGGCTGGAACCGCGAGGCGATGGAGTTCGCGATGAACGAGGAGTATTCATGGCGCAGTGCGGGCTTTCCTCAGTCTGATGCCGATCCGGTCGTGAACGTGAGCTGGAACGACGCGCTGGAGTTCTGCAAATGGCTTAGTCGCGAGAAGGGGAAGACGTACCGCCTGCCGACGGAGGCGGAGTGGGAGTATGCATGCCGTGCAGGGACGGCAACAGAGTACTCTCACGGCGACGACCCGGAAGGAGTGGCGAAGATCGGGAACGTGGCGGATGCGGAGTTCGAGACGCAGTTCCCCGAGCTGGAGGCCGTCATCCAAGCCAGCGATGGCCATGCCTACACGTCGCCTGCCGGTAGCTTCCTGCCGAACGCATTCGGTTTGTACGACATGCACGGAAACGTCTGGGAGTGGTGCGCCGACTGGTACGATCCGGAATATTACACATGGTCGCCCTCGATCGATCCGGAAGGCCCGGCAACCGGCGATGAGCGCGTCTACCGCGGCGGCGGCTGGTTCAACTGCACCAGGGGGTGCCGAGCCGCAAGCCGCAGCGCGAGCCAGCCCGAGAACCGCAACCTAACCCTGGGCTTCCGCGTCGCCGCGACGGCAGAGTAGCGGAACGCTGGGCAGGTATGTGGCTGCACCGGGCATGCCTTCCACAAGGCTACGGGGCCGGGTGCTGTCCTTCGAAGGAGTGGCAGGAGGCGCAGTTCATTCGGCCGGTGGCGTTGTTCAGTTCTCGGGGGCCGTGGCACTGAAGGCAATTCGTGGTCTCGGAGGCGAGGCTCAGGCACTCGACGCCGGGGTCTGCTGCATTCCGGTTCAAGAGGTCCACTACCCGAATCACGCCATCGACGGAAGCCCGGCGGCAGCGCTCGCGGCGCTCGGCACATTTCACGTCGCAGCCGGTCACTTGACACCACTTCGCGACGGCCACGTGGCACAGAATCGAGTCCGATACGCTGGGCGTTACGTCATCGGCCCAGGCCGGCTCGGCAGGTTCGTATATCGGAAGCGGTGTGCGTTCGTACCAGGTGCAAATGTCGCTGATCAGTTCCTCGCGGCGATCCTTTTCCTTCTGGTCCTCGAACAGGCCGATCAGGGCCGCGCAGCCGTTCACGACACCGCACACTGAGCCCATGCCGCCCATGCCGCCGTTGCCGTAACGCATCATGTTGATGGGGAACGAGTTGAATGGCTCGCCTACCTTCTCGGCCAACACCCGCATGATGCTGCCGAAAATGGCGTACATACACCCGCCGTCGGCGTACATCTTATATGCCACCTCGGCAACAGCGTAGGGATCGAGTTGGACATACTTCCACTCGGGCGGCAAGCCGACGGCCGTTGCGGCGGAAGGCCGCGCCACGGGGGATGCGGCTGGAAACTGCGGCAGTGGGACCGAGGGGCCCGGTTCTCCCGACGCCTGGCCGCCACAGCCGCTGAGTAATGCCGATCCGCCGAACAGCCCGAGCGATGCAATCGCTTTTCTGCGATTCATGATGTCTGGCTTCATGGGGCGAGTCCTCCGGTCTTGCCGACGCAGCTATTGCAGGAGCGTCTGGATTTCGTCGGCCGAAGGAACGCGACCGACCAGCTTCACCTCGCCGTCAACAGCGAGTGCGGGCGTCATCATCACGCCGAAGCCGGTAATGACGTTGATGTCGGTTACCTTCTCCACGGTGGCCTCGATGCCGGCTTGCCTGACGGCTTCTTCGGCATTGTGCTTGAGCTTCTCACATTTCGGGCAACCGGTCCCGAGCACCTGAACGAGTTTCACGGCAAGTCTCCTTGTGGTTTGTTTGGCGTAATCGGCAAGTATGTAGGTAAAAAAACTCCTAGGTCAGCAGTTCCTGCTGGCTGCGGGCGTTGCACGCAATGACCGACTCGATGCACTCGAAGAAATTCATAATGCACTGCACACGCAGCCGGTAGAAGACCATCTGCCCGCGCTTCTCGTCCTCCACCAGACCGGCGTTCTTCAACAGGGAAAGATGCCTCGACACGGTCGACATGTCGGAACCGACCAACTCGGTCAGTTCACACACGCAACGCTCGCCGCTTCGGGCGAGTTCATCCACCATCAGCAGGCGCGCGGGATGCGCCATGGCCTTCATGATTCTGGCCCGGGCTTCGTACCGGGCGCGTGTGGCTTGGTCCATTGGTTTGACCGTTTCGCGGTTGGCATTCCTGGGTTTCGGGCAAGGACATCGAAAGGCTGTCCGTCCAGCAACCTAATTATCGGCATCCTACCGGACGCCAAAACCAGTGTATTTGCAATTTTAGCCAAATACTGCGGCCGGTCAAGTGCAACCGCACGTTCTGCCTGGACGATCCTCCATTCGGGTGGAGTGGCTGATCCGGTTCAGACGGCTCTTTCGTTTCTGGGTGTAGACTGCGTCCTGCTGGAGTTCCGGCTTCAGCCGGCGCGAAGAAACCACCTAAAGGCGGGACTCCAACCCGACAGCTTGCGACTGGAAACGGAAGAGCCGTTTCAGAACATGCAACTGAGTGACAGCATGTTCATCAGGCTGCCGCCGGCAATCCAGGAATGTTCCATATTCCAGTCGATAGCGGCCCGCCCTCCCCAGAAGGCGTATCGCGCCCCACCGCTGACGGTACTGTAGTCGCACTCATCCGGCAGGAGGGGTGACGTGCGCAGCCGGTAGAAGCTGTAGCGATATCCGCACCGCATCGTCAGGTTTTGCGTTGCGCGCAGTTGAATGCCGACCATCGGCCGGTAGATATCGGCCGCGTACCTCATCAGGTGCGGGGCGTTTCCAATCACCACTTGGCCCATGTTCAGTTCGAGGTAGCTCCATTCGAAGTCGAAGGCCCCGGTGACCCGCTCTGTAAGGTCCCATTGAAATCCGCCGCGCAGGGCATAGGTTTCGAACCAGTTCCTGCCGCCAATGGCCTCGCCATCGAGGCGAGTCGTGCCATCTCCATACCCGTAGTCGCCCTGAACGCCCCATCGCATGTTGTACCCGGCCGGGGCGAACATTGCCACGCGGTGTCGCCAACTGTGCGACTCATTCGCCATTCGCTCCGCCGCCGTGCCAAGCCACGCCGCGGTTGCGAAGTGGTCGTTGAACCAGGTTGCTCCGTAACCGATGCTGACATTGCCGAAGACCGATGCAGCCAGTGCAGCGCTGAGCCGCGAACCATGCTGCGCCGGACGGACGGTCGGATTGCCGTAGTAGTTCGTTTCG
Organism: Thermoguttaceae bacterium; assembly: GCA_034005525.1. GTDB lineage: Bacteria > Planctomycetota > Planctomycetia > Pirellulales > Thermoguttaceae > PWXP01. The sequence continues at coordinate 25,046 of JAVEUP010000021.1, read as the reverse complement.
AAGTAATCGCCGCCAAAACCGGCACTGATCGGGAAATCGTCCAAAGGCACTGCGACGTAGATGCCTTCGTCGGAAAGAAAGGCGGTGGTTTGCTGGTTGGCGCCGACGGGCGGCGGCGTCAGACTTGCGACACCCTCGGTTGAATCGGTTGTCCAGTACCCCAATACATCCGGCCCACAGAGATTCGCCAAAGCAGCCGGGTTGCGAATGGTCGAGGCGGCCGATCCGAGGTCGCCCATGTACGCCCCGCCCAGCACCGTCGCCCGCTCGTAGGGTGTCGTAAAATACTGCAAGTCGATTGTCCGAACGAGCAGTCCAGTCCGGCGGTCGCCGCCGCGAGCCGCTGTGACTCCGCTGAGAACCAGCCCAACCAGGGCCAGCAGGGCGCATCGGCATCCGAATGGCGTTGAAGACGACATGATCCCCCCTGCTTGAAAAGACGCTGCGAACCGACGGCAGTCTGCCCCCCGGCAAGCTCGCCGATGGAGGTGCGGCAGCCACGGAAACGGCTGTGCACGAGCCTCCATGTATTGACTCGGCATGCGAAGTGCTGGAGCTTTGGGCAATATTTGCCAGTTCCTCCCAAAAGGGGGATTGGGCGACTTGCACGGGTACCGTGAGCCGGGCTGGGCAAGTCTGGTCCGGCAAGGTACAATTTCATTGGCAGGTTTGACTTGATCAAGAGAATTGAGTTGATCAGATTCGATTACGGCACAAGAGGCGGTTGTGCCGATAGTTGTGGTTGGAACAGCAGACGACACACGAATCAGGCCTCTCGCCTAGTATTCCGACGGAGGTGCCAACCCTTTAGCGTGAGCCGGGATCAACAAGCGGCTTGTGCTTGACGCACGCCGGATCCCCGCTCTTCTCGCAGCGACGCATCCGGTCGCAGTCGGCGAGAGGTTTGATTCCCGGGCCGCCGGTCGCTCCCTGAGCAGATCGGCGGCCTTTTTCGTAACCGCTGTGGGGGTAGGGCGTAAGAGGTCTTGTCCGCCGTATGCGAAGAGGTCGTCCCGAAGGCAGTAGTCGGGTTGCTGGAGTTCACGCTTCAGCGTGCAGAATTCGGCCCGTGCCCAATTCGTGCACTGAAGCGTCAACTCCAACTACAGGGCCGTTCCTGCACCGGGTCGTCCCCGTAATGGCCACCAGCCCGGAGATTGCCCCGCCTCTACTTGGCGTTCTCTGCGGCAGAGCTGGACGCCGTGAATCGGATGGCGTCGGCCAGTTCACGGTCGGCGTCGCCAAGTCGTTCGGCCAACTCGGCCTCAGCAGTCACGGCCAATACGATCCGCCGGCCTTCCTGGTTGACCACCAGGTAGTACCGCCACTCGATGGGCACCTTGGCCGCCGTCTGCTTCAGTTCGGCTTGTGCCGTTCCCGACACCACCACGCGGTATACCCGGCACTCAGCATCGTTGGCCCATTGACCGGCCGACACGAACCGCTCGAACCGGTCGCCAAGCGCTCGCCGCACATCCTCTTGGAAACGCTCAAGGCTGGGCAGCTTCTCCACCGGGACCCGGGGCAGCGGTGATATGCTGCACTGGGCGACCAACTCGCCTCGCCCCACCAAACGCAATTCAACCAGGTCCGGAGCGTCGCGGGTGACAAACCATTGCCGATTGTGCGCGAGCTGCCAATCCGAGCCCGGCGGCTCGTAAATCAACGCCTCCGCGGCCTTTCCCGGCTCCAGTGTCAGACCCTCCAGTCTCTCTGGGGCAAATGCGTCAGGAACCGAACTCTTCGGGACAATACGGACCTGGACCTGGGCAACCACGTCGAAACCTTGTGCAACGAGCGCAACGGCCCGCACCTCCTTCATCGACAGGGCAAACCAGTCGATCCGCCGGCTCCGCCGATCGTACCGGTACTTGCTCTTCAGTTGAATTTGGGTAGCTACTCCGTGAACCGTCCCGGCAAGGCTGCCGGTCATCTGAAAGCGGCCGACCGAGTCGGTGACCTCGATCAACTCGCATTGGACATCGCTCTGGCCGACTGCGTCGAGCCCGAGAAGTTGGGCAAGCAGCGTGCGAGAAGGCTTCCAGGTTTGGCCGACTGCCAGCGGACTGCTGGGTAGCAATCGATCGATCAGCAGGCTGTTGCCAAGGATGTCGATCAGTTCCAGCTCATCGCGCGACAGTGCGGTTTCGGGAGAAAACAAGAGCGATCGCTGGTCATCGATGGCTGCCACGACGAGCGACACCTCGGGCCGAAGCGTTGGCCGGAGTGCGTCCTCTCCCACGCGAATGGTTGCCTCCGCCCGCCGATACTCGCGAATCGTGCGCGCGGGGGCATTCGCCCCTTCGCTCGCCTCTAGGGTTTTCTCCATGTACTCCATATCTGCCATAGCACCCATCTTAACTCGATTCACCTTGCCCTCGAGCATTTCAACGATGTCGCCACCTACTTTGAATTGAACAGTGACGAAGTCAACATTACCGGTGCTGCGTCCATTCGGGAAGCGATAGGTTTCTTCCGCGCAGGCGAAGCACACACGGAGGCAAAGGGTCGCCAGAAGGAAAAATCGTGCGAATTTCATGAGCGTCCTCGGAGCATCGGGATCATTCCCCGTGAACGGTTACATCGGATTCGCAGAGGGCAGGAATTGACCGGACTGTGCCAATTGTAGGGATTTTTTCGACAACGAGCGTGTCTCACCTGCTTCTTCGGTGCAAAGAGGCCTTCCGAATCGCAGTGGCCACATGGTTGAACACCAAAATGCCAGCTCGGTTTTGCCATTCTGTGTCGCCCCCCTTGCAGTGACGACTGGCTAGCTGTAACTTTTGTCAGGGCTGTGCATCAAAAAAGAAAGTCGTTTGTCTCCAATGGGTTACGGTCTCGTTCTCATGTACAAAATGTCCAATTTCCCCCAGGGGAAGGGAATAGGTTTGGCATCGATTAGCGAAATTCCAATAAGACCCATCACCAACGCGAATGCGTACAAGAGATTGCCCCTTGCGGCAACCCTCTGGACACAAGGAACGTTCCGGAGTTGGCACCTATTGGAGGGGTAGATTTCGTTGATGGCCGCTGAAGTACGACTTCGCGTTATTTTTGACAAGTTTGGCTGTTGCAAAAGATCGGCGGTTCGATTATACTCACCGGTGTGAGCTTGATCCTCGGACACCTGTGGTGCTCCGGACAAATAGGAGATGTCGATGGACGAGCGAGGCGAAGGCGGCTTCATTACGCCTCCCGGCTCGCTGAAAGGATTGGACCCATATGCATACCGACTACCTGAACCCGGCCATCCGGCAGTTGCGCGACCAGCAGGTTCGTTTTGCACCCCGCGAACGGAAACTTGAACAGGCCAATCAAGCAGAAAGGTTGATTGCCGAACTCGATCCCTCGCGGACGTACACGTACCAGTACCTCTGCTTCCGCGTCACGAAGTACCGTCCCGACTCGTATCCCGACCTGAAACTCTCGGGCGAGGAGGCAAGTCACGATCTGCGCCTATTCGTCGAGGACGTGTCGGACGCGGCCAATATTTCCGCAGGCGCAGCCGGAGAGCGCGTGCTCACAGTGGAAGAACTGGCGAAAGAGTTCAACGTATCGACGAAGACCATTTTCCGATGGCGCCGGCAGGGGCTTGTCAGCCGTCGGTTCGTGATGGACGGGCGCAAACGCGTCGGATTTCTGCAAAGCTCGATTGACCGATTCGTTTCAGAGAACGAGGATCGCGTCCGCCGGGGTGCCCAGTTCAGCCAACTCTCCGACCAGGAGCGGCACCAAATTGTCGAACGCGCCCGAAGGCTGGCTCAAAAAGGCGGGTGTCCCGCCGAGGTGACCAAGCGAATCGCCCGCAAGACCGGTCGCAGTGCAGAGACGATCCGCTACACTCTGAAGCAGTTCGACCAGGAGAACCCTCGGATTGCCATCTTTCCGGACGCTCGCGGGCCCCTGCGCGTCGAAAGCAAGCGGAAGGTATTCCAGGAGTACCAGCGGGGCGAGTCGGTTGAAGGGCTGGCACGGCGGTATTGCCGTACGAAGACCAGCATCTACCGGATCATTGCCGAAATGCGTGCCCGGAAGATCCTGGATTTCTCGCTGGATTTCATTCCGAACGAGGAGTTTCCCAGAATACGCCGCTCGCCGGCTCGCGAGCGCAAAGTGCTTGGCCCCATGCCCGAGTCGGCACAGCCTGCAAGGAAGCCCCGGCTTCCCGGCGGATTGCCCCCGTACCTGGCGAGCCTGTACGAGGTACCCCTGTTGACGCGGGAGCAGGAGGCACATTTGTTCCGGAGGATGAACTACTTGAAGTACCGCGCCAGCCGGCTCCGCGAGAAGCTCAACCCGGCCCGGCCCAAGAGCGGCTTGATGGAGCAGCTTGAAAAACTCTCTGAGCAGATCGTTGCCACGAAGAACCAGATTGTCCGCGCCAACCTGCGGCTGGTCGTTTCGATTGCCAAACGGCACGTCGGTCATGCCGAGAGCTTCTTTGAGTTGGTCAGCGACGGCAACATGTCGTTGATGAGGGCGGTCGAGAAGTTCGACTACGCCCGGGGCAACAAGTTCAGCACCTACGCCACCTGGGCGATCATGAAGAACTTCGCCCGCACCATCCCCGACGAGCACCGGCGCCGCGACCGTTTCCGGACGAGCACCAGCGAGATGTTCGCCACGACCGAGGACGAGCGAAGCGACCATGTGGAACTGGAGACGGCCCAAGTCCAGCGCGAGGCGGAAGTCCAGCGGATCCTCGGGCGGCTGGACGAGCGGGAGCAGGAGATCATCGTCCGCCGGTTCGGACTGCGCCGCGGGCAGGAGCCGCTAACGCTCAAGCAGGTGGGCGCGGAACTGGGCGTCACCAAGGAGCGCATCCGCCAGATCGAAACCCGCGCGCTCAGCAAGCTGCGCCAGGCAGCCGATGAAGAGAAGATCGACGTGTCGGTGTGAGTAAGATCGTGGAGTGAGCGGCTCCGGATATTGCCTGTAATCGGTCTACGCGGCAGAGATGCCTTCGCTCGACCACATGGAAGTTGCGGTTTACACGCCTTGCTCACCTCCGGGCTCGTCCCGGAGGATTCGTGACTGGCCAGCTACCAACTGCCGAGTTGCGGAGGAGCGCTCATGCTTCCTGCGCCGCCCCGGCCGAATCCTCGTCAATGGGAATGCTGGCAAGCGCGTTGGCCCGCCGCGTGGGTGAACAACGGGCGTCCGAATGGTCGGAACCACCCACCCTACCCCCCTCAGAAATGTTTTGGCAAGAAAACTGCCCTTGATTGCCCGGCTGAGTTTGACTACAAGGCGAGGGCTTGTCTTTCCTTACGTCTCGTCGATTAGCGCATTTTGCGCCGCTTGCCTCGGAGGTTCTCATGCGGGTCCTACTCGTCATGCTGGCTGCTTCGGTTCATACAACTCTCTTGTTTGCTGAAGAGCCGCAGTTTCCGTATGTGGCCTATGTTACGGCCGACGACGTGTATGTGCGGAGTGGGCCGGGGCAGAATTACTATCCGACGGAGAAGCTGTCCGCAGGCGCTGAGGTCGAGGTCTTCCGCCATGATCCCGGCGGTTGGTACGCCATTCGACCGCCGGAAGGAAGCTTCTCCTGGGTTTCTACTCGCTATCTGAGCGCGGGTGACGACAACCTGGCGGTTGTCAACGGCGAGAACGTGGCAGCCCGGGTGGGAAGCCGATTCAGCGACATCAAGGACATCATTCAGGTACGGTTGCACAAGGCCGAGGTGGTCGAGGTTCTCGGCGCGGAACTGGACGAGTCGGGCGCGAGGCGATGGTACAAGATTGCACCGCCGTCGGGCGAGTTCCGCTGGGTCTCGGGCCGATATGTCGATCGGAAGCCGGTGCCGGTGGGCGTGCGTCAGGCCGGCGGAGCTGACACCAGCCCGCTGACCGCCGCGCCGGACAGCGACGCACCGGCCGATTCCGTCCCGGAGCAGGACGCTGCTGCTCCAGAAGCCCCCGCCGCCCCTCCGCGTGTCGCGACGCGGTACACGCCTGACTCACCACGGACCCTTGGCCCGGAAGAATTCCGCGATGAGCTTCAGCAGATCGATATCGAACTCGGCGCGATGGTCGCCGAGGAACCCACCGTTTGGCACTTCGATCGTTTGCAGCTTCGCGCCGAGCAACTCCTGCGCGAGGCGCAGACCGCAGTCGAGCGCGGGCGTGCCCGCATGCTGGTTGACAAGATCTCACAGTTTGCCGATCTGAAGCAGCGCCACCAGGAGGTGGCGGCATTGCGCGAGCAAACCGATCGGGCGAGCCAACGTTGGGCACAACTCAGCCCCATGCAGCAGGGTGCGGCAGCCGGTACTGCGGTCGATCCGCGATTCGACGGCGCCGGCCAGCTTGTCCGTGTCACTTCTGCCAAGCCCGGCGCCCCGCAGTTCGTGCTGTTGGACGAGCAGGGGCAGCCGAGCGTCTACGTAACGCCCACTCCGGGTCTGAACCTGCGCTACTACGTGGGCCAGCGCGTGGGCGTGAACGGAACCGCCGGTTACATTCCCGAGCAGCGCGCCCGCCACATCATGGCCAGCCACGTGCAGCCGATCACGGTGCGGTAGGCAAACGGCGACTGGGTAGCATGAACTGTTTATGCAACGGGAATGTGGCCTGCGCAAATTTACGCGGGCGCCACGGTCTGCGTGGGAGGAGGCAAGGTGAACTGCGAATGGAGTGGTTTTGAGCACTCCGTGTGTTTCTCCGAGCGTGTTGCTCATCTGCATTCCCTTTGGCCTCCACTTGCGTATTTGCCTGCCCCACGCCTATACTAATGTTTGTACGTGAGGTGGCTCGGAGGCTGATGGTTTGAACATTCAGCCGACTTCTCCGCGAACGAGAGGTTTTAGGCTGGAGGACTCGACACAGAGGAGCAATAGACGCATGAGTCATTCATTGACCATTCAATTGAATGACGAGGTCTTCTGCCGGTTGCAGCAGCAAGCGCTGGCCAGGGGAACCTCGCCGGAAGAGCTTGCCGCAGCATCGCTTGAGCAGCAATGTGGCATCGCGGCGCCGACACGTTCGCAAGTAGAAGTGCACGAAGCACGAAAGCGCTTTGAACGACGTTTTGGAGAGATTGACTTGGGACAGCCATGCGGGGTGGATAATGAAAGTATCGATGCCGATCTGGCCCGCGAGTATGCCGATAGACATGAGGCCAGATGATGCTCATCGACACGTCAGGGTTGTTGTGCTTGCACCACAGGTCGGAATCTATGCATGAACTGGCTCGCTCTACCTATCTTGCCGCAAACCGGCGAGTGATACACAATTATGTCCTAGCGGAATTCGTCGCGTTGGCCAGCGCGCGTCGCTTGCCGCGCATACCATCGTTGGGATTCGTGACTGATCTGCTTGACAGCCCCGATATTGAAGTGTTTTGGGTGAGCGAACCGCTGCATCGAGAGGCAATGCTATTGCTGCATAGGCGACGAGACAAGGCTTACTCACTTTGCGATGCCGTGAGTTTCGTTCTGATGCGCCGAAGTGGAATCGCGGACGCCCTGACGACGGATCAGCATTTCGAGCAGGAGGGGTTTCGTAGACTGCTTGTACCGGGCTAGACGCCCTCAACGCCTCCCTCGCGCAAGAACAGGCTCCGTTCCGTGACCTGTTCTCGAAACGCGCGGTCGTGCGACACGACGAGCATGGCTTGTTTGAGGCTTCTTAACACGCCGATGAGCCGGACGGTCGCAGCTTCGTCGAGCCCGGCGGTGGGTTCGTCGAGCAGCAGTACGTCAGGTTGCATGGCCAGCACGGAAGCCAGGGCCACCAGCCGCCGTTCGCCGCCGGAAAGGCGGTAGGTGATGCGCCGCTCGAACCCGGGCAGACCCACACGATCGAGTGTTTCAGCCACGATCTGCCGCGCTTCATGGCGCGACCGGCCGAGATTCAACGGTCCGAAGGCCACGTCCTCGGCCACGGTGGGGCAGAAGAGCTGATCGTCGGTGTCTTGGAACAGCAGCCCGGCACGGCGGCGGACCTCGTGGAAGTCGGCCTCGCGGCACCGTGGCTTGCCGAACGCGACAACCTCGCCCGACGCTGGGCGCAGCAGCCCCACGGCCAGGTGCAGCAGCGTGGTCTTCCCGCTTCCGTTGGCGCCGACCAGGCCGAGGCGCTCGCTCTCACAGATTTTCAAACTGCACTCGCGCAATACCGGCCGATCCGGCCCGTAGGAGAAACTCACGTCGCGAAGCTCAAGAAGCGGTTCGGTCATGCCCACTCCAGCCAGACGAGTGCAAGGACCGCCAGCGTGGCGGCAATGCCAAACGGTACGTCGCGCGCCGGCGAGAACGCGAAATGATCGAGCAGGTAGAAACGCCCGCGGAACCCGCGACACTTCATGGCCGCCACGATGCGTTCCGACCGATCTAGGCTCCGCACCAGCAACATGCCGGCCAGGTAACCGAAGCTCCGGTAGGTATGCCGGTTCACGCCGGGCCGGAACCCGCGCACCCGCATGGCCGCCCGCAACCGCGCGTACTCGCGATGGAACACGTCGAGATACCGCACGGTGAAGACGGTCAGATGCACCAGCTTGGCCGGAACGTGGAAGTGGCTGAGTACGTGCCCGAGCGTCGCCGTGGGCAGGGTGCCCACCAGCCCGAGGAAAGCCAGCACAATGCCGTTGCCCTTCAGTATCACGGCCACGGCGGTGAGCAGCCCTTCACGCGTGTACGGCCAGGAGCCCAGGTGAACCACCGCCGTTCCCTCCGTCGTCAGCGGCAGCAGCGCGGCAACCAGCAGCAGAACCGCGTTCAAAACGGCGACGCGCCGCAGCACGACCGGCCACGGATTTCCCGACAGCACCACGCACAGCAGCGCCGCGACCACGCCCACGCCCAGCGTGCTGAATCGACCCGCCGCGGCCAGGATCAGCGCCAGAAAGACCGCAAGCAACACCCGAGCCCGCGGATCGACGCGGTCGAGATACCGCGCGGGCTGGTCGTCGCGGCAGTCAGTTTCCATTAGCCTACCCGGCACTCCACTGCGGATCGGGCCGGTCGAGTATCTGCGGCGTTGTGCCGTTCTGTAACTGGGCCACGCGTGCGGTGGCGGCGGCGACGGCGGCTTCATCGGGCAGCGCTTCGAGAGTCAACTGGAAGGTGCGCTGTTCGCCCGGCTTCAACTCCGCCACCCGGCCGTGCTGCTTCTCAAACGATTTCCTGTTCGGGAAATTGATTGCCGGCTCCAACCCGGTCACGTATCCGTCCTGTTGGGCCTGCATGTTCTTCCACAGGATGAAGTAGGGCAACTGTTGCGTATTGTGCCGCATCGCCACGCCTTGGCTGCCGGCCTCGTTGTGCAGCACAGCCTCGGTATTTCCATCGGCGTCGGCGCACAACTCGAAGAAGAAGCACGCCTCGGCCAGCCCCGGGGTCGGAGGCCCGTACGTGTCCCACTGCGGAAGATTTCCCTTGGCCACCACGTCGCGCGGAGCGAGTTTCCGCACCGGCACGACGGCCTTCGCGCCCGGCTCCAGCAGCGGCACCCCGAAGTTTACGTGGTAGAGCAGCTCCAGGTCGTTCTCTTCCGCCGAGATGTTGCTCACCACGTCGGTCACGGTGAAACTTGCCTCGCCGACGCGAGTGGTGATGGTGGACTCGAGCCGGAGGTTGTTGCCGAACAATCGCGCCTCATCGACCACGCCGCGAACGGAAATCTCGCCCTCGTCGCCGTCGATGCTCACTTCCAGCTGATGGGCGGGAATGTTGGCGATCTTGCCGTGCAACCCATAGACGAGAGCCCCCTGGTCGTTGAACTCCGGCGCACCGTTGCTCTCGAGGCCGCAACGCACCAAGAGTTCGTCGAACCCGTCCAACCACCCGATCCCGCTCGGGTCGTTCAGGCGGACCATGCTCGGGTGTACCGGGCCTTTGACCGGCGAGTTCCACCCGAGTTGCAGTTGGCCGAGCGACGCGCGCCAAATGCCCATACCGCGGGTGGGTACCACGGTGAAACGGAGGCGGCCGTTGTTGACCTCGACCACCTCGACCCCGCGCCGCACACCCGCGCTGAGTACCCGTTTCGTAACCGAGTAGCCGCTGGCCTGCCCGCCAACGTTCTCCGGCTCAATGGCGATCTGATCGACGTAGATATCTTGCTGCTGGTCGGCGAGCGTCCACGTTTTGCGGGGCATTAGGCGTCTCCTTGTTCTCAGAGGCAAGTTGAATTCCCTGCCCCAAGTGTACGCAAGTGCTGGGAGGATCGCCAGGGGGCAAGTAGGTGACTTTATCCATGCCACCCAAGCTCTCTGGAGTATCCAAGTTTGCCATTCTGCTGGTTGAACGCGTTGGAGTGCCGGCTTCAGCCTGGATTATTCATATACGTAGGGTGGGTCAAGGTCGCGTGGGTCATTGGTGGGTCTGCACAAGCCGCAGCCAACGTAATTCACAGCCCGCGACCTAGAAGCACACCGGAAGCAGCGACCGTTGACCCACCACAGAAGCGGCTTGTTTGACCCACCCTACGTATCGTGGATAATACGAGTTAGCCGGTGAAAAGAGACCGCCTGAAGGCGGGACTCCAGCCCAGGCGGCTTGCCTTAAAAGAACGGCAAAGCCTTGTCGCGGAGACCGATGGGCGGGGCAGAGCACCAAGATTAACGGGCTGGCTCCGCGAAAGGCCGATGCTGTACCCGGGTTACCGCACCGCGGTTACTTGTCAACCGGGGCGAAAAACGCTAGAAACGAGCTTTCCGCGTGGACCAATGCTTTGAGCATTCGGCCTCGAGTGTCTGCGAGGCCGCCGGCAAAACAGATTCCTCGATCAGAAGGGTAGACAGAACCATGTGCGCTTCTCCTGTGGTGCAAAAGGACAACGTAGGCCAAATACTTCAGCAGGCCCTGGACGCCGGGCAGGGTATCCTCCGGCTGACCCCTACCTGGGTGCCCCGCAGCTTCCTTCACCCGGGAAAGCGGATCAAGCTGGCGCCGACCGACTGGTATGCCCTGGGAGTGAACCGAGGCGGAATCGACGAGCGGTGGTTCGCCAGCACGACGGAGGCGATGAACGACAACCGAGCCTGGGACGAGGGGCTTAGCTACTGCCTGTTCGAGGGGCAGCGATTCCTCCTCCGCGACGCCGTGGCCGAGGCCGGCCCGCGAATCATCGGTCAGAAGATGTGGGACGGGTACCAACGCTGGCCCGTGTACTCGAAGTTCTTCGATAACATGGGGCCCATCCCGCACCACATGCACCAGGATGCCGAGCACGCCAAACTGACCAATCAGCAAGGCAAGCCCGAGTGCTACTACTTTCCGCCGCAACTGAACGCCGCCGAGAACCATTTCGACTACACGTTCATGGGACTTGAGCCGGGCACGACCAAGGCCGACGTGATCCGCTGCCTCGAAGACTGGAACAAGGGCGATAACGGCATCCTCGACCTTTCGCGGGCGTACCGGCTGAAGCCCGGCACCGGTTGGCTCATCCCTGCCGGCGTGCTGCACGCGCCCGGCTCGATGTGCACCTACGAGCCGCAGTGGGGTTCCGACGTGTTCGGCATGTTCCAGTCGCTGGTCGAGGGGCGCGAAGTGCCCTGGGATCTGCTGGTCAAAGACGTGCCGCCGGAGAAGCACCAGGACCTCGACTTCATCGTGGGCCAACTCGACTGGGAGAAGAACGTCGATCCGTGCTTCAAGGAACACAACTACGTCGAGCCGATCGTCGACCCGGCCTGCTCCGGCGACGGCTATACCGACCGCTGGATCGACTACGGCCGGTTCGACGGCGAGCAACTCGTTTCGGCCAAGGAGTTGACCCTCGAGCCCGGTGCGAAGTGCGTACTGAAAGACCCCGGCGCGAGCGGCTGGATTACCGTACAGGGCGCCGGGCGGATCGGCCCGGTGCAGCTACAAACGCCGGTGATGATCCGGTTTGGCGAGGAGCCGTGGGACGAGGTGTTCATCTCGCACGAAGCGGCCACCCGCGGCGTCGAAGTGGAAAACACCGGTGGCGAGCCACTGGTCGGCCTGCGCTACTTCGGCCCCGCCGTGCATGAGAACATGCCGAACATCGGCGACCACCGGAAGTGAGATAGCGGCTGACCCAACGCCGGGGACTGTCCCAATTTTCGCGGCACAGAGGTGAGTTTGCCCAATCGACCGATCGTTACGGCCGCGAAAATGGGACTGTCCCCTTTGCAGCGACGAGGAATGCCATGACCGCCACGAAGACACCGGCCGACGAGTACATCGTCCTGTACGGCGTTCCGTGGGAGGTGTATTTGGGCATCGACGACGCCCTGGGCGAGTGCCACCTGCGGCACACCTACGACCAGGGCACGCTTGAGATGCGCCGCGTGGTATATGGGTTGGACTGGGAAAGCTACTTGCAGTTCCTCGACGCTACCGCCGACTTCAACCTGCGCCACACTTATGACGAAGGGACCTTGGAAATGATAAGTCCCCACAAGGATCACGATTGGGTGTCGAAGCTGATCGCCCGGATGATCGAGGCGCTGACCTTGGCCATGGACCTTCCAATTCAGAGCATCGGTTCCACCACGCTCCGGGCTGCGAAAGGCGAACGAGGCATCCAGCCGGACCAGACATATTATCTGGCGAACGAACCGCGAGTGCGAGGCAAGGACACCTACGAGCCTGGAAAGGACCCGCCACCCGACTTGGCCATTGAGGTCGACATAACCCGCACGTGCTTGCCACGACTGCCCGTGTTTGCGTCGATTGGTATCCCGGAAGTGTGGCGAGTCGACCGGCGCGGCAGGGTGCATTTCTACCGCCTGAAAGCCAGGAAGAAAGAGTACGAGCCGATCGAGCGCAGCATCGCCTTTCCGTTCCTGAAGCCCGCGGACCTGATGCGGTTCGCCAAGCGGCGCGTCGAAATTGGCGAGACGGCGGTGGTGCGCGAGTTCGTCGAGTGGGCGGAGGGAAAGGCGGCGGCGGAATGACGAATGCCGAAGAGAACTCCAACAGCCCGTTGGAGAATTGAATGCTTAGATTCTCCCACAGCTTGTGGGACAAATGGACTAAAGCCATGAGAGGCGAAACGACCCCCACATTCAGCGAGGAACTTCAATGACTACGCACACCAACACGTACCCCAAACTTCACAACGCGGCCTGGCCCGGCGTGGTTGGCAAGGGCGACGGCGGCGACCCGCCGATCGGACTCGACACAATGTTGGACCTGACCGCGGCAGCGGAAGTAGACGGCGTGCGGTTCGACGGCTTCGACCTGTTCCTGTACCTGCCGCACATCGATATCGACTCGACGGTCGAGAGCGATGCGGCCGTCGAGGAGCTGGCCGGGAAGGCGCGGGCGCGGAACCTCGAAATCGGCACGGTGGTGGCGCCCATCTGGCCGCCGACCGGAGGCGGCGCGGCCATGGGCTCGCCCGCAGAGCGGCGCCAGTTCCTCGACCAGGTCAAGAAAGGCTGCCGCGTGGCTGAGAAGCTACGGCAGCTTGGCGTCCGCCCGCACGGCGCGGTGCGGATCGACTCGGCGTCCGGCGTGGAACCCTGGTACGAGGACCCCGAAGGGAACCAGAAGCGGATTGCCGAGACGTTTCGTGAAGCATGCTTCATTGCTGAAGACCACGGCGAGCAGCTTGCCGCGGAAGGCGAAATCTGCTGGGGCGGCATGCATAGCTGGAAACGCATGATCCAGATTCTCGAAATGGTCGACCGGCCGCAAACGCTTGGCTTCCAGGCCGACATGGCCCACACGCTGCTCTACATCCTCGGCTACAACGCCCCGGAGGACGCCATCCTGCCGCAGGATTTCGACTGGAACGAGTCCGACCGGTTCGAGGCGGCCTATCTCGAGCTGACCAACGCCTTGCGGCCCTGGACCATCGACTTCCACGTGGCCCAGAACGACGGTACGGTCCACGGCAGCGGCTCGCACGACAAGACCGGGCGGCACTGCCAGGCCACCGACGCCAACGGCAAGCTCGACATCGTCCGCCACGCCGGCTATTGGCTGCGCGAAGGCGGCCAGCCCACCCGCAAGATCAAACACATCTGCTGGGACGGCTGCATGTTCCCCAACGACGTGATGATGCAGCCCGAAACATGGAACGACATCCTGCGTGCGATGATCGCCGTGCGCGACGCGCACGGGTGGAGCGAATAGAATGTCGAATGTCGAAATTTCGCAATCTTGACACTGACCCATTAACCCCAACGTACGGAGATTCAACATGACCAAACCCCTAAACGTCGGTATGCTCGGCTGTGGCTTCATGGGCCGCGCGCACTCGAATGCCTACGGCCAAGTGAACCACTTTTACGATCGCGAACACAAGCCCGTGCTCAAATGCGTTTACGGGCGCGAAGAGGACCGTGAGAAGCTCGACAAGTTCGCGAAGCGCTGGGGCTACGAGTCGATCGAGACCGACTGGCGCAAGGTGATCGAGCGCGACGATATCGACGTGATCGACGTGTGCGTGCCGAACCACATGCACCACGACGTCGTGATCGCCGCCGCCGAGGCGCACAAGATGATCGTTTGCGAGAAGCCGTTGGCCATGACAACTGCCGAGGCCGAGGCCATGGTCGCCGCGGTCGAGAAGGCGGGCGTGGCGAACATGGTGTCGTTCAACTACCGCCGCGTGCCGGCTATTTCGCTTGCCCGCCAGGTGGTCGACGAGGGACGCATCGGCCGGCCGTTCCACTATAGGGCAACGTATTTGCAGGATTACACCATCGGCGCCGACGTGCCCCAGGGTGGCATGTCCCTGTGGCGGCTCGATTCCCGCGTGGCCGGTAGCGGAGTGACCGGCGACCTGCTGGCCCACTCGATCGACACGGCCGAGTGGCTCAATGGCCCCATCGCCCGCGTCGTGACGCACACCGAAACGTTCATCAAGGAGCGGAAGCACGCCGACACGGGCAAGGTAGAGAAGGTCGACATCGACGATGCCTGCATGTTCCTGGCCATCTTCGCCAACGGTTCGATGGGCACGTTCGAGAGCACCCGCTACGCCCGCGGGCGCAAGAACTACAACACATTCGAACTGAACGGCGAGCGGGGCGCGGTGTTCTTCGACCTCGAAGACCCGCACATCCTGCAGTTCTTCCGCTATGCCGATCCGGAGACGGGCAAGAAGATCGAAGACCACCTTACCGGCTGGCAGCGCATTCACGTGACCAACTTCGAGCATCCGTACATGGGCAACTGGTGGGTTCCCGGCTGCACGATCGGCTACGAGCACACGTTCATCAACGGCCTGGCCGACTTCCTCGCCGGCCTGGAAGGCGGCCCGGCGTTCCAGCCCGACCTGCGCAGCGGCCTGCGCACCCAGCGCGTATGCGACGCCGTACTGCAAAGCGCCCGCGAGGGCAAATGGATCGAGATTCCAGCGTAGCGACGCAATCTGAGCAGGAGAAATTACACGAACCAAGGCCCAGGGTGCGATTTGCGCCCCTGGGTCTTGTCGTAAACCCCTTGTGCAAAACGATCTTGCCTTGGCCGGGCCATTCGGGGCTGCCCGCGACGATTGCTGGGGCCGAAGGCCGATCCAGCCCTTTACTTCAATTCCGCAAACATCTCCAGCAGCGCGTCGACGATCTTGACCGAGGCTTGGCCTTCCACCTTGTTGGTACCCAACCAGGTTTCGTAACCGCCCAGTTCGTGCTGCTCCGGCGTGGGCAGGTAGCCGTAGCCGCCGTTGGCCAGTTCAATGGTGAGACTGGGTTTAAACGGATTGCGGGCCTTCAGTTCCAGGCCCGTATCGGAGAACACCTCAAACGGGATGGCGGAAATGCCCAGGTCGCCGATCCGCACGGCCTGCAGAATCACGCGGACTGTATCGGGCGACTCGAGCAGTTCGATGGCCCTTCCCGCGTAGTTCCGCTCATGCGGGAACTTGTCGGGGCGTTCGGGGTCGGCCAGGACCTTCCTAGCGTGTTCAAGTTGGGCAGGCGTGGGCTTGCGCACCGCCAATTCCAGTTCCCGCTGACGCATGCCAAGCGGTACCCAGTCGTGCCAAGTAAGCTTTTGGTACTCTTCATATACGGCCTGGGCGCACTCGCCGGCGACCAGGCGGATTTGTTCGTACGGTTGGCGCCTCTCACGGCGGGTGGAGTAGTCGTTGTTGTTGATGTTGCCGCTGGTGCCGTTGCTCATCGCGCCCACATAAGGAGGATCCAGCCGGTCGGCGCCCAGCAACTGCTGGATTCGGTCGGCGAACACGCCGAAGTAATCGGCCGAAATGTGGTGCCGAGGCACCCCGCCTACATAGTGCAGCGAATAGTTCGCCAGCAGACCCAGCGGACGGCCTTTGGCTGTCTCGATTGCGAGGAACGCGATCTGCGGATCGACGGGGCTGGCCGGCTTCAGCAGATCGGGCCTGTTGCCCGGGTTCATCTTGGCCTGATCTGGCTCGCCAAAGGGGTTGAACAGCTCGGCGCCCGGCTGCAGCAGCCACCGCCGGCAGAACACCTGCCCGGGCAGATTGGCCGTACCCCAGGCAATCCGCGCCGGCTGCAAGTTATGGATTGCACAGCGCACTCCGTCGGAAATGCGATGGGCCAGGAACTGCTGGTACTCGGTGAACTCGTCCTCCGGTTGAAGCGGATTCTTCCAGCGGGCGCTCACCGACGAATGCGTATGCGTGCCGGACATGAGCATCCGATCGGCCGGTATGCCGGTCGCCTCGGTCACCTGCCGTTTGGCTTCATCGAGAACCTCCCGGCTGACATAGATATTATCAATGATGACCAGGACGACGCGACAATCGCCGTCGTCCAGCACGAAGCATCGCGCGTGCAGCTCGTCGTGGATGTACTCGGCCGGGGGTGGGGTACCGAAGTTTCCCACGATTCCACCGCCCAGCCGCGGCGTAATGTTGCTTGTCGCGGCTCCGGCCAGCAGCGCCTTCTTGTCGGGCGATTGGGCGTCGGCCGGTGCTGCCGTGAGTACGATCGCCGCAAGGATCAGGAATGTGAATCGGACCATGATTGTCTCCTTTGGGGTTGATGGACTCGACAGAAAACTGTGTTGGTAGGTTAGTTGCCGGCATCAGGCTCCTTGAGAATCCGAATGCTTGTGTAGCACTCGAAACGCCCCTCCAGCCGAGTGCCGTCAACTTCGAGCGGAACGTCGAGGCAGGTGCGCGCCTGTGCCTGCTTATCGTCGCCGCCAATAAGGACGACCGGCCGGCGCACCGATTGACCGGGCTCCACACGGAATGTTTCGCCCGGCTTGCCGTCCGCACTCCATTGTCCCGCGACGGGCTTGTCCGTCCAATTGTCGACAACCAACTGGGCCTCGGTCCTGCGGCCGGCCGCAATTGCCGGAGGGCCCTCCATCGCGTAGTGCACGCCGCCGGTGGCCAGCAGTACGGCCGTCGTGCTGCGATGGCGCGGCACGACGATCCGCAAAAGGTCGCCGTCGCGCTGAAATGCCAGCCGGCGGAGACCGGCAAGATCGGGCGAGAGGAAGTAGGCGGCGCGGACCTCGGCTGCGTCGGGCAGGCGGACGACCAGCGGCACGTCCAGATCGACCTCCGGTCCGTCAATGGAGCGTCCCCCGGTCACCATCACGGCCAGAGCATTTCCGTCAGGGAGGCGGTAGATATTACCCTTGGTGCCCGCGGGCAGTTCCAACGCCCGGGGATGGAATATCCACTGCTTGCCGCGCCACTTCGCAAAGAGCGGCCAATATCGTTCAGCCAGGCGGCTGAGTGGGCCGTCGGGCATCGCCGTGGGGTAAATCCCGTAGGCCGCACAATTTTGGAAGACTTCTTCACCCTTGGACGAAAGGGTACAGCAGGCGCGGCCGCCCGAGCTGAGCCAGTAGTTCGCGCGAATCTGGGCCTCGTTGCCGGCTTCGGCCATCATGCCTTCGGCGAAATAGGCGATGTCGGTACAGTAGGGGCCGTTCCACCAGATGAACTTGCCGCGGGCCTTGGCCAGCTTGCGGCACTGCTGGTTCAGCCGCCCGATCGCCCAGCCCATGCGATACGCGGTGCGCCCATTCTGGATCGTCCATCCATCGTCGTGCGCGTAGTCGAGGTGGTCGTAGCACGACTGGTCCATGAAGAAGCCGTCGGCCTCGGGATACAAGTCCATCATCTTCTGGAACTCATCCAAGAGATGCCGCCCCCAGCGGCTCTCGGGCTCGGGGCAAACCATCCAGCTTTCGTACCAGGCCCGGTAGTAGTCGCCATTGGCGTTCTCGGCCAGCGCCTCGGCGTAGTTCTCGCTAATCCACGGTCTCCACGCTTCTGTCGGGTTGAAGTACATCAGGGCGAACATGCCGTGCGCATGCAGCCGGCGGATGTAATCGTTGATCTGCGCAACCGAAATCCGCCCCGGCGACTTACGGCTCACGTAGTCGTGGATCACCTTCCAGGAGGCATCCTCGGCCGGCTTGTCCGGATCGGGCAGTTCCCGCAGACGATGCCACTGGTCGTCGGCGAAGACGGGCCACGAATCGCCGAAGGGCAAATGCTGCCCGTAGAACGGCAGCGTGCCGTGGACCTCGACCGTCTGCACGTGCTGCGATTGCCACCGTTTCAAGGTCTCGTCGGTCGGGGTTCCCCCGCTGCAAACGAACGGCCCATGCAACTCGGAAATCCTCGGTTCGGCCACGCGGAAGAACTCCGGATAGCACTCCACCACGTGCCCCAAACCCGGCCGCCAGTCGCCTACGTGGCCAAACAGCATCAGCGATACGTCGACCGGCCGCCCCGGCTCGAGCCGCAAATGCACGCGCCGCGCCGCGATCCGTGCCGGAGCCGCGTCGATCCAGAACTCGAACCCGCGAGTGGGCAGTGCGAAGTCGGCCAGCACGGTCAGGCCCCAATCCTCTTCGGGCTGATAGAGGAACGTTGCCGGCATGACCAATCCGCCCACGTCGCCTCGATAACCGACGCCCATGCGCTGTGTGAAATCGACGGCTGCCGGCTCACCGCCCGAAGGCGCCACCCTCACCAGCCGGCGGGCCGTGCAGGGAAGCGACAGTTCGACCGCCGCCTCAAGCCGTTCGGGCCCGGATTGCACCAGCGTCGTGCGGCACTCCAAGTTCCGGCCGGCACTCCACACGGCCCGCAATTCAACGCCCGAAACCGGCTCGCGGCCCATGACGATCAAGACTGCTCCCTCTTGTTTGACCGAAAGCCCGGTCCACTTCGAGTTCAACGGTACCGGATCGTGCTTGTCGACTTGCAGCAGGAGTTGACCGGGCGCGGCCAGAAGCTCATGCCCGCGGACCGAAAGCGACAACAATCGGCCGTCGGCCATCGACAACCTGGCTTGCAGGTGGCCGGCTTGCAGCGACATCTCAGGCTCATCGGCGCCGAATGTCATGGGAACAAGCAGCGAAAGGAATATGCAGGCAACCGCCGGCGATCGAATCATGTCGGCCTCCTTCTTCGCAAGTCACCGCGAGTTTACGGCGCCCCGGCTTCTTGCTTGATGGCAGTCTGGGTTTTGGCGAGAATGAAAGCCGTTCTTGCCTCTGGAACGGCTCCAGGCGGGGAAAGCCCCCATTGTCTTCACCGCCCTCCGGGGTGTCAAGCGGCAATGGGATGGTTCTTGCCCCGCTCCGGCCGACGGCACTCGATGGCCCGCTTCATGTGCGTGAGCCATTGCGTGCCCGACACGGTGCGGCTATAGTTGTCGTAGTAGCCGGCCTACGCAAGTGCCGGCGAATCCATGACTGTTGCGATGTTACAGTCGTCATTCCCCAACCTGCAAGGAGCCCTCCAATGTCCATGCCAATTTCTCGCCGTGACATGCTCCGGACCGCGGCCGTGGCCGCGGGCGTTTGGACCACCTCCGGTACTTCAACCCGGGCGCAGAGCAACTCGCCGAACGAAAAACTGAACATTGCCGGAATCGGGATCGGCGGCCGGGGCGCAGCCGACGTGAACGGCGCCGCTCACGAGAACATCGTAGCGCTGTGCGACGTTGACGACGAGCGCGCCGGCAAGACGTTCGAGCAGTACCCGCAGGCGAAGCGATACAAAGACTTCCGGAAGATGCTCGATGAGATGCACGGCCAGATTGACGCGGTCGTGATCGGTACGCCGGACCACACCCACGCCGCCGCGGGCGTAATGGCGATGAAGCTGGGCAAGCACTGCTACTGCGAGAAGCCGCTGACGCACAGCGTCTACGAGGCGCGGATGATGGCCCAAGCCGCACGCGAGAAGAAGCTTGTCACCCAGATGGGCACCCAGATTCACGCAGGCGCCAATTACCGGCGGGCGGTCGAACTGGTCAAGTCCGGCGCCATTGGGCCGGTGCGGGAGGTGCACGTCTGGCTGGGCGCGAACTTCAATGGGCCGCCCACCCCCACCGGCATGCAGCAGCCGGACGCGCCGACGGATCGGCCGCCGGTACCGCCCACACTCGATTGGGACTTGTGGCTGGGACCGGCGGCCGAACGGCCGTATCACACGGCCTACGTGCCGGGTCGCTGGCGTTCCTGGTGGAACTTCGGGAACGGAACGCTCGGCGATTTCTTCTGCCACTACTGCGACCTGGCGTTCTGGGCGCTGGACCTGCGCCATCCCACCACCGTCGAAGCGGAAGGGCCGGTTCATCCGGAAAGCGCTGCCCGTTGGACGATCGCTCGGCAAGAATACCCGGCCCGCGGCGAGCAGCCGCCCGTCGCACTGTCCTGGTACAACGGCGGAGCGTACCCGGCGCTGGTCAAGGAGCGGCAGGTTCCGCAGTGGGGCAGTGCCGTGCTGTTCCTCGGGGCGGAAGGGATGCTGATTGCCGACTACGGCCGACACCAACTGCTGCCCGAAGACCGGTTCAAGGAGTTTAAGCGGCCCGACCCGTTTATTGCCGATTCCATCGGCCACCATCGCGAGTGGACCGAAGCCTGCAAGAGCGGCGGGCCGACGACCTGCAACTTCGAGTACTCGGGCGCCCTGACCGAAGCCGCGCTGCTGTGCAATGTCGCCCTGCGCGTCGGCAAGAAGCTTGCCTGGGACGCCGCCAACTTGAAGGCCGTCGGCTGTCCCGAAGCCGACGCGTTCATCCGCCGCGAATACCGCAAGGGATGGACACTGTAGAAGCGGGAACTTCCAACCACAACCATGAACCACGTGAGGGTCATAACCATGAGACACGTCATCATTGCTCTTGTTGTCCTGTTGGGCGTTTCGCTAACGGCATCCGCCGAGGATGTTCGTCTTCAGCCGCCGAAGGACCTCAACGGCTACTTCCCTTTCAGCCCGCCGGAATCCATCGAAGCGTGGGATCAGCGGAAGGAGTACGTGCGGCGGCGGATTCTGGTTGCGTCCGGCCTGTGGCCCATGCCCACGAAGACGCCGCTCAATGCGGTTATCCACGGCAAGATTGACTGCGGGGAATACACGGTCGAAAAGGTCTATTTCGAGAGCGCGCCCGGCCTCTTCGTGACCGGCAATCTATACCGTCCCAAGAGCATCCAGGCCAAGGCACCCGGCGTCATGTTCGCGCACGGGCACTGGAAAGACGCACGTCTGTCGATGAAGCCGGAAGAAAGAGTACGCAAGGATATTGCCGACGGCGCTGAACGCTTCCTGTGCGCCGGGCGCAGCAATTTCCAAGCGCAGTGCCGGCAGCTCGCTCTGATGGGCTGCGTGGTCTGGCAATGGGACATGCTGAGCGACTCGGATTCCGTTCAATTGTCGCGCGAGTTGGTCCATGGGTTCGCCAAGCAACGCCCCGAAATGAACACCACGGAGAACTGGGGCCTCTACAGCCCGCAGGCGGAGGCCCACTGCCAGAATATCATGGGGCTGCAAACGCTGAACTCCGTCCGCGGCCTCGACTTCCTGCTCAGCCTGCCCGAGATTGATCCGGAGCGGCTTGCCGTTACGGGAGCAAGCGGCGGCGGAACGCAAACGATGCTGCTGGCCGCCGTTGACGACCGCATCCGGCTTTCCTTCCCCGTTGTCATGGTCAGTACGGCCATGCAAGGCGGCTGTACCTGCGAGAACGCCAGCCTGCTGCGAGTGGATACGGGTAACGTCGAGTTTGCCGCCCTGTTCGCCCCGAAGCCGCAGGGCATGAACTCGGCGGATGATTGGACGAGGGAAATGGCCACGAAGGGTTTTCCCGAGCTGCAACAACTCTACGCGATGTATGACAAGAAGGACAATATCTTCCTAAAACGCGGCGAGCATTTCCCGCACAACTACAACGCCGTGACTCGCTCCGCTTTCTACACCTTCCTCAACAAGCATTTCAAGCTCGGCTTCCCCTCGCCGGTGATTGAGACGGACTTCGAACCCCTGCCGCCCGAGCAGTTGAGCGTATGGGACGCCCAGCACCCTGCCCCCAAGGCAGCCGATCCCGACTTCGAGCGCGGCCTATTGGCCTGGTTCACCCAGGACGCCAAGCAGCAGATCGCCGACGCGGCGGCAACGCCCGAGGGCATTCAGAACGTCATCCGGCCGGCGGTCGAGGTAGTCATCGGCCGTACCCTTGCCAATGCGGGCAACGTGCAGTGGCAACCTGCAAGCGAGCACGATCGTGGCGACTGGGTTGAGAAGACCGGAACGCTGTTGAACGCAACGCACGGCGAGGAGGTGAACGTCGCGTGCTTCTGCCCGAAGCAATGGACCGGGAAGGTGGTTGTTTGGCTCGATGATCAAGGCCAAGCATCGCTCCGAGATGCCGGCGGCGCCGTCAAACCGGGGGTAGCCGCGCTGCTTCAAGCGGGTGCCGCAGTCTTGGGCGCCGATCTGCTCTTCCAGGGTGGCGAACCGGTGACGCAAACTCGCGTGGTCGAGAACCCGCGAGAGTTCGCTGGGTACACGTTCGGCTACAATCATGCGCTATTTGCACAACGAGCCCACGACGTCCTGACCATCGTCCAGGCGTTGCGACAGCCGGGGGCTAGCCCCTGCCCGAACCCGAAGAGCGTTGCATTCGCCGGCTGGGGCGGCGTCGGTCCGATTGTTGTCGCCGCCGGCGCGCTGGCCGGCGAAGCAATCGACCGCGTTGTAGCCGATACGCAAGGTTTTCGTTTCGGCAACTTGTTGGATTACCGTCACCCGATGTTCCTGCCCGGCGGAGCGAAGTACCTCGATGTGCCCGGCCTGATCGCGCTGAATGCGCCACGTCCGGTCTGGCTCGCCGGCGAGTCGGAAAAGCCGGCAGTCGCCGCCAAGGCGTATGGGGTTGCGTCGCGGCCAGAGGCCCTCGTCCTCTTCACGGGCGACGCCTCGCAAAAGGAAGCCGAGGCCGTGGGTTGGCTGCTTGAGTAGCCCTTCTCGCCTTGGATACGCCACGTTCGATCAGCATGGTCGTCACTTACAACGGGAGATTCTCATGAGAACAACTGCTTCTTCGACTGTTTTCCGGTTCGCTTTCGCCCGACTGCTGGGCCCCTTGCTCTTGCTTCTGACGCCCGCTCTTCTGTACGGCGCGGAGCTGCAAGTTGGCGCCGCGTCGGTCGATATTACGCCGCCCAAAGCGGTTGCTTTGTGGGGGCAATTCGGCCTGCGCCTTTCCACGAAGCCCGATACGCCCCTGACGGCCAATGTGGTCGCGCTCCGGTCCGCCGACGTGACGACAACCTTCGTCTCCCTGGACCTCTTGCAGTTGCCCGAGGTCTTCGTCAAGGCGGTCAGAGACGCGGTCGCGGCGAAAGACGCCACGATTGACGCAAGCCATATCGTCCTGACGGCAACGCACACGCACACCGCGCCGGTCTTGCGGCCGGGAACGCCGGGCATTCCGGTCAACGAACAGACCATGACGGTCGAAGAGACCATCGCGTTTCTGGCCGACAAGATCAGCGATGGCATCGTCGCCGCCTGGAAGAACGTCGCGCCGGGCAAGGTGTCTTATGGGCTCGACCGCAACAGTATCGGTTTCAGCCGCCGCGTCGTTTACGCGAACGGTTC
This sequence comes from Thermoguttaceae bacterium, assembly GCA_034005525.1. Taxonomy (GTDB): domain Bacteria; phylum Planctomycetota; class Planctomycetia; order Pirellulales; family Thermoguttaceae; genus PWXP01. The sequence continues at coordinate 1,256 of JAVEUP010000021.1, read as the reverse complement.
GGCCCGGATGTACGGCAACACGAATCAGGCGGACTTCGTTTGCCTCGAAGGCATGGACGACGATGACGTCGGCACCATCTTCTTCTTCGATCAGCAGGACAAGCTCAAGGCAATTATCGTCAACGTCGCCTGCCCGTCGCAGGTGGTCGAGGGACAGTCGGCCATCAATGCCGACTACTGGCTTCCGGTTCGAGACTGTCTGAAGGCTCGCTACGGCGAGGATACGGTCGTCCTGGGATGGAGTTCCGCGGCGGGCGACATGTCGCCTCGCCCGCTCGTACACAAGGCCGCCAACGCGCGGATGCGGGCCCTGCGCGGGATCAACGAAATGCAGGAGTTGGCCCGGCGAATCGATCTTTCCGTCAGCCAGACATTCGACGCCGTCCAGAAGGAGAAGATTGGCGACCCTGTTCTGAAGCATGCGGCCGTCACGCTTCAGTTGCCGATATCGAAGATCTCCGAAGCTCAATACCAGGAGGCCCTGGCGGCTTACAACAACGTCTTGGCGCAGGTTGAGAAGGATCCATCCTGTGCCTCGCGAGTCGCCTTCATGGCCCAGAATTGGCACCACGGCGTGGTCCGACGCTACGAGCAATTACAGAAGGACCCCGGCGCGACCTACCCGGTTGAGATTCACGTCGTCCGACTCGGCGACCTTGTCGTTTGCACCAATCCATTCGAACTGTTCTGCGAATACGGCATCCGAATCAAGGCCCGGTCCCAAGCGACGCAAACGTTCATCGTCCAGATGTCGGGCTTTGGCAGCTACTTGCCCACCGAGCGAGCCCTGGCCGGTGGGCATTACTCGGCCGTGCCGCAGAGCAACATCATCGGTCCGGAAGGCGGGCAGATGCTGGTCGACAAGACGGTAGAAATCATTCAGGAACTGTGGAAATAGGTAAGCGTTCACGGGGGAACTGTCCCAATTTTCGCGGAACATAGGGCGTTTTTGCCCAATGATCCTCCGTTTCCGCCGCGAAAATGGGACTGTCCCCTTCGCATGGAGCGAGAAAACTGCCTGCGCCGCCCCGTGAACGGTCACGGAAATATAAGGAGTGCCGCCGAGGTCGCGCATTCTTTGTTGGTTTACACACGTCACTCTCGAAATAGGAGCCATGCGATGCGCACGTCTCGATCCGGAGTCCTGGTAATTTTATCGGTTACGGCCGCCTGCGGTGCCGCCGGCCTTGCGGCTGCGGACGAGTTGCCGGCCGGGCAATTGTACGTGGGATGGGCGACCGTGGATATCACGCCAT
>JAVEUP010000159.1:0-19027 GCA_034005525.1 Thermoguttaceae bacterium | reverse complement strand
GACGCTCTTCCGATCTACCCGACCTTGTCGCGCCGAACGTGCTGGTCGACGCCATGATCCAGGCTTTCCTGCGGGCGTTTGTTGTCGGCCTGCGACTTTGGGCGGTCGAGGATCCTAAGTCGCGGGCCTTCGCGGGCGTCGGGGCCTTCAACCTCGTCCGGCGCACGGCTTTCGACCGGACACCCGGCTTCGAGTGGCTGCGGTTGGAGGTGGCCGACGATATGGGCTTGGGCCTGATGATGAAACGGCATGGCGGCCGGAGCGCGCTGGCAAACGCGAGCGGGCTGATGTGCGTGGAGTGGTATCCGACTTTCGGCGACGCGGCGCGGGGAGTGGAGAAGGCGTTTGCATCCGTGGGGCACTGCAGCGTCGTTCGCATGTTGCTGATTTCGGTGCTTGCTCCGCTGGTGGAACTCGCGCCGGTGGTTGTTCCCGTCGCGGCCTGGCTGCCGCCGCCGTACGGTATTCCCGGCTTGCAGCCTGCGGCGGTTGTTCTGCTTGCCGCTGCCGCCGGGTCGATCGCCGTCGTGAGCCGCTGGAGCCGCCGCCGGGTGATTCCCGGGCTGCTCCTGCCGGTGGTTGCGGTGGTCAGTGCGTATCTGCTTCTGCGGACCACCTGGGTCGGCTGGCGTCGAGGCGGCATCGTCTGGCGCGATACCCTCTATCCAAGCACGCTGCTTCGGGGTAAGCTACGGGTGCGCATTCCGTGACCAAACTTGGGAGAAATCGCTTTGGAACGAACACTCATACTGCTGAAGCCTGATTGCATGGAGCGGCGGCTTGCCGGGCGGATCATCGCCCGATTTGAGGATAAGGGGCTCATCATCGCCGCGCTGAAGCTTATGCGCGTTACGCCCGAACTGGCCCGTCGCCATTATGCCGAGCATGTCAACAAGGACTTCTACCCCGGCCTGGAGGCATTCATCACCGGCGGCCCGGTGATGGCCATGGTCGTCGAAGGGCCGGAGGCGATCGCCGTTGCCCGCAAATTGGCCGGCACGACTAATGGTCGAGACGCGGAGCCCGGCACCATTCGGGGCGACTTCAGCAGCAGTCGGCAGATGAACCTTATTCATGCCTCCGATGGTCCAGAGTCGGCACAGCGCGAGATCGACATTTTCTTCACCCCCGAAGAAATCGCCCCTCACACGCCAGCCATCCTTCCCTGGCTCCGCACCGCCGACGAGTGACCGCGAGAAAGAAGCAACTGTCAACTCGCTTCGAGCCCCGCTTCCCGTTTCATCTCGTTCACGGAGTCGATGACCGCGTCGGCCATGTAGGCAAGTTGATCTTCCTGCAACTCGTAGAGCGGCAGATGGGTAAACCTGCGCTGAAACACTTCCTCGGCGACGGGGCAGCCTTCCTGCATCGTTTCGGTGTCGTAGCCGAGTTGCCGCATGATGCTGAACTTGTACAGCGGCGCGAAGTGGGGTATTTGCGTGAGGCCGCGGGCCTGCAGTTTCTTCTTGAACGTCTGCACGTCGGCGCCGGCCTTTTTCGGGTCGACCTGGAGCAGATACAGGTGGTGCGTGCTCTTTATGCCGTCATCGTCGATGGGCGGCGGTACGAGGCCTTCGACATTCTTGAATCGGTGGTTGAGGTACCGCGCGGCCTTGCGCCGTTTCGCGATGATGGAGTTCAACCGCTTCAGTTGCGACAACAGGCACACCGCCTGCACCTCGGTCACGGAGTAGTTGCCTGTGGCGAAGTACCCGGCCTTGCCTTCGAACGCCGGAACGTCGTACAGCCAGTTTTCGATTTGCCGGGTCAGGTCGAGTCCGAGGAACCGCGCGCGGCGAAGCTCGGGCCCGTACTTGCTGCTGTTCGATACGAGGATGCCGCCTTCTCCCAGCGAGTTGATATTCTTCACCTCGTGAAAACTGAACGCGCCGAAGTGCCCGATGCCGCCGGTCATCTTGCCCTTGTACGTTGCGCCGAAGGAGTGCGCAGCGTCCTCAATGACGGTGAGGTCGTGCCTCTTCGCGAGACTCATGATGGGGTCCATGTCCACCGGGTAGCCCCCGATGTGTACCGGAATGATGGCCTTTGTCTTCTTTGTGATCTTGCGTCGGACGTCGGCAGGATCCATGTTGATGGTGCGCGGATCGACGTCGGCCAGGACGACTTTCGCGCCGATGCTGAGCGGGTAGGCGATGGTGGCGATGAACGTGATGGCCGGCGCGATGACTTCGTCGCCGGGTTGGAGGCCGGCAAACTTCAAAGCGATCTCGAAACCCGCTGTGGCGTTGTTCAAGAACACCGCGTGCTTTACCCCAAGCATTTTCGCGACGCGGTTTTCCAGTTCCTCGACCTTGCCGCCCAGGGTAAGCTTGCCCGCCGGCTGGCTCACTTCGCCGAGCGAGGCCAGTTCATTGCGCAGGCGGCGCAGCCGGTCTTTGTATTCGGCCTTCTTGCCGGACCGCGGCTGGATGAGAAACTCCATCATGGCCATGATTTCTTCTTCCCGCACGCTTTCGCCCACGGCCGTCCATGGCACGCGAGCTTCCCCCGTGGCATAACGGAAATCCGACGCTGGTTCTTTCTTCTGCATGATGGCGTTCTCCCCTATTGAATGCTTCAATCACTCAAACGTCTTCCGCGAAATACGCGGTCTCACATTTTCGGCAGCGGCAGCTTCCCGGCCGGCGTAGCTTCGCGAAGCTGGTCGATCATGTCGCGGGTGGCGGCTTCGACCGCCCGTTGCCACCGCGAAGGTCCGTATTTTTCAGCATACGGCGGCCGGGCGTGCGCGAAGAGGATACCCCGGGAATTGTTCACTATCGCTCCGAGCCCCTGCGAATCGAACGCGCCGGCCACGTCGGCAGCCCCCGCCCCCTGGGCGCCGTAGCCGGGCACCAGCAGCCACGCGTGCGGCATCGCGGCGCGCAGTTCCGCCAACTGCTCCGGATAGGTGGCGCCCACCACGGCCCCCACCGCACCGTAACCGCAGCTGCCGGCCGTATCGGCCGCGAGGCGTTCCACTTCGGCCGCGACGTACCGGTACAGCGGCCGCCCGTCGCACACCAGGTCTTGGAACATGCCGCCACCGGGATTCGATGTCTTCACCAGCACGAACACGCCGGCCCTCCGGTCCTTTGCGATTGCAACAAACGGTTCCAGGCTATCGCCGCCGAGGTACGGGCTGACGGTAACCGCGTCGGCCGCCCAGGGGCTCTGGCCCCCCGGCCCGAGAATACCGGCGGCGTAGGCCTCGGCGGTTGAGCCGATATCATTGCGTTTCCCATCAAACACCACCAGCAGCCCGCGATCCGTGGCATAGCGGATCACCTCGGCCAGGGCCGCCATGCCCGGCGGGCCAAGCTGCTCAAAGAACGCAGCCTGCGGCTTCACCACCGGCACCAGCGGCGCGATCACGTCGATCACACCCCGGCAGAACGATTGGTATGCCGCCGCGCGGCGCTCGAGGTCCGGAGTTCCGCGTTCAGGGAGGATCGGGTCGGGGATCTGTCCGATCCGCGGGTCGAGGCCCACCATCACCGGATTCCCACACCGCTGCACCGCCGCCGCCAGCCGATCTGCAAACGCCTCCATATTCTCGTGTCCTTTCGGAGAGGATACGCAAATCTTACTACAACACCGGCTTCCTGCAACCCTGCGGTGCTGCCGGTGCCCCCTTTCCACCTTCTCGCCAGCCCGGGTTGCACCGCTCGGCGAAATCTGGCATAGTAAGGGTTTGGCTGTCGGCCTTCAACGGTCGCTAGCTTACCGGGGCGTGGCGCAGTCTGGCTAGCGCGTCTGACTGGGGGTCAGAAGGTCGCAGGTTCAAGTCCTGTCGCCCCGACTGTAAAGCCTTGCGTAGCCGAGAGTTACGCAAGGCTTTTTTCGTCAGAAGAGGGTGAGGAAAAGCCGTTGCTATGCGGTGGCTGCGCTGAGCGGCGTAACGGGGTCGGCAAGTGCTTACGGGGTGTTTTGCGCCGGCTCAGGAAAAGGCGGCGTTCCGGAGCCGTGCCGGAACTGCACCCCGGGGCGACTCCTGTCATTTTGGCACCCACCCGCGCACGAAAGACCTCAACCCTAACGCCGCATGAGGATCGGACCGTTGTGCAGCGGGTTGGGAAGAGTGGTTCGTCGCGGGCTTACTCCCGCAGGTCGGGGCCCTTCTCCAGGACTGCTCGGGCGTGCCGCACATAATGACCTCGGACGTCGTGGGCATATTGTTCCAGGATCGACCGGCCGATCTCCTCGTGGTCGCCCAGGCGGAAGAGAACGCGCGCCATCGCCAGGTCGCGCTGTCCCGTCCTACCGCGGGCGGCAGCGGTCAGTCCCTCTATCTCGGTCACGGCCGTCCCGGTGATACCGAGTTTCTTCATTGCCTCGCCCAGCGGCAGGGCGGCCGCCGGATCGCCAAGCGCCTCGAAGGCCAGAGCCAGCGCGCGATAGTGCGAGACGCGATTCCCGGCGCCCTCGCCCAGCATTGCCAGCTTCTCGAGCAAAGGTTCCAGTGCCCTCGGGTCGCGCGTCCGTCCCAGGGCGATGATGTAGCTGTCGAGCCACGTGACCCAGGGGAAGTACCGGTCGATGCGTTCCTCGTCGAACTCTTCGGCTTCCCGGACCTTGGCAATGAGCGTCTCAATGCCCGTTGCGTCGCCCATCATGCCCAGCACGTGGGCGCATCGCAGCTTGCCCTCGGGCGACGTGGCCCCGCTTCGGTAGGCCGCCTGCATCAGCGGAATGGAACGCTCCTCCGATGCCATGATGACGCCCAGCCCGGAGTAGTCCTTCTCGGCCAGCTTCCGAACGGCCGCTTCGACCCGGGCGTCGGGCAGTGGGAACGAGTCGCCGTGCTCGAGCACCTCGGGGGTGAGGCAGCCGATGGCGACGAGGTGCTTTCGGAGCTGCGCCAGGTCGATCCGGCGCGTCGGCGTGCCGCCCTTGGCTGCCATGGCCGCGGCCACCCCGGCCGCGTAGCCGAGGTTTTGCACGCCCGGCTGCATGCGGACGGACGGAATGGCGTCGACGTGCGCGCTCAGCCCGATGCCGATCACCAGGATTCCGTCGAGCCCCTTCGGCAGGAGGCAGCGGTACGGCGTGTAAGTCATTCCGCCGTGCCAGTTGTTGATCATGTAGAAGGGGTGGACCGTGTAGCCGTGTTTGTCGAGCTTCCCTCCGTTGCTGATGCCCACCGTATCGGGAAACGTTCGCTGGGTAACGATATCCAGCGGAGTGAGCACATAGTCGCCGACGACCCGCCGCCGCTCGCGCGTGTCGACCAGTTGGCCCATGTCGTACGCGTCCGGATATCGCTGCTTGGCGACCACCTTCGCGCTCCACACGTCGATCATGTCCGACTCGTCGATGAAGGTCCAGTCGGTGTTGATGTACGAGGCGCCCGGTTCGCTTTGCGGCAAGCCTGCTCCCTGTAGGGCGATGTGCTCACTGCACGTGTACATGCACTCGGCGCCGGCCGCGGCCGCCACGTCGGCATGGCCGGTGCCGTCGACGACGGTCCGGGCGAGCACCACGCCTCGGCCTTGCGGCGTGACGATAATCGCGCCGGTGACCCGGCCGTCTTCGACCAGCGCGCCGCAGCCCAGCGTGCCGAACCAGATGTCGCCCTGCGCCTTGCGGATCTCGCTGCGCCACCACTCCTTCTTGCCGATGATGTAGGACGGGGCGCCGATCTTGGCGATCCCGGCCTCCGTTTCCGCGGTGAAACCCTCGCGGTAGCCGGCGCAGTAGATGCCGATCAAGCCGGTCGTGCCCACTCCGCCGAGGCCATGCAGATACTCGACCACCAGGGTCTTGGCCCCTTCGCGCGCGGCGCCGATTCCGGCCGGCGCGCCGCCGGTTCCGCCTCCGACCACCACCACGTCGTACTGGCCGATGACGGGAAGATCTCGTGCTTCGGCCGGAATCGTCGGCGCCTCTTGCTGCGTCGGCCGCAGGCCGGCCAACGGTTCGCCCACCTCGCCGGGTACGGCGGAGGTCGAAGCTACTCCAGGCAAGTGGACGCCGGCCAGGGCCGCAACGGACTTGGCCTCGGCGGCCGCGGCCTCGCCAATGCGTCGTCCCACGCGTATCTGTTCCAGCGGGCGGATTAATTCGGCCGCCGCCTCGCGCGAAACATCGGCGCAGCCGCCCAGCACCAGCAGCCGGGCGACGCCTTTCGGGCGTAAGGCGCCCAGATCGACCGTCGCCGCACCCGGCCACGCCCCGGACTGGCGAACCTCGCCCTCCATCGGGTCGGGCGGAACCTGAAGGAGCACCTCCGACTCTTCAACCTGCTCCGGGTGGAACGTGCGGTCGCGGGCCACTTGCTCCGCCTCGGCGAATGAGGCGAACGAACCGTCGCGCATCGGGATGGTCAGCGTATACTCGATCAATTCGGAGTACGATTTGGTCATCGGCACGTTGTATTTCGTTGCCCACGTGCCCGTCCCGAACTGAATGGGCGATTTCCCGCCAATCGCGTGAAGCAAGCGGACCCTGCGCGACGCGACCCCCGGCCCGCTCCGCGGAAGACCGCCCACCACGATCCGCTTGAACTCTTGCGGACCCGCCGGGTATGGCGCGAAGCGGGCGCCGCTCATGCGGGCAACCCAAGCACGATCGGTCGCGTCGATGATCACCTTGGCCTTGACCGCCTGTCGACCGGCACGGTTCGCCATGACGATACCGGCCAGTTCCCCGTTGGCATCGCGCAGCAGCTCGGTTGGGTAGCAGCCGTACAGGAACGAAACGCCCGCGTCGAGCAGCGCCTGGTCGAGAGAACGCTTCACCTGCATGGGCGTCGTCGCATGCATTCCGCCGGGAGCCTCATCAGCGCCCGCACGCTCCACAAGAATCTCACCGAGCAGCATACGCGGGGCCCGCGCCGTCTTCTTGGCCAAACACCTCAGGTACCGGGCGCTGGCGCGGACCTCGCGGGTGAGATGGATAGCCGTCTCGACGAACGATCCCTTGCCGAGTTGGTCGTTTTCGATCACCGCCAGCGGCGTCCACTGCCGGCCGTCGTCGCTGGCCTCGAACGTCATGCTCTCGACCTCGAACGAACCGGGGCCCTGGTAGAACATGACGTGAAGCTTTCCGATCTCCTCCTGCTTGCCCAGGTCGATCGAGATCGTCGTGTCGTCGTCGTATTGAACGCTCTGGGTGAAGGCCGTGCCCCACTTGCCGTCGGCGAGCATACTGGGTGGGTCGGTGTCGACGTGCTTGCCGACCGAAGGCTGGTCGGCCTGGTACGTGTAGCGAATCCCCTTCAGTACCGGCGGCACGTGGTAAAGTTCCTTCGCCAGCGGGTCGCTCGGCTGCTCGTCGGGTTCCAGCCAAAGGCGATAGGTGGCACAGATGTCCTCGCCCAAATACGGGCGCGGCGCGGCCAGGAAGACCTTGGCCCCCTGTTCGGCCGCTGCTACCGCGGCCGCGACCCCCGCCGAGGAACCGCCCACCACGACCACGTCGACGTCATAGGCCAATGGGATCGCTCGAGCCGACTCGCGTACCACCTTTCCAGCGGCTAACGACGCCGGGGTAAAGGCCAGGCACACCGCGGCTACCACCACCAGCGCGGGGGCTGGCGGAAAATGGCGCTGAGGGCTCAAGGGGTTGCTGCATGCAGGCGAATTCATTTGTGTGTCTCCGGAACAGAGGTTTGTGGCGGGCGAAAGCTCTGGCAGACAATTCACTGTATCACCGACCGCTCGCCGCATCAAGGTGCGCGGCAGGTTTTTCTTGGGGAAAAGTGATTCGGGAATTGGGTGTCCTGGTCGTGCTTGTCAAGTCCATCTGCGGCGCCTGTTTCGCCATCGCTGCTGTCTGATGTTGTCGCGTTGACGCGCTTCCGGAGTTCGGTGTCTCCGGAATACTTCCCACCCGCAAGCACTTGGCAGTCGGCAAGCGGCGCGATAATATCGGTTTATGCGCACGGTCACCGTCGCACTTCTTTCCGGATGGAGGCGCGCGATGAGACGAAGGGAGTGGTGGATTTACGCATGGACCGCCGGAGCATGTTTGGCGGCGGGTGCGGTCGCGAGTGGGGCGTCGTGGCCGACGTACCGCCACGACGCGGCGCGCAGCAGCATTACGCAGGAGGAGCTTACCTTGCCGCTGACGCCGCAGTGGCTGTTCGAGGCCGGGACCGCGCCGGCGCGGGGCTGGGCCGAACCGGCACGCGGCGAAGTGTGGGAGTACGGCATCGAGCGGCGGCGGAAGGCGGCCTACGACGATGCGCCGGCGCTCGCCGTCGGCGCGGGAATGGTCTTCTTCAACCTGTCCGGCGAAGAGCGGCTGGCCGCTCTCGACGCCGCGTCCGGAACGCTGCGCTGGTCGTACGCAACCGGCGCTCCCGCGCGGCTGGGGCCCACGCTGGCTGAGGAGCGGGTGTACTTTGGGGACGACGCCGGAACCGTACACGCGCTGCACGCCGGCGACGGGCGGGTCGCCTGGACGTTCAACGCCGCGCCGGCCCGCGATCGCGTCATCGGGCATGGCCGCGTGATGTCGGTCTGGCCCATCCGCACGGGAGTGCTGGTCCAGGACGGCACCGCCTATTTCGGCTCCGGTCTGTTTCCGTCGGAGGGTGTGCGGCTGTACGCGCTCTGCGCCGAGACCGGAAGGTCTCGTTGGATCAATGAGGACGCGGCGGACGGGGCCGATCTGAGTCCGCAGGGTTACCTGCTGGCCGACCCGCAACGCCTGATCCTGCCCTCGGGCCGCACGACGCCGGCCGTGTTCGATCGGGCAGACGGCAGAAGGCCGTTCCGGCTGGGCGGCGGCCGGGGGCTGGCCGGCGGCTCGGAGGCGATGCTGGCCGGCAACCTGCTGCTGAACGGCTCGGGGGTCCTCACGGGTTACGATCTGGACGCGGTAGGCCGCGATCGCTGGAACCGCCCGATCCACGGGCCGTCCGCCTTCGAGTGGTTCGAGGCCGGGCGGGCCGTCGTCGCCGGCGGTACGGCCTACGTGAGCACGGACCGCGAGTTGATCGCGCTGCCGATCGACCGCATGACCGAGGCTGCGCAGGCGGCCGATGCACTCCGTCGTGTACGCTGGGACCAGCGCAACGCACTGCGTGCATACCGGCAGGCGGCCGCCGTTCTCGAGACACTCGAGCCCGGCACGGCGCTCCACCAGCGCAGGACGCAGGAGGTCGAACGGTACCGCCCTCAGGCCGAGACCGTCGCCGCGGCCGAGCGTGCGCACGAGGCAGCGCTCGACGTCCTCTGCCGCTGGCGCGTGCCGTGCGACGCGAACGCAGCGTTGATCTTGGCCGGAAGCCTCCTGTTCGCCGGTGGCGAGGGCCGGGTCCTGGCCTACGATGCCGGCTCCGGCGCGTTGCGCTGGCAAGGGGCGGTCCCCGGGACCGCGCGCGACCTGGCCGTTGCCGAAGGCCGGCTTGTCGTCGCGACCACAACCGGAGCGGTCGCCGCCTTCGCGCCGGGTGACGTGGCCGGCGCGGGTCCGCCGGTCCGCCACACCGCGCCGCCGGTCCGGCGCCGTCCCTACGCCGACGATGCGCGATTGCAGGCTCAACTCGCGTTGGCCGACCGCGTTGTCGCGGAGAGCAACATCGACCGGGGTTTCGCCCTGCTGGTTGATTCCGACGAGGGCCGCTTGGCCTGGGCGCTCGCGCAGGCCACCGAGTTGCACATGTACGTCGTCGAGCCGGACGCCGCGAGCGCGCGGCGCGCCCGCAATGCACTGACGGCGGCCGGCCTCCACGGCTCGCGCGTCCGCGTGGAGCACAACGACGGCCGTCCCCTTTCCCACCCGCCCTACTTCGCGAATCTGGTCATCTGGCGGAGGGGCCTCGCCGGCGCGGCGACTGCGGCGGATGGGGTGCGCCGCGTTCTGCGGCCGCACGGCGGTGTGGCCTGGCTTGCGGGGCCGGCCGGCGGTCCAAACACCTGGCCGGCGCCGGGCTTCGAGGTCCGGCGGGACGGGGAGTGGACCATCGTCCGGCGCGGCCCGCTCGACGGCGAGGGGGAATGGACGCACCTCTATGCCGACGCCGGGAACACCGGCGGCAGCGGCGACCGGCAGACGGCGCTGCCGCTCGGGGCGCTCTGGTTCGGCGATCCGGGGCCGGCCGACATGATCGACCGCCATGCGCGCGGGATGGCGCCCCTTTCAGCCGGAGGCCGGCTGTTCGTAGCCGGTCATAACGTCCTGATTGCCGTCGACGCGTACAACGGCCTTGAACTCTGGCGCCGGGAGTTGTCCCCGGGCGGGCGTACACACGTGCATCTGATGGGCGGCAATCTGGCCCTGTCGCCGGGCGGGCTCTTCATCGCGCTGGACGACCGGACGCTGCGATTGGACCCGGCCACCGGCGAGACGCTTGCGACGTACGAGCTTCCGGCGCGCGAGGACGGCGAGCAGCGCCGGTGGGGGTGGATCGCGGTGCAGGGCGACACCCTCTTCGGCAGCCGGACCGACCGCGCCGCGCCACCGCGCCACTGGCCGGAGTTCACGGGCCACACCAGCGAGGCCGTCTTCGCACTCGACGTCGAAAGCGGCACGGTGCGCTGGATTCAAGAGGGCTTGGCGATCATGCACACCGCGATTGCCATCGACGGCGGTACGGTCTTCTACGTCGATGGCCAGGTGACCGATGAGGAGCGCATCGGCGCGCGCGACGAGTTTGCCGAGGCCGGCGAGCCGCCCAGCCCGCCGCCGACCGGCCAGCCGCCGACCGGCCGGCGCGGCGAACCGATTCCGCCGGACGTGCGCCGCGTCGTCGCCGCCGACGCGCGCAGTGGGGTGGTCCGCTGGACTCGGCCGATCGATGTTACCGAGTGCGTCGTCCACCCGAAAGGCAACGCAGCGGCCGGTGGCGAAGTGAACGTCATTGCCCGCCACGGCGTCGTGCTGCTGTGCGGCTCGCCGTGGAATGGGCACTTCATGCAGGAATGGCAGGCGGGCCGGTTCAGCCGCCGCAGCCTTATCGCGTTGGACGCCGCAGACGGCCGGCTGCTCTGGTCGGGCTTCAAGGGCTATCGCAGCCGGCCGATCCTCATCGGCGAAAGAATCTTCGCCGAGCCTTGGGCCCATGACCTGCGGACCGGGCGACAGCACATGCAACCGAATCCGGAGACCGGGGAGGAGGAGCCGTGGCAGATTTGGCGGGGCTACGGGCATTGCGGACCGGCCGTCGCCTCCGCAAACACTGTCCTATTTCGCATCGCGCCGCTGGGGTTCTACGACCTGCGCGGCCGGGAGGGACTGGCCTGGTTCGACGGACTACGGCCGAGCTGCCACGTCAACTTCATCGCCGCCGGCGGTCTCGTGCTGGTTCCGGAGGGGAGCGCGATGTGCGACTGCCCCTACCCGATCCAGGCCTCGCTGGCCCTCGTACCTCGGTCGCTGCGCACCCCGGACGCGTCCGAGCCCTGATTGCACCGGACTTGTCATGGAACTGGCGCCACGTGCGAGAAGCAGGCCTGGCCCCGACTTCCGTCTCAGGTCGCGACTCGCACCGGCGGAGCGTCCGGCCGATTGGGTAGAGCCCATTGCCCCCCTGGCGCGACCGGTCAGGAAACCGCCGGCTCAGGGCTCCCCTCAGCGGTGGGCGGCGGCGCAGGCGTTGCGCACCAGGCGGAGGAACTCGGCGCGGTAACCGAAGGGGTCTTCGCCGACGGCCGGGGTGGCCAGAGCCAGGACGTCGTCGTAGGTGAAGCCGCGCACGTGCTCATTCTCGCGCAGCAGTTGGCCGAAGGCGGCTACCGCGGCGGCAAAGCGGAAATCGGGCGGGGTCTCGTCGAGCGGCGCTGCCGCGTCGGCGCCGAGCGGGAAGTCGAGCCGGCTGGATACGTCGCCATCGGGCTCCTTGTAACGCAGCTTGACAGTGAGCAGTTCCGCCGAGTGGGCCGCCGCCGGGTCAGGCTTCGCGGCCTGGTACCGCAGTTCGTCGACGGCCGGGGCGTCAGAAACCGGGCGGCCGGCGGGAATCAGCTCGTAGAACGCCGTGACCGTGTGGCCCGCCCCGATGTCGCCTGCGTCCACCCGGTCGTCGTGGAAGTCCTCCTTGCGCAGCATCCGGTTTTCGTACCCGACGAGGCGGTACCCGGCCACGTGGGCGGGGTTGAACTCGACCTGAATCTTCACGTCCTTCGCAATGGTCACCAGCGTGCCGAGCATCTGGTCGACCAGCACCTTGCGGGCTTCGTTGAAGTCGTCGATGTAGGCGTAGTTGCCATTCCCCTTGTTCGAGAGGAGTTCCAGCGTCGAGTCCTTGTAGTTGCCCATGCCGAACCCGAGCACGGTGAGGAAAACGCGGGACTTGGCCTTTTCCTCGATCAGGCGTTCGAGGTCGCCGCGCTGGGTGATGCCGACGTTGAAGTCGCCGTCGGTGCACAGGATGACCCGGTTCATGGCCTCGGGGTCGAAATGCTCCTGCGCGGTCTGGTAGGCGAGTTGGATGCCTGCGCCGCCGGCCGTGCTGCCTCCGGCGCGGAGGCGGTCGAGGGCGTCGAGGATCACCTGGGTATTGTCGCCGCGCGTCGGGGGCAGCACCAGCCCGCTCGATCCGGCGTACACAACGATGGCCACGTGGTCGCGTGCGTCGAGCTGCTTCGCCAGCGCCTGCATCGACCGGACGACCAGCGGCAGCCGGTTGGGCGGGCTCATCGAGCCGGACACGTCGATCAGGAACACGAGGTTCAGCGGCGGTCGGACCTCGTGGGCGACGGTGCGGCCTTTCAGTGCGATTCGCACCAGCCGGTGGTCCGGGTTCCACGGGGCCGAGGTCATATCGAGGTGCGCGGCGAACGGGATGCTCCCCTCGGGCGGATCGAGGTCGTACGGAAAGTAGTTGATCAACTCCTCCACCCGCACGGCGTCTTTCGGCGGGATGCGCCCCTGGCCCAGGAACTGCCGCACGACGGCGTACGACGCCGTATCGACGTCGATCGAGAAGGTCGACAGCGGATGGTCCGCCACGCGCAGGAACTTGTTGTCGCGCAGTTCGGGGAAGTCGTCGAGGCTGGGGCTGAGGAAGGGTTGGGCCGGGGAGTCGGGCGATTCGCCGTGTGGCTGGATTTGCGAATCCGCCGTCGCTCTGCGAACAGTGCTGCTTCGTGCGCCATACACTCCCCCCTCGGCACCCCCGAGTTGCGACAGCATATCACTGCTCCGCGTTGCACCGACTCTGAATTCGCTAAGCAGGGCTGTTGGCGGCGCGCTCGGCCCGCTTGGCGTGGGGACGTATCCCAACGTCGAATCGAGGGCGACATCGATAGACATCTGGGAAGCATCCATATCGACATCCTCATTCAACGCCACCACGTAATCAGCGTCGTCTTCCGCCGGCGGGACTTGCACATCGGTCTCCTGCTCCCAAAGGTCCGGACAGCCGAACACCCAATCGGGCTCACGCGCTGAACGATGCCACAGCACCGTTGCTACCACCAGGTGAAGCGCGACGGCCATCGAGACGGAAACAAGCACCCACCGGGAAAAACGCCTACTCCCGGCCGCGGGCGGCTGCCTCGATTGGTCGAGAATGGCCTTCCGCCGGGCGGAGTCGAGCTTGGGGGCAGGCTCGTCTCGCAGCGCGTGCTGGAGCTGGCCGGCAATGGCGTGGATTTCCTTCACCAGTTTGCGGACCTCGGGGTTCTGCCGGATTTCCTCCCGGACCTCGGCCCGCTGCTGCTCGCTGAGTTCGTTCAGTACGTACGCGGTATACTTCGGATCGTCGGCATTGAAGCTCATGATATGGCTCCTTGTGCATTTGGTTGGAGTTCACGCTTCAGCGTGCTGGATTACGCCAGCGCTGATCTTGCACGCTAAAGCGTGAACTCCAACATTCGGTCACACGCTATGGCGTGAACTCCAAGGGGGAGTCGGTTTCTGCACCCCGCGCGTGGTCGCGCAGGCTCTTGATGCCCACGTGGATCAAATAGCCCACGTTGCTTTCCGACACGTCCATGACTCGGGCGATGTCGCGGTAGCTGAGGCGCTGCTGGAACTTCAACCGGATGGCCTCGGCCTGGCGGGCGGGCAATCGGGCCATCAGTCGCAGGAGCAAGTGTTCCTCTTCGGCCCGGTGCGCCGCCTCGGCGCCGGCGGGGTCGGGCGCCGCGAGGCCCGCGGCATGGGAAGCGGTCAGCGATTTCACGGGCTTCTCCTTTCGCTCGATGTCGAATACCCGGGACCGGCACACCCGGAACAGCCAGGCAGCCTCGTGGCCCTCCACCTTCGCACGATTCGCTTTGCACAGCCGCAGGAATGTTTCCTGCACGGCGTCCTGGGCAAGGGTGGCCGAGCCGGTCAGGCTGAAGGCATACCGGCACAGCGGGCGCTCGTACCGGGCCACCAGGGAACCGATCCACTGTGCGTTCTCCATGCAACTCGCTCTCCCGGACTCGTTCCCCTCAATAAGTCAACGATCCACCAACCCTTTTCTTAGGGGTCGGCCCGGATTATTCCAGCCGCTCGCTGGAGTTCATGTCTTAGGGCGCGCTCAGAGGGAGCTTGCCACCTCAATTGCCTGCCGCGGCAGCGGATAACCCGCGTTAGCCCGGATTATTCACGTAGGGTGGGACAAGGTCGCGTAAGTCCTTGGTGGGCCTGCGCAAGCCATGCCCGACGTGGTTTGCACGCCGTGAGCCGGAAGCAGGCCCGGCCAAGCGACCGAAGGCCCACCAGGGTCTTGGCTTGCTGGTCACCACCCTACATCGTCATGAATAATCCGGGTTAGCCGGGGGCCTGTTCGAGCAGGCTGGCGATCCCGGCGGTGAGCAGTCCGTCGATCTGGGGGTCGCACCAGGCGACGCCGGGTTCGTAGCCGCCGCGCGGGTAGGCTTCGGCGGTTGGGATGTACCACGGGCCGCCGTCGCCGTAGGCCGCACACGCTACGAAGCGACCTTTGCCCATCGCCTGCGCCCGCAACTGATACTCGACGAAACTCTCGCCGGGCAAGTGCAGTACGGAGATGCGGTTGACGTGCAGGGCGCTGAGCGTGATCGGAATCTGCTTCCGGTAACGCCGCAGCCACGCGACGATGTAGGACGGGCGGTTGCGCTGCACCACGGGCCGTTCGGGGTCTTCGATCTGCTTCATGATGGCCGCCTCGTCCAGTTCCGGCCTCGGCGGTGGGAGGATGTCGTGCGTGGCCCATCCGATGGATCGGACCGGCTCGGGCCGCAGGCCGGCCTCGGAACGCAGCATGGCATCGACCATGCGCGCGGTCAGCACGGGCCGCATCTCCTTCGAGCCGTCGTTGTACTTCCCGGCGCCGATGTTCCCGCCGCAGCCGTTGAAGTACACGTGCGTGCATTCGGGCTCGTCGGTCTGCCGCTGTTTGCGGGCAAGGCCACAGAAGTCGGCACTGACGCGGCCGTCGCCGTAGTAGCTCATCGGATGGCACGCGTAGTAGTGGCAGGCGGCCAGCTTCCGCTCGCCCTGGTAGAAGGCCACGGTCTTCAGCATCGGGTCGATCAGCCCTTCGGGCAACTCCTGATGCTCCGGGTTCCGCGAGCCGCTGCCGCGCTGGGAGATCACGCGGCCGTCGGGGCCGAAAATGTGCCGATTCGAGGCCACGCGGTCGACCTTCGCCTCGCCCGCGGCCACGTGGGTTACCGGCACGGCATGCTTCAATGCCTCGGCGACGGCGGCCTTTCCCGCGTCGAGGCAGCGCTGGAAGAACTCCATGTCGACGATGTGCGGCAGCGTCTTCTGGGCCTCGACAATCCGCTGCGCCTCAAGGCACGCGAACGGCGCGTTGTGCGGGTGGATGCACTGGACCGCCACCCGGTCGATCGTCGTCCCGACCGCCTCGGCCAGCGCGGTACGCCACGCGATATGCGCCTCGTTGAGCAGCCCGGTCCAGTCGACGGCACACAGCACCATCGGCCTGCCGGCGCCCAGCAGCACAAAGCCGACGGCCTCCAGCGGATCGTCCACCGCCACGGCCGGTTGGATCCACCCGCCACACATCGAATGGCCCATCGGCGGCGTGACGTCGTAGCGGAACGCGGCCAGGCGGAGATTGTCGGCGCCGGCCGCATTTTCTCCGGCCAGAGCCCGTTGTGGCAGCGCCGCTGATCCCAAGACGCCGGCGCTCATCGCGCCAATGGTCGTTTGCAGGAAACTCCTTCGGTCAAGGTGTGTCATCGTGTCCCCCTCGGTGGCAGGTATCGGAAAGCATGCACCGTCCATCCACACAATAGCCGATGTCCGGCAGGAGGGCAATAGCTCATCCCACCCGCGTGCGGCAGGGTTCTTTGGCAGGCTTGAGAGTGTCCCGAAGAGGCTGAGTTCGCCCAGCCCCGGGGCTACGTCCCTTCGCTGTTGTACACAAGTCGTGGCCCCTCGCCGCTTCCAAACATGCCAGACGATCTTGCCGCACACCTTGTCTCGCCCCCGTTGGACAGCCGGCCGCCCAGACAGTAGAATTCAGGTGGAAGTCTTGATCAACGTTTCGGGGAGAATCCCATGCGTGCCGTAATGCCGACCGTCCCGCCGGACGTCCTCGCTTGGCGCCACCGAACCGGCGGCGATCGGTACGACGAAATATGGAACGGAGAACTGCACATGGCCCCGACGCCCAACCGCGATCACCAGGAGTTGGCAGGGCACACCTGGAATTGGCTGCGCGAGCATTGGGCGGAGCCGGGGGGCGGCCGGGCCTTTCCGCCCCGGAACGTCGCCCCGCTGGGCGGTTGGCCGCACGATTACCGGATTCCGGACGTCGTCCTGCTGACCCCGGACCGCTTCGAGCAGGACCGGAACGATTACATCGAGGGCGCGCCGTCGGTGGTCGTCGAAGTGCGCAGCGCCGGCGACGAGACGTATCAGAAACTGCCGTTCTACGCCGCGTTGGGCGTGCCCGAAGTGTGGATCGTCGATCGCGACAGCAAGCAGCCGCAAGTGCACGTGCTCCGCGAAGGCGATTACATGCTACAGCCGGCGGATCGAGACGGCTGGACGCACAGCCCCGCGACCGACGTGCGGCTTCGCCCGGAAGACGGCAGGCTGGCCATGCAACGCGGCGATGATGCGAACACCAAACGCCTGCTGCCCTAGTCGTGCCAGACAGGAATATGGAAGGCCGTGGTCAGCCGGCGATGTTTTCCGTAAAACCCGGCACGGCGCATACGGGGTACACGCCGTTCTCGTCGGGCTGGGTGGGCGGGTCCATGTCCCAGGTGCAGGCTTCGGCCGCCGGGGGCAGGAAGTAGTCGGACTGGTTCGCCTGCTCCCATGTGACTTGCTTCCCGCTGTAGCAGGAAAGCTGGCCCATGATGGTCACCATCGTGCTTCGCAGCATGTAGTCGCCGCAGTTGAGCGGTTCACCGTCGCGGATCGACTTGAAGAACTCGTTGTGCTCCGTCTGGGTAGCGCTGGGGGCGGCGCCCTCGAACTGCCAAGGGTTTTCCCCGGTTATCCGGGCCGCCATGGGCAGCGCAACGCCCTTGGTGCCCAGCACCGTGCTGGTGACCAGGCCGTAGCAGTTCAGCGCCGTGCGGCAGTGGGCGTACACGCGAGCGCCGTTGGCGTATTGATACACCACCGAATGGTAGATCGAACACGTCGCCCAGCAGATTTTGTGCGCCGGAGCGCCCGCCCAACCCGTAGCACGACACCGGCGGCGTCTCGCCGAGGGCCCACGTGGCGCGGTCGAGGTTGTGGACCAGCGATTGCGGCACGTCGTCGCCGCACAGCCAGGAGAAGCGGTACTGGTTGCCGTACTGGATTTCGAGTTCGCGCATGTCCCCCGGGCGCGTCGTATTGCCGTACGGGCCGCGGAGGTAGTTCTCTTCGACGGCCACGATGTCGCCGATCTGTCCGTCGTGAATCCGCCGCATCGTTTCGCGAATGCCGGCGTTGAAACGGCTCTGGAGTCCCGACAGCACGCCGAGCTTCTTCTGCTTAGCCAACTCGCAGGCGCGTGCCGCCTTGCGGATGCCGGCCGGGTCGATCGCGTGCGGCTTCTCGACGAAGACGTGCTTGCCCGCCTCGATGGCCGCGGCCAGTTGCGTCGGCTGGAACTTCGCCGCGTTGGCAATGAGCACGACGTCGGATGCCTCAATCACTTTCTGGTACGCGTCCAGCCCGACGAAGCAGTGGTCGTCGTCGACCATCATCTGATCGGGCAGGCGCGCTTCCAGCGCCTTGCGGCGGGTGTCGACGCGGCTGGCGAACACGTCGCCCATGGCTACCAGGCGGACGCCGGGGTCCGCCTGCATCGCCTCGGCCGCCGCGCCCGTGCCGCGGCCGCCGCAGCCGATCAGCCCGACGCGAATGACGTCGCTGCCGGCGGCGTGGGCCGAGCGGGCCGGGGAAAGGCCGGCCATTGCCGCGCCGGCGGCGGCCGTGCCGAAGACGAAATCGCGCCGCGATATGCTGGAATGGGGCTTGGTGTAAAGCTGCATGAGGTATCTCCTGATCTGGGGTGGGTAAGTGCAACGAAATATCTGCTCTAGCGTACACTCCCGCTAATATGCAGTAAACCACTCAGTCCTGCGCGTGGGTGAACCCGGCCGCTACGCGGCCAGAACCACCCACCCTACGCACTGCGGTACTCATGCAAAGCCCCCTTCAGTCACCTCTTGGGTTCGTAGTGGTTATAATAACTGACAACGTCGGCGTCGGACAGCCCGGCGCCGATGACCAGCCGGGCGCGAGCCTGGGCCTGCTCGCCGGCCGTAATATTGTACCCGAACAACGACAGGTACAATGAATAATGCGTTTCGCCCGCGAAGGGCATGAACGCCGCAGAGCAGTCGCCCTTCGGCGCCATCATGACGGCGGCCAGGCCGGTCTGCCGGTCGCGCCGCAGTGCGACGGGACTGGCCAAGGGTGGCAGGACGGCCCAGTCGACCGGGCTTGGCTTCGCCTGCCATCGGCCGTCGCGGATTAGCGCCACGGCCGCCGCGTCGCGGGGCGATACCTGCCAATGGCCCAAGGCCCGGTCGCCCAAGAGGAACCCGGCCTCGTGGCCGGTGACCACCTGCTGCTCGACATATAAGTAGTTCCTGTTGCGGAAACTCCGGTCACAAGAACTGTCCCGTCGGGCTTGCATAAAAAGGACGTATCCTTATCCTTATGGCAATACCATTGTGCC
>JAVEUP010000158.1:0-19048 GCA_034005525.1 Thermoguttaceae bacterium | reverse complement strand
GCCTTCGCGATACCTATGCCGAGGCGGAGGCGATCCGCGACGATCTCCTGCGGCTCATCTTCGGACTCTGGGACCACACGAAGAATCACTGCGGGCGCGACCGCGAACGCGCGACCAACCACAAGCTCATCTGGGTCGGCTACGTCACCTGCAAGCGCGAGAACCGCCGCCTGCTTGGCGACTACATTCTTACGCAGAACGACATCGGCGATCAGACGCTCTTCTCCGACCGCGTTGCCTTCGGCGGCTGGATATGCGACGACCACCACTCGGCCGGTTTCTTTCACGACGGCTCGTTCGGCGTCCATTACGACGATCCGGCCAACGCCCACCAGGCCGTACCCTTTTCGATACCCTGGCGCTCGCTCTATTCGCGCAACGTGGACAACCTGCTGATGGCGGGCCGGAACATCTCGGCCACACACATTGCGATGTCGAACACCCGCGTCATGCTCACCTGCGCCCTGATGGGCCACGCCGCCGGGACCGGCTCGGCCCTGTGCGTTCGCCGCGACACCACGCCCCGCGGGCTCTACCGCCATCACATCGCGGAACTCCAGCAGCAATTGCTCAAGGAAGGCGCCCGCGTGATCGGCATGAAGGCCGACGACCCGCGCGACCTCGCTCCCCGGGCGGAAGCGACCGCGTCGAGCACCGGCGAGCAGGAGGACGGCACGCCCATGGCGCCGGGCAACGTCGTCAACGGCTACGCCCGCGCTAAGGGCGAGGGCCTCGGCGCGCAGACGAACGCCTGGGCGCCTGCCGGGAACGCCGGCGGCCCGCACTGGATCGAACTGGCATGGCAGGAACCGGTCGAGTTCAGCGTGGTCCACGTGACGTTCCAAACGACAGAGCTTGCTCCGGGGTGGTTCGCCGTCGAGGCGCAATCGCCCGGCGATACGTCCTGGCGTCGGATCGCGGAAGTCGACGCCAACCGGCACCGGCGACTGGTCCTCGGCGTCGATCGTACGAAAGCGCGGCGGCTGCGCGTGCTGCTCCGCGAGCACGCAGGCATTTGCGAGATTCGCGTGTACGACGAACCGCCGGAAGTCGTTGCCGCCGCGCGGCGGGCCTTCACCACGATGCGTTTGCCCGACGAGGGCCCCTATTTCCCTTGGGGCGAGGAACCGCGGCCGCGTGCCGACCTGCCGGGAATCGTCGTTGGCACTGACGGGGCGACCATCCGCGGATTCTGGCAGCCGTCGACCTGGTCGGGACCGTACCTTGGCGCCGGCTATTTGCACGACGGCAACGACTTGAAGGGCCGCAAGTGGATTCGCTTCCAGCCCCGGCTTCCCGAGCCCGGACGCTACGAAGTCCGCCTCGCCTACGTTCCCGCCGCCAACCGGGCCGCCAATACGCCGGTGACCATCCAGACGGCCGACGGTCCGGTCACGCTCCGCATCGATCAGCGCAAGCCGCCCGAGGCTGACGGTCTGTTCCGCTCGCTTGGGACTTTTAGGCTCGGCGACCATCCCTCCATCACAATCAGCACCGAGGACACCGACGGGTACGTCGTCGTGAACGCCGTGCAGTTGCTGCTCGTCCGATAGCGGCGCATCTCGCGAAGTATATGCGGCTGTCCCCCGTTCATCGCGCGGTTTGGAACGATTGCTCCCGAATCAGGCGATCGATTTGCCCGGTCAGGTAGAGCGGGAGCGACAGCAAGGTGAACACGAGGTGCCGGGTCCCTGCCTTGCCGCGCACATCAACAGAGAAGTCGCCCAGCGAGGGGCGGTCCATGTTGAAGCGAACCGCGAAACGGCGCGCCTTTTCTGCCAGGAACACATGGATGGACTTCAAGCTGCCCGACACGCCCGCGCGCACCTCGACGGGAACGATGCCTCCTTCATGGGCCCACAGGTAATCGACCTCCGCGTTTGCATTCTTCGCCTCGCGGTGCCAGTAGAAGAGCGGCCGTTCTGCACAGGCCGGGCCGATGGCCCGAAGTTCCTGGCCGACGTATTGCTCGGCCAGGCGCCCTTCGTTGGCGGTGAGCAATTCGGTACCTTCGGGCAGAGCAAGCCCGTACAGGTTACGGCACAGGCCGATGTCCAGCAGCAGCGGTTTGAAGCGGTGCTCCGAGGCCTCCCCGCCAAGCGGCACGCCGTTGGCCGAACTGTGCCGAACCTTGGCAATGACGCCAGCGAGTTCAAGCAACTCTAGCGCGGTGCGCAAATCGGCCGCCTTGGCATCCCGATCGATGTTCACGTAGCGGACCTTTTGGCCGATCGACAGCGGGATATGGCGCAGCAGCCGGCGCATGTTCCGTTGCTGGGCTCGCGTGCCGTACTTGGCGAAGTCGTCTTGCAGCGTCGTGACGATGGACGTCAGCTCGCGCTGCACTTCGACCAGATCGAGTCGCGCGCGGTAGGCGGCAACCGCCGCCGGCATACCCCCGACAAAAAAGTAAAGACGGAGGAGTTGTCGCAACTTCGCATCGGCCGACTCGCTGAACGGATCGCCGATATGGTAATTCTCCAGCCATGCCGCAAGCCGATCCTCGCCCAGCGCCAACAGGAACTCGGAGAACGTCAGCGGATACACGTGGAGATACTCGATACGGCCCACCGGCATCGAGTGCTTGAACTCTCCCAGCGCAAAATCGAGCAGCGAACCGGCGGCAATGACATGCAACGCCGGAAGTTGCTCCCGGAAGTAGCGTAGGCAGGCGATCGCCTTGGGACATGCCTGCACCTCGTCGAGAAACAGCAGGGTCTTTCCCGGCGTGATGGATTGGTTGTAGTACAGGCCCAGTTCCTGGGTGATCTGCAGCGGGTTCATCCCCTCGAAAATGGGGTGAAGAAGTTCGTTCTGCTCCAGGTTGACGGTTACGACGGAGTCGAAGCACCGGTGCCCGAATGCCTCGACAAGAAACGTTTTGCCCACCTGCCGTGCCCCGCGCACGACCAGCGGCTTCCGATCCGCTCGCCCCTTCCAGGCAGCGAGTTCAGCTTCTGCCAGCCTTTCCATAGAGGAAACACCATTGGAAAATATACGTCGGTGGTTGAAAACACTATTGGATTATAGTATGTGATGCAGAATTCTCTACCCCCAATGTGGCGATCGCGATGGAATGCTCGCTACGGCCGGAACCAGCTCTACGGCTTTGCGCCCGAGACGACATCCGTCTGGCCTACGTTGCTGCCGTGGCGTAGGGTGGATGGTTCCGGCTGTGCGTGCCAAGCCGGTTGACGTTCGCGCCCGTTGAAGCTTCTGGCGGCGATCCGACCTACCCTTGCTGAGTGCCAATAAGTCGCAGCTCGCCCGATAATTCGACGAATTCGCGACAATCTGACCGGCTCTGCCTTGGCGAAACCGGATCGCGGTCAGTGTTTTGGCGGAACCACCAAGGAACAGAAACCCGGCATGCGCCATCGAAACGATCCAGGCGGGGCGAGTTCGATGACACTTTGGTCCCTCCTGGCAGCCTGCGGACCTTGGCCCACGCGCAGAATGCGAGCGATCCAACAGTATCTTCGGAATCGTCCCGGTTTGGCATGCAGTGTGCGGGATAATCACGCAGAAGGTTTGTTAACCGTTCCGCTTGCACAAAGGAGAAATGCCATGAGACCATGGATACTCTCCCTAGCGGCGGCTGTTGGCGCGGTCATGCTAGTAGCCCAGCCGGCCGCAGCCGAAACCGGCGTGGCGGTGACCCCCGCCGTCCTGACGATCGATTCGGATGGCGCATCCGGGGGAGCCAGCCATGCCATCCACGAAGTGCGTCACCGCCACCATCGCGGTCGACCTCACTTCTATTACGATTACCGGAGGCCGCACTGGGGTCCGTCCTACTATCGGCCCCATCCGTCCTACCGGCCCTACGGGCACCACGGGTACCATAGGCACTACTACTATGGGCATCCGCGCGGCGGTGTCTATTTCCATGGGCCGCGTGTCGGCGTTGGCATTGGCTGGTAGCCAGTGCGATCGACGCTGAGGGCATGCAACGCTCGGCGGGCGTCCTTCCTTCGAAGGACGCCCGCCTCTTTTTTGGCTGCCAACGGCAGTATTCTCCGCGATTCGTCGCTGCTAAGGGACAGGCGACGTGGAACACCATTGGAAAACATACGTCGATGGCTGAAAACACTATTGGATTACAGCCTGTGCCGCAGGATTATCTACCCCCAAGGTGGCTGGATCGGCAGAATGTGGGCTACGGCCGGAACCTGGGCTGGTGAAAGAGCTAGCCGTCTTCACGGGAGATTGGCGGCGGTTTGTGTTCCGAAGCGAGGGCTCTGCGTACGACACGTTTTCGCGCGATTTCTCAGAAACCAATCGCGGTCAAAGCGGAAGCGGAAGGGCGCAAGCCCTCCGGTCCTAGCGTGTGCGTGAATGGCGTAATTGGCCGCAACGGACGAACCGGACGGCTTGCGCCGTGCCGCTATTGCTCCGTCGCACCCCGCCGCTCGGCGGCGACGGAACACACCGTCACCAATGGAACGTAGTTCGCCAATCCGGGCTAGACCCTTCTTCCCCGGGTTTTCACCTGCCGAGCCGGAACCAGCCCCACGGCTTCTGCGCTGAAAACTGTCGCTCGCGAGGATGAACCCGGCCGTTTGGCGAGGTGAAGCCGTCTTCCCAATTTAGTGCGTGGCCGGAACCACCCACCCTGCGGCTGTCACGTCCGCACCATCTCCACGGCGTCGTTGGGGCACAGTTGCAGGCATAGCCCGCAGGCGACGCAGCGGTCCTCGTCCAAGATCAGCCGGCCGGTCGGGTCGGTCCGGTAGGCGGCCATCTTGCACAGGCGAAGGCAGATCTCGCACCCGGGGCCGCAGCCGCAAGCCAGACAGCGGCTCGCCTCGTGAACGGCCTGCTCTTTGGTGAGCGCGGCCGCGCAATACCGGAAGTCGCCCGCCCGCTGCTCCGGCGGACGCTTCGCCAACTCGGGGCGGTAGCGGCGCCGCTGCTGCCCGTGCCTGGCCAAGACCGCATCACGGTCAACTTCCTCTTCAGCCGGAACGTGCTGAAGAACCGCACGCGAACCGGAAAGGTATTGGTCAATGGAAACGGCCGCCCTCTTACCCATGGCGATGGCGCTGATGACGTTCTTCGGCCCCAGAACACAGTCGCCGCCGGCGAACACACCGGCTTCCGGCGTGGCGCAGGTGCCGTCTGAAGCAGTGAGGCGGCCCAGCCCGTCGCGGGGCAATCCCGCAAAATCGACCTGCTGTCCCAACGCGGCGATCACCGCGTCAACGGCAAGCGTGAACTCGGCGCCGGGCACTTCGCGCGGCCGGCGGCGGCCCGAGGGGTCGGTTCCTGTTTCCAACACGTAGTGCATCAGCCGGATACCCTTCACCGCGCCGTCCTCAGCGACAATCTCGCGAGGCGAAACCAGGTACATCACCCGCACGCCTTCCTCTTCGGCCTCGAGAACCTCCTCGGGCGTGGCCGGCATTTCATCGCGGGTGCGCCGGTAGAGGATGAACACCTCTTCGGCGCCGAGGCGCCGGGCGGCTCGGGCCGCATCCACCGCGGTGAACCCGCCGCCGACAACCGCAACCCTCCGCCCCGGCGCGCGTGCGGCCCCGTTCCGCGTTTCCCGCAGGAAGTCGATTGCATTCAGCGAACCGGCACTGTCCTCCCCGGGGATATTCAGCTTCCAACCCTGCTGTGCCCCGACGCCGAGGAATACGGCCCGGTGATCCTCCCGGAGCGAATCGAATGGGACATCGCGGCCCACGACGGTCCCGGTTCTGATTTCCACTCCGAGCGCCTTCAGAACGTCGATCTCGCGGTCCAGGTCCTCCCCGCTGAGCCGAAAAGCCGGGATGCCGTAGCGGAGCATGCCGCCGGGCTTCGGCGCGGCCTCGAACATCGTCACCCGGTATCCAACCCGGGCCAAGTCGTACGCAGCCGCGATGCCCGCCGGCCCGGTGCCGACGACCGCCACCGGTTCCTTGGTTCGCGGCCTTTCACCGGGGACTGTCCCAATTTTCGCGGCGCAGGACCGATCTGTCTCACAAACCGCTTGATCCGCGAAAATGGGACTGTCCCCTTCGGCCGGCCCGAGCTGCACCGGCCGCCAGCCCTCGCGGCGGGCGGTTTCCAGAACGAATCGCTTGATCTCCCGGATCATCAGCGGCTGGTCCTTCAGGCCCCGCGTACATTCGTTCTCGCAGGGATGGTCGCAAACCAGGCCGCAAACCGACTGCAGGGGCGAACGCGACATGATCAACTGGTACGCTTCCTCGATGCGCCCCTCGGCCACCCGGCGAACATAGCCCTGGGCAGGCACCGAGTTCGGGCAGGCCATCACACACGGGGCGGTGGGGCGCGAGTCCTTCAGGCGTGCATGACCGGAGTAAATGGTCAGGTCCGGCGCAGCGGTAATCGCAGGCACGATCAGCTCGCGCATGTCGCGGAGCGTCCGGTAGCCCTTCTCCTGCATGTAGCCTTTGAAGCCTTGCAGCAATTCCGGCAGGAAGCCGAACCCGCGCAGCAGCGTCTCCGTGCAGATACCCACCAGGTCGGCGCCGCACATGACGTGTTCCACCGCGTCCTTCCAATCAGCCACGCCGCCCACGCCCGTAATCACCCGATCCGGCCCGCATGCCTTGCGCATTTCGTACACGTCACGCAGGGCCAGCGGCCGCAGCCACTTACCCGAGAGGCACGCCATGCCGATTTCCTCTTGCAGGTAGTACATCGAGCGCGTCGGGTTGTCGAGGTTGATCGGCGGGATGCCGAGCCGGTTGGCCGTGCCGCCCACCGCGTCGGCGCCGGCGTCGAAGGCCGCCCGCGCGATCGGCCCGATCTGGCCGCCTTCGGGAGTCAGCTTCAGGAAAAGCGGGACGCCAATCGCGGCCTTCACGCAGGCGACAACTTCCGTGGCCACCGATTGGTTCTTGCCCATGCTGGCGCCGGTCTTCGGACCGCCGGTATCCCGCCCGCTCACCTCGACGTTGAACGACATATTCGGGCAGCACATGTTCAACTCGATCACGTGCGCCCCGGCCGCTTCGCACTGCCTGGCCATCGTCACCCAGCCATCCGGCCCGTCGTCGCCGGAATACGTGATATTGGCGAACAGCACCAACTCCGGCGCCGCCCTCCGGCCCTCCTCGATCAACCGGAGCAACTGGTCCAGAAGGAGCCGCTTCTCGGCGGTGAAGGCAAAGAAGTTCCGGTCGGGATAGTAGCCGTACCGGGGCTCCCGGTTAATGTAAGGCAGCGGGTACACCGTCAGCTTCAGGCTCGCTCCGCCCCAGCCGGAATCGGCGATTCGCTGCAACTGCTCCACGGTCATCGTGGTCGGGCCGGAAGCCACGTAGAAGGGATTGCGGAACGTCACGCCGCAAACCTCAACGGGCAGGTGGATATCGTCGGCTTTGGTCATCGGTAGTTCTCCCGTATCCAATTCGATACGCTACCGCACAGGCAGGCATGCCGTCAAGCTGGCCCGGGGTTAAAATGGATTCGACGATGAACGAGGCTATGGGCTCAGTCCTTTGACCCGGGGTTGCGCGGCGTTCGTACCTCACGCCACTCCACCCCGGGCTGATTTAGGGCCGTGCCTTCGGCACGAGATGCGGCACGATTCCAGCCTGCCGTACCGTTGACCACCCGTCCGGTTTCTACTACATTCAACCATGCCACTCGCACCCCGGGCTGGTCCCGGCCCGAGGACGTGAGGCGTTCAAATCATGGCGACCGAGAACTGAACGAGCCTACCGAGCATCCACCCGGGCAAACCGCCGCATCCCTTGCCGATGCCCGAAAAAAGCGGCGAGCAGCATTCCGGCTCCATCACCCTACCGAGGAGGCGCGACACCATGCGATCATTGTTATCTCGTACGGCAGTGGTCACCCTTATCCTCGCCGGTCTGGCGGCGGAAACGCAACAAGCGAAGGCCGCCGAGGCAACCTACGGTTGCGAGGCGAACCCGACCGGCAACCCGATTGGCGGCGGCGAGGGCTACAGCGATATCTACGAAACGGGCGATTTCGTCGTCCGCAACCGCGAAGAACTCATAGCTGCACTTCGGAAAGCACAGCCGGGCCAGGTTGTCTTCGTGCCCGGCGGCGCGGAAATCGACTTAAGCGGCCAGCGGCCGATCTCCATTCCGGCCGGCGTGACGCTGGCCGGCACCCGCGGCAAGGACGGCTGCCCGGGTGCGCGACTGTTCACGGCCACGTTCGGCCGTATGCTCACGGCCGCCGGCGACGATATCCGCCTGACCGGGCTTCGCTTCGAAGGGGCTGAAATGGGTACGGAGCGGATCGCCGGCAGTGGGTCGTTCTTGTCCGTCAACCACTACAATACGCGGGTGGACAACTGCGAGATCTACGGCTTCAACATCAGCGGCATCGGCGTGGGCAGCGGCGCCTTGAAGACCCACATTCACCATAATTACATCCATCACTGCCAGCGCGGCGGATACGGTTACGGTGTATCAGTCGGCAGCGGCAGCGACGTCCGCATTATTGCCAACAAGTTCGACTACTGCCGCCACCACGTCGCTTGTAGCGGATCGCCCGGTGCCGGCTACGAAGTGGCGTGGAACCTGATCATGGAGAACGCCACGAGCAGCCACTTCGACATGCACGGCGGGCGGGATCGCGGCGACGCAACCGATATCGCCGGCGACTGGATGCACGTTCATCACAACACGTTCCTCAGTCCGCACATCCACGTGGGCATCCGCGGCACGCCTTCCGACGGGGCCGCGGTCCACAACAACTGGTTCGCCCGGCCGGCGGAGGTTTCGGTTCGCGCGACCGGCAATACCCGCGTGTTCGACAATGTGTTCGGCCCGGACAAGACGCCGCAAGAACGCGCCTTCAACTTCGTCGAGGGAAAGCCGGTCGATTGCGAGGGCGGTCCATGCCCATTCTGCCACGACCCGGGCGACGGTAGGGTGGGACCAGCAAGCCGATTCATGCCTGCCGGTTGGCAGCGCGACCCAAGGACGGTTTCTCGCGCCGGTATGCACCAAGGCATCCCCCGGCTTGCGCCGGCCCACCACGGCATGCTGTTTCCAACGTACCCGGCCACCGTGCTGCTTGGAGCAAGCGCCTTGCACCTTGCGGCCCCCGATGTTGCAACCGGGGACCGGCTGGGTGATCCGCTGCCGGCAGGCGCCGTGGCACGGCTGGGAACGCTGCGGATGCGCTATGGCGGCATCAGCGACATGATCTATCTGCCCGACGGCCGGGCAATCATCGCCGTGGGATCGGTAGTCGAGATATGGAACATGGCCGCTGGCGAGTGTTTGTTCCGCGAGCGGATCGTTCCGGCCGGCATTCGCTCGATCGACGTCCGGCAGGATGGCCAGGCCGTCCTGCTTGCCGATAGTGCGGGCACGGTCCACGAATGGGACCCCGCAAAGAACGAGGTGTTGCGTACGGTGGCGACAGGGCAGTCGAGTCTGCTCAGTGCCCGCTATTCGCCCGACGGCGCCCGCGTGTTGACCACTGGGGTAACCCCGCCGACACTCAAGGAGTTCGAGCTTGCCACGGGCCGGGAACTCGCTTTCGTCAAGGACGAGATGCATACGTTCAGCCACGGCATTTACGATGTGTCGGGTAAGACCGCTTTCGTCAGCGGCGCTGCCGGGTCGGGCCCGGTGCTGGCACATTACGACCTGGCCGCCGGCAAACTGCTCAACACGTGGCACAAGGACTACAACGCGTACAACCGCGCACTGGAGCTTTCGCCCGACGGCGAGCGGCTGCTGGCCGGCACGCGGCACATGGCCGTTGAGTTTCAGGTGGACGGCTACAAGGAACTGAACCGGTTCCGGGGCCATCATGGCCATGCCGTGCCGGCGGTGGCCTACTGCCGGGATCCGGACCAGATTCTCACCGGCTCGCGCGACGGCTCCATCCGCCGCTGGGACCGCGTGAAGAACGAGGTGCTGTTGCGTTGGGTAGCGCATTCGGCCCATTGCACGCTGCTTCGCGTATCGCCGGACGGCAGTCGGGTGCTGTCGTTCGGAGGCGGCATGGTCGTCGAGAGCGACATCGCGACGGGCAAACCGACCCTCGACTGGGACCGCCACGGCCAGGCCGTCCAGGCAGTGGCCGTTATGCCCGGCGGGCGGCGCGTGGTGAGTGGCTCCTCCGACGCCACGTTGCGGGTGTGGGATATCGACACCGGCGAGTCGCTTTCGGTGATCGAGGGCGCCAACCTCGGCGCGTATGCCGTGGCCATTGCTCCGGAAGGCGACAGGGTTGCCGCAGGCTGCAAGGACGGCCTGCTGCGCGAGTTCCGCCTGCCTGGCGGGGGACTGCTGCGGGAGCTTTCCGGACACCTCGGCTATGTCCGGTCGGTTGCCTACACACCGGACGGCGGACGGCTGATCAGCAGCGGCGGCGACGGCCGCATCCGCATTTGGGCGCCCGGCAACGGCGAGCCGGAAAAGGTGATGAAAGAGCATCGCGGCGGCGTGCTATGCGTTGCCGTCTCCGACGACGGCAAGCGGCTGATCAGCGGAGGCCGAGACGGGACGGCCCGGTTATGGGACCTGGCTGAAGCCCGGCTTCTTCAGACGTTCGAGGGACATCGCGGTTGGGTCGATGCCGTTTGCTTTGCACGGGACGGCCGCCACGCATTCTCCTCCGGCCGCGACGGCCGCATTCTGAAGTGGGATCTCCAGACCGGCGAAATCGCGGGCGAGATGAGCCACGGCGGTTGGGTGCGCGCGTTGGCCCTGTCGCCCGACGGCGCAATCCTGTGCGCCGGCGGCGAGGACAACGCCATCACCTGCTGGAACCCCGGCTCCGGCGAGCAACTCGCACGATGGCGGGGCCACGCATCGCACGTGCTTGGGCTGGCTATCGCGCCCGACAGCCGGCGCCTCGTGTCGGCCAGTGCCGATACTTCGCTGCTCGTCTGGCCGCTGCCAGCGGGCGGCCCGCAACCTTGAACTCCATCGCTTCGCAAGAAAGGACCATCTCCATGCGGTACCGTCTTTGCACAATGATGTTTCTGTTGCTCGCCATTTGCGCGCACCTCACCGCAGCCGAGCCGCGGGCCGACAGCCCCGGGCCGCTCCGGGTTGGCATTGCCACGGCCGACATCACGCCGGAAGGACCGGTCTGGATGCGCGGGTTCGCCGCGCGCAAGAAGCCGTCGGAGGGAGTGCATCGGAGCCTGCACGCGCAGTGCGTGGTGTTCGACAACGGCCAAACGCGGGTTGCCTTCGTAGCGCT
This sequence comes from Thermoguttaceae bacterium, assembly GCA_034005525.1. Classification (GTDB taxonomy): domain Bacteria; phylum Planctomycetota; class Planctomycetia; order Pirellulales; family Thermoguttaceae; genus PWXP01. The sequence continues at coordinate 7,882 of JAVEUP010000158.1, read as the reverse complement.
GGACCTGTGCGCACTGAGCTACAACCAGCTCTGCCGGCTGCGCACCGCGGCCGAGGCGGCCGGCATCCCGCAGCAGCATCTTATGGTCAACTGCTCGCACGCCCACTACGGCCCTCACATGGGAAGCGTCGAACCGCATGCAGAGAACCTCCACCACGACGCCCTCTTCACCGAACGCACCCGCGCGCTCTTCGACGAGGCCGTTGCCGACTTGCAGCCGGCCGCGCTCGACTTCACCGTCGGTTCCAGCACCATGGCAATCAACCGCCGCCAACTCAACGAGGAGGGGAAATGTACCGGGATGCGCCCGGAACCGCGCAAGCCGATCGACCCCGACGTGCCGATTCTGCGGGTGCTCAACGCCGAGGGCGAGGTCCGCTGCGTGCTGTTCGGCTATGCCTGCCATCCGACGACCGTTCGCGCGACCAGTGAACTCGGCTACCAGGTTGGGACCGATTATCCCGGCTACGCGCGCGATTGGGTCCGCGCGGCCTATCCCGACGCCGAGCCGGTGTTCCTGCAGGGCTGCGGCGGCGACATCAAGCCGCGCGCCGTGCTGCCGACGGGCCGCTTCGGCACAGTCCTTCTGGACGACCTGGAAACAGTCACGGCACTGGGGCACGAACTGGGCCGCGCGGTGGTCGCCGCACTGGCGGTGCCGCCGGCGCCGGTACCGGCCGATCGTCCCGCCGGCCTGGAAGAGGCGATCGGCGCCCCCGTGGCGCTTGGCGGCGTGGTGGAACTGGTGAGTCTGCCGTCGAAAGATGACCCGGAAACGCTGTGGCCGACGCCGTTCCACATGGGCGCATGGCGCATCGGCGACGTTTACGTGTTCGGGTGCCAGGGTGAGGTGCTTTCGGCCATTGGTCTGCGCATCAAGCGGGAGCTGCCCGACGTGCGAGTATGGACCAACGGCTACACGCACTGGGGCGGCGGTTACCTTCCCGACGCCGCTTCCCATCCCGAGGGCGGTTACGAGATCAACATGACCAGGTTCGCCCCACGGGCCGAGGACGTCGTGGTCGACACCGCCCGTCGCCTGATCGGCGTCTTGCAGTCCAACCCGGTCCACGCTGAGCCGATTCCTGTGTGCTCTCAATGAGGGATGGCCATCACAGGGCTGCGGCTACGAGTCAGATACGCTAATCCGGATTATTCACGATAGGTAGGGTGGGTCAAACAAGCCGATTCTTTGGTGGGCCATCGGTCGCTACTGCCGGCGTGCAACCAGATGGCGGGCTGTAGATCAGGTTGGTTGCGGCTTGTGCGGGCCCACCAACGACCCGCGCGACCTTGAGCCACCCTCCATATATGAATAATCCGGGATAACCCACCAAGGAAGCAGCTTGGTTGGCCCACTCTACCTATCGTGAGTGATTCGGGCCACCCCACGAAAGGCTGCGCCGACTCGAACGCGACGGAAAGCTCCGGAACGGAAGGTTCGCGGGTATTCTGCCCATTTCTTTTTCTGATTTCGGGTACTTGCGGGATTTCTGCCCATCTGGTAGATTCACCGTATCGTCAAACCACCGCCGTGGGCGCGGGACCGGAACCCCAGCATCCTTTCGGCTGATTTTATGCCGAACGAAGTGAAACTTATCCTCGGCGAGTATCGCGCCGCGATCGACAACCGCCATAGGTTGTCGATCCCGGAGAAGCTGCTGGCCGCGTTCCCCAACCCGCCAGTCGAGTGCTTTCTGGCCAAGGAACGTGCAGGATGCCTCAGTCTGTGGGAAGCCGCTCAATGGCGGCAGAAGCTCGACGCCCGGGTGGCGGTCGTGGAGCAGAAGCTTCGGGCGGGCGTTCTGGGCGAGAGACGTGTCGGCCAGGTGCAGTTACTTGGCCGGTTGCTGTCGTCGCGGCACGCGGAGGTTACGCTTGCCGAGCGCGGCCGGCTGGTGGTGCCGAAGAGTTTTCGTGAGTTCCTGGGCACGGAGCCGGGTGGCGAAGTGCTCGTGGTGGGAGCCGCGGTATGTATTGAAATATGGAACCCGACCGCCTGGGAGCAGTACCTCGAAGCGCGCATGCCGCGGTTCCGAAAGCTGTTCGACAGGCTGTCTGCCTGATAGGAGACGACAAGAGTCAAGCCGTGCCCGGTCCGGAGTGTTATTGGTTCTTCCCCGGCGGTTCGCCCGGTTGGACCTGCAAGTCGCCCCGGATGGGTCTTTCTCCTTGGGTGTGCGACGCACCCGCCCATCCCCAATCCGGATCGGGCATGGCATTTTTCCAGACCACCGGCGAAAACGGCGTCATCGTAGCAGCGTCTCTCCGGAACGCTGAGTGCGAGTTTCGGAGACACTCGCCTACACGGCCGGCTGAGTGCGAGTTTCGGAGAAACTCGTCTACATGGGTGGCTGAATGTGAGTTTCGGAGAGACTCGCCTACGTGGACGCCGGTATACTTGCTTCTCCCGTTCGCCTTACGCGGGCTTCTCGGCGGCGACGAAGGCCAATCGGAGTTGGTGCAGGATGGTCTCGAGTTCGCGTGTTTCCTCCGGCGTGCGGTTGCCCTCGGTCTTCTCGCGCAGCATGTCCAGCGTGTCGATGGTGTGCCGGGCCAAAGGCAGGTTGCGTTCCGGGGTGTCGGTCTCCGGATTCGGGAGCAGGCCCAACGCAACCATCCCTTGCAGGTACAAGCCGCCGAAGAGAAACATCAGGCTGGGTTCCGGCAAGTCTGCCTGGCTTCCCGGCGGCTCGTCGCCTGACTCCGGTTGCGTTTGTCGGCGGGCTGCTTTGCGTTCGGCGTCCACCTGGCTCTTCCAATCTTCGTCGACAATGATCTTCTTTTCACCGTGATCTGGTTGCTCAGTCATTTTCTTCCCTCCAAGACAATTCGGCGAATACTCTCAGCTCAACGGTTACACGGTTTCAACCTTGTGTCCTGCGTGCGCCCGAACCGTCCGGCCCTCGACGGCGGCGGCCACGAAGCCGGCAAACAGCGGCTGCGGCCGCGTCGGCTGCGATTTGAACTCGGGATGGAACTGGACAGCCACGAACCACGGGTGGTTGGGCAGTTCAACGATTTCGACCAGTTGCCCGTCCTCGCTGGCACCGGCAACGCTCAGGCTGTGCGCCGTAAGCTGCTTGCGGTAGGCGTTGTTGAATTCGTATCGGTGCCGGTGCCGCTCGGAAATGCGTTCCGCGGCATAGGCTTCTCTCGATCGGCTGCCGGGCATGAGCACGGCCAGCTGGGCGCCCAGCCGCATGGTGCCACCCTTATCGGTGATGTTCCGCTGCTCGTCGAGCAGGCAGATGACCGGGTGCGGAGTGTCCTTGTTGAACTCGGTTGAGTTGGCGCCGGCCAGGCTGACGACGTTTCGGGCGAACTCGATGACGGCGCACTGCATGCCCAAGCAAATTCCGAAGAAGGGTAGGCTCCGCTCTCGTGCAAAGCGGACGGCCTCCAGCTTCCCTTCGATGCCGCGCTCGCCGAACCCGCCGGGCACGAGTACGCCATCGGCCCCGCACAGCAGCTTTTCCGGCCCGTCGCGTTCGATCGCCTCGCTGTGGACTCGCAGTATGCGAACCTGTGCCCGGTGGGCCACGCCCGCATGATCGAGCGCCTCGTAGATCGACTTGTACGCATCGCGATGCTCGACGTACTTGCCGACCACGGCAATGGTCACTTCGCGTTCTGGGTTGCGCATCCGGTAGAGCAGGTCGCGCCACGGGTCCAGTTGCGGTTCACCTGCCCGCAGGCCCAGCTTCCGCACAATCAGGGCGTCGAGCCCGTGGTCCAGCAGGCTGATGGGCACCTCGTACACGGAAAAATCCTTGTCGCGCTCTTCGATAACCGCTTCAACGGGCACATTGCAGAACAAGGCGATCTTGGCGCATTCGTCGCGGCCAAGCGGCCGCTCCGTGCGACAGACCAGTACATCCGGCTGAATACCGATTTGCCGGAGCTGCCCGACCGAATGCTGCGTCGGCTTCGTCTTCAACTCGGCCGCCGCCTTCAAATACGGAATCAGCGTCAGGTGGATGTAAAGGCAGTTCTCCTTGCCCACGTCGAGCGCAAACTGCCGGATGGCCTCAAGGAACGGCTGGCTTTCGATATCGCCCACGGTACCGCCGATTTCGGTAATGACCACGTCCACGTCGTCGCCGGCAACCTTGGCGATGACGCTCTTGATTTCGTTGGTCACGTGTGGAATGACCTGCACGGTTTGGCCCAGGAACTCGCCCCGCCGTTCCTTGAAGAGGACCGACTGATAGATCTGGCCGGTGGTGTAGTTTGAATCGCGTGTCAGCGGGCTCGTGGTGAACCGCTCATAGTGCCCCAGGTCGAGATCGGTCTCGCTGCCGTCGTCGAGCACGTACACCTCACCGTGCTGGTAGGGGCTCATCGTGCCCGGATCGACGTTCAGATACGGGTCCAGTTTCTGCATGCGGACGCTCAGCCCGCGGCTCTCTAGTAACATCCCGATAGAGGCACTGGTGAGCCCCTTTCCAAGGGAGCTTACCACGCCGCCGGTAACGAAAATATGCTTGCTCATGAGAACACCGTCCTGGTTGGGGGGTGTAACCGTTCACGTGGTGGCGGCGCAGGCAGCTTTCTCCGCTGCATGCGAAGGGCGCAGTCCCATTTTCGCGACAGACCGATTGACTGATCGGGCAAGTTTACCCTCTATGCCGCGAAGATTGCGACTGTCCACCGTAAACGGTTACTTGGGGGTCGCCTCCTGCCGGTCAAAGCGGCCATTCTACGACGCGAACGCGCAGGCCGGGAGTAGGGCGCCGAGGATTTTTCTCAGCGGACATATTGCCTCCATTGCGAGAACAAACTTGCGGCGAGCTGGAGTCCTGCCTTCCGGCGGTACTTCCGGCCAGCCGAAGCCGACACTCCAACAGGGCCTTTCGCCGCTTCACCTGCAAGCCCGTTCCTGCACCTCGTGGTTGCCCTCGTTTCGCTGGTCCTTGCCGCTCTCCGCGGCCGCGTCTATACTTGGGCCTTCCGTCCGCTGAGGGCGGTGGCCGTTGACCGTCACCGGTCGGCGACTGGTTGGGCATCTTCATAACCGTTCACGGGATGGCGGCGCAGGTAGTCCTCTCCGCTGCACGTGAAGGGGACAGTCCCATTTTCGCGGCGGAAAGAGTGGGCGATTGGGCAAATCCCCCTTTTTGCAGCGAAAACGGCAGCAGCCCCCTGTGAACGGCCAGGCATCTTCCGAGGAGTTTCCATGGCGCACCTGATTCCCCCGCACGGCGGGCTTGAAACACCCATTTGTCGCACGGTCGGCCTGGAAGACGTCGACCAGTTTCTGGCGGATTGCGCCGGACTGACCGCGGTTGGCGTGTCCGACGCCGATCTTTCCACGGTGTATCGGCTCGGCGACGGCGGGCTGAGTCCGCTTACCGGACCGATGGATTCCGCAACCTACGACCGCGTGCTCGACGAAGAGGTGATCGAGCGGGACGGCAAACTCTACGCGTGGACCATTCCCATCGCCTTGCCGGTTACAGAAGAGGTCGCGCGGAAGCTTGGCCCGGGCGAGAAGGTGGCGCTGACGAACTCGGCGGGGCGGACCGTTGCCAGGCTCCATGTTTCGGACGTATTCCCTTGGGACAAGCAGAAGTACCTCTCGCGCGTCTACCTGACCGACCGCACCGACCATCCCGGCGGCGACATGGTGCTCACCGGCGATGCCGACAAGACCCACCTGCTGGGCGGCGAGATCGACGTTCTGCCCCAGCCGAAGAACCCGAAGTTCGGCAAGTACGTGCTCTCGCCCGTCGAGGTGCGCGCCCTGTTGCACGAGAAGGGTTGGGAGCGGGTGGTCGCCTTCCAGACGCGCAACCCGCTGCACCGCGCCCACGAGTATGCACTGGTGTACGGCCTGGAAACGCTGCTGCACCAGGGGCTCAACGCCGGCGCCTGCCTGAACCCGCTGATCGGCGAGACCAAGGGCGACGACGTCCACGCCGACGTGCGCATGCATACCTACGAGGCGCTGATCGACCAGCGCGCCCTCGGCGAAGGCGACAGTGATGCGGAGCTTTGGGCGAAGTTGGGGCAGTCGGCGCCCGACCGGGTCATCCTACTGGGGCTCGACATCAAGATGTTCTATGGCGGCCCGAAGGAGGCGGTCATGCACGGCATCTATCGCCAGAACTTCGGGTTTACCGATCTGATTATCGGGCGGAAGCACGCCGACGCCCCGTATCACGACGGTTCGCCCATCTGGGGCGATTTCGACGCGCAAGACATCTTCGAGAACCTCAAAGGCGATCTGAAGATTCACCCGGTGCGAGTCGGATTCGCCGCCTACTACGAATCGATGGGCCGCGTCGACCTGATGGAGAACCATCCGGACGAAAAGCCCGTGTTCATTTCCGGAAAAGAAGTACGCCGCACGCTGCTCGAAGGCAAGGCCGTCGACCCGCGCATCATGCGCGAAAGCACGTCGAAGATTCTCGCCGAGGCCATGGCGTCCCGCTGAACGGCCGAGGGAGCAGAGCATGCGGCACAAGGGCGAATGAACGCCCATGATCCGAAGAATCGCTCTCGTTTGCGATTTGCGTTAGTTCACAAACAGGTTCTTTGTGGCGAAGTTCGGATCGCTGGTCAAATGGACGCCGAGTCGGCGGAGACCGGCTTCATCGCCGGGTGTGGGAATATGCGTCATGTGTGCGTCACAGCCGCGGAGGTCTTTGAGCTTCTCAACGCACATTTGGGCCGTCGGATTGGCCGTTATGCTGATTCCCAGGGCAATCAGGGTTTCTTCAAGGTCCAGGCTCACGGACTTCTGGCCCAAAATGTCTTTCTTCACCTTGGCAACGGAATCGATGATGCTGGGGGCCAGCAGATGAATCCCGTCCGGAACGCCGGCCAATTGCTTCACTGCATTGATGACCAGGCTGGAAGCAGCGTGCATCAAGGGGGAGTTCTTTCCGGTAACCAAGCTTCCGTCCTTCAGCTTGATCGCCGCTCCGCAGAAGACGCCCTCGTTCCCACTCCCGCGGCAGCGGGCTTGTTCCGCGGCTTCCCGTGCGGGACCGACCACGCACCGGTCCTCGGGTTTGACTTGAAGCACTTCGAGCAAACGTTGGATGCGCTGTACCGTCCGCTCCTCAACCAATCCCATGGCGTACTCGGAAGTAGAGCGGAAGTACCGCCGGATCACCTCGGCGCGCGAGGCCGCCTGGACCACCGCATCACTGACGATGCCTGCGGTGGCGCGATTGACGCCCATTTCCGTAGGCGAGCGGTAGACGGTTGCGCCACCGGTAATCCGTTCAAGGACTTTGCGGAGAACCGGGAACGCCTCCACGTCGCGGTTGTAGCTGATCGCCGTTTGGCCGCATGCCTCCAGGTGAAACGGGTCGATCATGTTCACGTCGTTCAGGTCGGCCGTTGCCGCCTCATACGCGACGTTCACGGGATGGCTCAGCGGGAGGTCCCAAATGGGGAACGTCTCAAACTTGGCGTAGCCGGAACGGATGCCGCGCCGGTGGTCGTGATACATCTGGCTGAGGCAGGTGGCCAGCTTGCCGCTTCCCGGGCCGGGGCCGGTCACGACCACCAGGGGCTTCTCGGTCTCGATGTACGGATTCGCGCCGTAGCCTTCGGAACTGGCAATCCGGTCGGCGTCGCCCGGATAGCCCTTGGTCGGCCGGTGCTCGAACACGGCGATGCCGCGGCGCTCGAGCTTGTTTCGGAATTGGACGGCTGCCGGCTGACCGTCGAAGCGGGTCACCACGACGCCGCGCAACTGAACTCCCCACTCGCGCAGGTCGTCGATCAGTTTCATGGCATCGGCATCGTAGGTAATGCCGAAGTCGGCGCGCATCTTCTTCCGTTCGATGGCCCCGGCGTGAATGCACAGAAGGATTTCCGCTTCTTCCCTCAATTGCGTCAGAAGCTGCATCTTCACGTTTGGATC
>JAVEUP010000347.1:0-4466 GCA_034005525.1 Thermoguttaceae bacterium | reverse complement strand
GCTCCGCGAAGTGCTCAACCGGGCCGTGGCGCAGGGCTACCCCGCGGACAAGGCGCGCGGGCTGTTGTGCAGCGCCGCAGGCGAAGCCGACGATGAGCCTGAGGCGGCCCCGACTGGCACCAAGAAGACGGCCGCGGCCCCGGAGCCCGCGCCGCTCATGCCCACCGATGCCGACTGCGTCCGGTTCGCGGCCCTGTTCGCCGGCCGCGAAGACGTATACGCCCGGCAGTGGCACCGGGCCAAGGATGGCCAAACCGGCTATACGCCGGTCCACGAGCCGCTCACGCCTGCGGTCGTTCGCAATCACCTGCTGGGCACGTTCACGGCAGGCGTGTACCCGATCCGGCTGGATCAAACCGCGACATGGTTCGCGGTCGACATGGACATTCGCCGGCCCGTGCTCGATCAGGCGCGGCGCGACGCCGCCTACGCGCGCGAGCTTCGCGACCTGACGCGCCGCAAGGGGCTGGAACTGCTCGCCGCGATGAACGAACTGGGCTTCGAGCCGATGCTGGAGAACTCCGGCTACAAGGGCCGCCATTACTGGGTGTTCCTGGAAGAGCCCGAGGAAGCGAAGGTGCTTAATCAGTGCGGCCGGCTGCTGCTTGCCCACTTACAGCAGCATGTGGAACAAGAGTTTTCGCTGGAGTTCTTCCCCAAACAGGCGCAGCGCACGGGCAAGGGCCTGGGCAACCTCATCAAGCTCCCCTTGGGCGTTCACCGCAGGACAGGCTACCGAAGCGTATTTCTGGACCGCGAAGGCAACGCCGTGAAGGAGCCCCTCGCACTGCTGCAAACCGTCCGCCGGCTGCCCCGCAATGCGCTGTACGACGCCATCGGCAGGCTGAAACGGTTGGTGGGAACCGTGCCGAAGCCAGAGACGGCCCTCCAAACGGACGAGGATGCCGAAGATCGATTCGGAGAGTCGGCACATCGTCGCACGACTCTCCGAGTCGTGAATCTTCCGGACAATCGACTCGGAGAGTCGAGCGACAAATACGACGGCGCGGCCATGCCGGCAACCGCCGTCGCAGGCCCCGCGCCGCCCGACGTTGCCCCTCCCTGGACCGAGGCCGACTTCGAGGCCGATCCCCGCATGCGCCACCTCTTGAGCGAGTGCCCTGTCTTGGCGGAACTGAAGTCACAGGTAGCCAAGCACCGGCGTCTCAGCCACGATGAGCAGGTGGTGCTCAGCCATACGTTGGGCCACGTGCCCGGCGGGCCGCAGGCGGTCAACTACCTCTTGCAGCAATGCGTCGACGTCCCCGCCGACGCGCTCATGCAGAGCCAATTGAAGGGCAATCCGATTTCGTGCCCGAAAATCCGTAAGCGCATCGGCCACCTGACGCGCCGCGTGAAGTGCCGCTGCGCGTTCCCGTTTGCACCGAATCATTACCCGACGCCCGTATTGCACCTGGAAACGCTGCGAGTTGAACCCGCCCCCGCAACGGTGCAGGCCGCCGCCGACCGCACCGATCCGCAAATGCTCGCCCGCCGGTACGGCGTGCTGGACCGGCAGCGCCGCGAGATCGAACGGCAGTGGCGGCAACTGCACGACGCGCTTTGCCAGATGCTGCACGGCCGGCCCGACCGCTCACTGCAATGCGACGACGGCCGGTACGAGTTGGTTATCGAAGACGGCGTGGAAACACTCGTTTGGCACTCGGAGGAACCAACGGATGCATCCTCGCCCCGGACGGAATCCGGCAGGCAGGAGCCGTCGGAGGCGGCGGAGAACACCTGATGGTAACCGTTCCCGGGGGACTGTCCCAATTTTCGCGGCGGAGTAGCTATCCCTCGTGGCCGGCGCTCTACTGGCCGCGAAAATGGGACTGTCCCCTTTGGCCGGACCCGGAGACAGCGGAGAAACCCTGATGCCGCAAGTTGCCATCAACGAGCAAGGGGCCTCCGTCCACGCCGAAGGTGATATGCTTCACGTGAAGCGCGAAGGCCGCACCATCCGGCGGGTGCGGCTGATGGACGTGGACCAACTGCTGTTGTTCGGCCGTGTGGAACTCAGCTCGGGCGCTGTGTCCCTGCTCGCCCGCCGCAATGTCGACGTCGTGTTCTGCACGCTCAAGGGCGCGTTCCGCGCCCGGTTGACAACGCGGGCCTCGAAGAACGTCTCGCTTCGCCTGGCCCAGATGCGGCGGGCCGCGGAACCCGAAACCGCCCTGCGAGTCGCCCGGGCCATTGCCACCGGAAAGATCCTGCACCAGCGGCAAATCCTCCTGCGTGCTCAGCGGAAGCTGCAATCGGACGACGTGGCCGAGGCCGTCGGCCAAATGCGGCGCTTGGCGGAGCGCGCCCAACAGCAGGCGTCCATTGACGTGGTGCGCGGCCTTGAGGGGCAGGCCGCAGCGCTGTACTTCCGGAACTTCGGCCGGCTGATCCGCTCCGAGCACTTCACGTTCACCTGCCGCACGCGCCGCCCGCCCCGCGATCCGATCAACGCCGCCCTGTCGTTCGGCTACGCCCTGCTGACAACGCAGGCCGAAACGACCGTGCTGCAATGCGGGTTGGAGCCGATGGTAGGCTTTTTTCACCAGCCGGCGTACGGGCGCCCGTCGCTGGTGCTCGACCTGATCGAGGAGTTCCGCCCGTTGATCGACGCCCTGGTGCTTCGCATGGTCAATCGCCGGCAGCTAGGCCCCTCCGATTTCCAGGAGCACTCCGCCGAGTCCCTGGCGGCGGTGCTGGCCGACAGCGCAGGCAGCGAACCGGCCGCAATGCCGTCGGCGTCCGGTACGACGGATGCCGAGGACCTGCCGCTCGACCCCGAAGAAGACAATGGGCCGCTCGATGAAACGGACAACGGTCAACCGCCGGCGTCCGGTGAGGGACTGTCCCTTTCACCGCCCGACGCCACCCACCGCCCCGCCGTGTACCTGGCCGACAGCGGGCGCCGGGTGTTCCTGGGCGCGTTCTTCGAGCGGATGCGCGAACGCATGTTCTACCCCCCGCGCGAACAGACCCTGGAACTGCGTCAGATCGTGCAGGAGCAGGTTTACCACCTGGCCCGCGTCATCGAAAATAAGGACAACGAGTACACGCCTTTCGTACCGCGGTAATGTAGAAGGCACACGCCGTGTGCCGTCGCTGAGAAGCAAGGACTTTCCACATCCAGAAACGGACGAGCCGGATTTCCCTTTCCGATGGATTGCCATGTACGTCGTTGTGTGTTACGATGTGGTTTCGGATCGTCGGCGGGCACGGCTGTTGAAACGGCTGAAGGAAGTGCTGCCCCACGTGCAAAAGAGCGTGTTCGAGGGGCATATTACCGACGCCCGCCTGATCGACATGCGGGCCATGATCCAGAATGAGATCGACCTGGACGAAGACACCGTTCGGGTTTATCACCTTTGCGGGCGTTGCACGGTGGCGACCGAGGTGCTTGGGACCGGGACGTACGTTGAACGGGAAGGGGACCAGGTGATCTGATGTGCGCATTCGATACGCAGCGTCTGGAACCGTTACGGATTCCATCCAGCGCCGACCTCTTGGCAAAAACGGAGAATCGCTGTAAGATGATTCCTGGTAACAGGTTACGGGAACTGCCGCGAGGCCGATCGGCGTTTGACGTAAAGGTTTGCCCAGTAAGGGTTTGCGCGAAGAAGGCGGGCACCCTTATGGAGGGTACGCGCCACACATCGCTGAGGTCGGCGAAAACGTGTCCGTATCTCTCTTCCAGGCAAGGACTTGGAAGGGCGGTCGTCTGAAGAAGCGCCCCGGCATCGAGGGGATTGAAACATCCGTTGCACTTGTCACAGAATTCCATAGTTTTTGTCTGAAGAAGCGCCCCGGCATCGAGGGGATTGAAACGTACGGGTCATTGGCGGGAAAACTTGCTCCAAGCATCCCGTCTGAAGAAGCGCCCCGGCATCGAGGGGATTGAAACAACAGATACCCCACGTATCCTCCGCACTTTTCACAAGTCTGAAGAAGCGCCCCGGCATCGAGGGGATTGAAACCTCTTTGTGTATGCGTACCACCTAACGTGGGGGGTACGTCTGAAGAAGCGCCCCGGCATCGAGGGGATTGAAACTTGTTCGTCTTCGGGGGGCAGAAGCAATCCCACGTATCGTCTGAAGAAGCGCCCCGGCATCGAGGGGATTGAAACAGCTGTAATCCCTGCCATAGGCGGGGGTGACGGTAGGTGTCTGAAGAAGCGCCCCGGCATCGAGGGGATTGAAACGATGGCTATTTGCAACATCCAACAAACATCGCCCTAGGTCTGAAGAAGCGCCCCGGCATCGAGGGGATTGAAACGTGTGATGGACAACCGCCCTCAAGAAAATGCTTGCTCCGTCTGAAGAAGCGCCCCGGCATCGAGGGGATTGAAACACGCCGTCGCCGAGCACCACGCCGTTGCCGAGCGTCACGGTCTGAAGAAGCGCCCCGGCATCGAGGGGATTGAAACTTTCTGAAAATGCAACAGACTGTGCGTAGCTTTGCGTGTCTGAAGA
>JAVEUP010000157.1:0-19129 GCA_034005525.1 Thermoguttaceae bacterium | reverse complement strand
TTACAGCCGCCCGGCAGTTGCCGCGGAAAATAATCCAACTGGCCAGAAGCCTCATGGCCTTGGCCGCTTAGCAAGTCTCATTTTTCAGAAAGTGCAGTTGAAAAACAAGCCGGCTATTATTCGGTGCCACCCCGGCTGGCGGCGTGGCTTTGCGAAAAGAGTCCCGATTCCGTGCTTCCCATGCTGCGGCACCGCATGAACATCCTGCGGGGATGGGCGCAACTGGCGTGGGTTGTCCGGGCGGGCATTCCAGCGCCGCAGCAAGCCAGCATTCGCGGCCCGGCGGGCGACCGGGCCGCGTTCGTGGCGGCCATGCACACCGTGTCCGGGCCGGCCGCCGATGAACTGGTCGCCCGGCTCGGACCGCCATCGTTCACCCATCTGCTCGACGTGGGCGGAGCGTCGGGCACTTGGACCCTGGCCTTCCTGCGCGCCGCGCCGGAGGCCCGGGCCACCTTGTTCGACTTGCCCGACGCCGTGGAGCAGGCACGTCGCCGCATTGCCCAAAGCGAGTTCGCCGCCCGGGTGACGCTGGCCGCCGGCGACTTCTATACCGACCCCTTGCCCGCCGGTGCCGACTACGCCTGGGTCAGCGCCATCGTGCATCAGCATTCGCGGGAGCATAACCGGGCGCTATTCGCCAAGGTTTTCGCCGCTTTGGCGCCGGGCGGCCGCATCGGCATCCGCGACGTCGTCATGCAGCCCGAAAAAGTGCAGCCCCGCGAAGGCGCCTTGTTCGCCATCAACATGCTGGTCAACACCGAGTCGGGCGGCACGTTCAGCTTCGCCGAGCTGGCTGCCGATTTGCAGGCGGCCGGCTTCGTCGAGACCGAACTGCGTATCGAAGACCCGGCAATGAACTCCGTTGTGGAGGCCCTGAAACCGCGGTAATGGAGCACATGGATCGGTTGATCCGCGCCTTCCACGCCTCGTCCGACATAGCGTCCCGATCGAGCCCGCGTTGTCCGCAAAGCTGTCGGACCTCCGATTTGGCGCAAGCCGTTCGCTCCTCACGGTCCCGAGCGGCATCTTCAGTCAGCGTCAACGAAACCGCTTACTTCTGCGCCGGTGGCAATTAAAGAGGAAACGATCGCGGTTCTTGGGTCTCGAAGGCACCAGCCCCTGCCTTGCCTACCCATCCCGCATGGTCTAACATGGAGTGAAGTTCGCCCGCCCTTCCTGCCCCCCATTGGAGCCTGGACCAAGGAGGACCGATGATCCCACGCTTGCTCCCTGTGATGGCTGCCACGGTGCTGTTTGCCACGGTGCCGACTCATGCCGTGCGGCTGTTGACGCCGGAGGCGGGCACGGCCGATCGGGCCGGTTGGCCCGAGTTCCACGGACCGGAGCGGACCAATCTTTCGCCGGAAACCGGGTTGCTTGCCCGCTGGCCGGAGGGCGGCCCGCCGCTGGTGTGGAAGGTTTCCGGCTGCGGCATCGGTTATGCGAACGTGTCGATCGCCGAGGGGATGCTCTTCACTTCCGGCAACGTAGACGACGTGGAAATGGTCTCGGCACTGGACCTCGACGGGCGGACCGTTTGGCGTTCGCCCAGCGGTCCCGCGTGGCGGCGCGCCACGCCGGGCTCGCGATCGACTCCGACCTACGACGACGGCGCGGTGTACCTGCTGAATCCCAACGGGCGGGTTGCCGCCTTCGACGCCCGCACCGGCCGCGAACTGTGGAACGTCGATCTGGTCGAGCGGTTCGACGCGCGCGGCGGGGTGTGGGGAATGACCGAGAACCTGATTGTCGAGGATGGCAAGGTCTATTGCATGCCCGGCGGGGAGCGGGGACGCGTCGTCGCGCTCGACAAAGGGACCAGCAAGACCGTTTGGGCCAATACCGACATCGAGCACGTGGCCGCCTACTGCTCGCCCACGGTCATTACGCACCGGGGGGTGCGCCAGTGGATCAGTATGACGCAACGGTCGGTCGTGTCGGTCGACGTCGAGACGGGCGAGTTGCTCTGGTCGACTCCCTTTCCGCCGCGAGCCCCGCAGAATGCCCTGACGCCCGTGTACTTTGACGGGCACGTGTTCGTGGCCAGCGGCCACCGCACCGGCGGGTCGCTGCTTAGGATTGCCGACGATTCCCGCGACGTCACGGTGGTATGGCATCGGCACGACCTGGACAATTGCCATTCGGGTTCCATCCTGCTGGACGGGAAGCTGTTTGGCGCGTCATGCCGCAACGGCGGAAAGCAGTTCTACTGCGTCGACTTCCTTTCCGGCGAGGACCTTCAAATCGACCGGACCTTGGGCAAGGTCGCCCTGACCTACGCCGACGGAATGATTTATGCCTTGGGCTACCAGGGCACCGTGTCGCTGCTGGAGGTGCGTCCGCGGGGATTCGAAATCGTCAGTCAATTTGAACTGCCCCAAATGCCGGCGAACACCTACCTCGCCCATCCGGTGATTTGCGGCGGGCGGCTGTACATCCGTTGCGACGACGACCTGTGCGCTTTCGACATCCGCGGGAAGTAGGCTTGAACCGATGATAACCGTACACAAGCACGCAGGGTGGGACAAGGTCGCGCACGTTTCTGGTGGGCCTGCACAAGCCGCATCCACGTTGATTCGAGAATTGCGAACTGGAAGCAAGCCGGCTGAAGCGACCGACGGCCCACCAAGATTGCAGCTTGCTTGTCCCACCCTACAGACTACAGACTCCATCTACCCCTTTTGACGAGGAACATCATGAACATTTCACGACGCGACGTATTGAAACTTGGCGCCGGAGCCGCGGCTGCCTGGAGCACCGGGGCCTTGGCCTCATGGGCGAACGTAACCGCTGCGAAGAAGATTCCCATCGGACTGCAACTGTATTCCATCCGGCAGGACGCGGCGAAAGACCTGCCCGGCGTGCTGAAGGCGGTGGCCGAGATGGGCTACGAGGGCGTCGAGTTCGCCGGGTATTACGGGCACAGCGCCGAGGATATCCGCAAGCTGCTCGACGATAACGGGCTGAAATGCTGCGGCACGCATACCGGCCTGAACACGCTGTTTCCCGAGAACTTCGACGCCACGGTCGAGTTCAACAAGACGATCGGCAACAAGTACCTGATCGTGCCGGGCATGCCCGACGACCGGCTCCACTCGGTCGAGGCCATCAAGAACACGGCCGCCCTGTTCAACGAGTGGGCGCCGAAGGCGAAGGAGCACGGCATGGTCGTGGGCTACCACGCGCACGGCGGCGATTTCCGCAAGGTCGACGGCGAGGTGACCCGCTGGGACCTGCTCTTCAAGAGCACCAGGCCCGAGGTCGTCATGCAAATGGACATGGGCAACTGCATTGGCGGCGGCGGCGACCCCTACGCCACGCTGGAACGGTTCCCCGGCCGATCGCTCACCGTGCACTTGAAGGAGCATGGCGGACCGCGGGGCGCGGCGGTGGGCGAAGGCGAGGTCGACTGGAAACGCGTTTTCCAGATTTGCGAGACTGTCGGCGGCACCGAGTGGTACATCGTGGAACAGGAAGCCTACGACGCCGAGCCGCTGGAAAGCGTCCGCCGGTGCCTTCAGAACCTTCGCAAGATGGGCAAATGACCGTATGAGCCGCATGATGCCTGGCGTGCAGTATTTCGTTTTTTCGCTGCTGTGCAGCGCACTTCTGGCCGACCCAATCGCGCTCGACGAGCGCCCCGCCGACGCGCGCGATTGGGGCTATCGGCCGGCGGAAGGATCCGTTTCGGCCACCAATCCGCCGAGCTTCTCGTGGCGGCCCCAGCGCGGCCTCGTGTCGTGGGAAGTGCAATGCACCCGAGGAAACGATTTTGCCCAGCCGGAATATGCCGCCGATGGGATCCAGTGGAACGTGCATTGTCCGCCTTGCACGTTTGCGCCCGGCGATTATCGCTGGCGTTACCGCGGCACGGAGGCCGACGGCGCGAAGACCTCGTGGAGCCGCACGCGGCGGATCACCCTGCCGGCCGACGCGGCGGCTCTGCCGATGCCGCTGCGAGAGGTGTTGCTGGCACGGATCCCGAAAGAGCATCCCCGGCTGTTCGTGCGGCCTGAGCAGTTGCCGGAATTGAGCCGGCTGGCGGCCGGAGAGATGAAGGATTGCTTCGACGCGCTGGTGGCTCAGTGCGAGCGGCTCATGAAGGACCCACCGCCGACGGCCGAGCCGCCCACCTACCCGCCCGGCACGGAGCGCCTCAGCGAGGAGTGGCGCGAGATGTGGTGGGACAACCGCGTATATACGATCCGGGCACTCGAAGGCGCCGCCACGCTGGCCTTCACGCGGCTCCTCGGCGGCAGGGAGGAATACGGCCAGCTTGCCCGCCGCATCCTGCTCGACTGCGCCAAGTGGGATCCGACCGGCGCGACGGGCTACCGTTACAACGATGAAGCGGGCATGCCGTACGCGTACCATTTCTCGCGCACCTACACCTTCGCGTACGATCTGCTTACCGAGGAAGAGCGCGAAACGTGCCGGCAGGTCATGAAGGTGCGCGGCGAGGAGATGTACCGCCACCTTTGCCCCAGGCATCTTTGGCAGCCGTACGGAAGCCACAGCAATCGGGCATGGCATTTCCTCGGCGAGGTCGGTATCGCCTTCCTTGACGAAATCGAGGGCGCCGACGACTGGGCCTGGTTCGCGGCCAACGTCTTCTACAACGTCTATCCCGTCTGGTCCGACGACGACGGCGGCTGGCATGAGGGCACCTCGTACTGGAGCAGTTACGTTTCCCGGCTTACCTGGTGGGCCGACGTGATGCGCGCCGCCATGGAGGTCGACGTCTTCCGGAAGCCGTACTTCTCGCAGGCCGGGTATTACGCCATGTACCTGATGCCGCCGGGCAAGGTCGGCGGCGGTTTCGGCGACCTGTGCGCACCGCGGAAGTCGGCCGACTTCCGGCCGCTCATGACGCAACTCGCCGCGCAGTCGGGCAACGGCCATTGGCAATGGTGGGTGGATCAGCATGGCGGGCCCGCCGAGACCGGCGGCTACATCGGCTTTCTGCGGGGTACGCTGCCGGACGTACCGCCGAAGACGCCCGACGATCTGCCCTCGTCAAGGCTGTTC
The DNA here is from genome assembly GCA_034005525.1 of Thermoguttaceae bacterium. GTDB lineage: Bacteria > Planctomycetota > Planctomycetia > Pirellulales > Thermoguttaceae > PWXP01. The sequence continues at coordinate 14,098 of JAVEUP010000157.1, read as the reverse complement.
CGCGGGACCGGCCAGGCGTACTTGAACACGACGATCAAGGACGCGAACGAGAGCGTGCAAATCAACTTCAAGTCGAGCCCCTTCGGCACGCAATCGCACGGCTATGAGGCGAACAACTCGTTCCTGCTGTGGGCTTACGGCCAACGGCTGCTGATCCGCAGCGGCTACCGCGACATCTACGGCAGCGACCACCATCGCGGCTGGATGTGGAGCACCCGGTCGGTGAACAATATCACCGTCGGCGGCCGGGGCCAGTTGCCGCATTCGGCCGCCGCGCGGGGTGAGATCGTCGATTTCCGCACCACGCCGCACATCGACGCCGTGGTGGGCGAGGCGGGCGAGGCGTATCGCACGAAAGCGGAAATCGATCTCGGGGACCTGCTGCTCGACCGCTTCACGCGCACCGTGCTGTTCGTCAAGCCTGACTTGATTGTCATCTACGATCAACTCGCCGCCCGCGAACCGTCGTCGTTCGAGTACTGGCTCCATGCGACGGATCGGTTCGAGGCGGCGGACCCGAAGGATATTCGGCTTCGAGTGGGCGAAGTGGGCTGCCGGATCGGGCTGCTGGCGCCGGACGGCCTTCAGCTCATCCAAACCGACCAATACGACCCGAACCCCCGGCCGCGCATCAAGCTGCGCGAATGGCACCTGACGGCCGCCACCGGCGACGAGCGCCGGTCGGTCGAGTTCGTGGCCGTCTATCGCCCGCACAGGCTGGATGATGCCTCGCCCGATATGCCGCGGCTTGAGCACAGCGACGGCGGTTATGCGCTCCGCACCGCGGTGCCCGGCGGCACGGCCGTTGTCCTACTGCCCGTATCGGAAGAGACAACCGTTGAGGCACACGGATTGAAGACGACCGGAAAACCCCTTGCGGCGCTGCTTCATGCCGACGGTACCATCATGGATCGCGTCGAAGTAAGCACGTGCCTGACTGATTAGAATAGACAGTATAAAATACGAACAATGGTTCCCGGAGGTGCCGTATGGACATTCCCAAGACAAGTCTTTCACGTCGCCGCTTCATTGCCCAGTCGCTGGCTGCCGGAGGCGCGGTGAGTGTTCCCTGGCTGGCGCCGTCGCGTGCGCTGGGGCTTGGGGCGGTCGCGGCGCCGAGCGAGCGGGTCACCCTGGGCGTGATCGGATACGGCCCGCGGTGCCGGCACGTGCTCGGCTGCATGTTGCCGGAACCCGACGTCCAGTGCGTGGCCCTGTGCGACGTTCAGGCAAGCCGCCGCGAACAGGGCAAGGCGGCGGTGGACGAACATTACGGCAGTAGTGACTGCGCCCTGTACCGCGACCTGCGCGAAATGCTCGCCCGATCTGATATCGACGCCGTGCTCGTTGCGACCGGCGACCGATGGCACACCCCGGCTTCGATCCTGGCGGCGAAGGCGGGTAAGGACATCTACAGTGAGAAGCCCTGCGCTATCAACATGGCCGAATGCCGGGCGCTGGCCGAGACGATGCGCCGCTTCGGAACGGTCTACCAGGCCGGCACGCAGCGGCGCAGCATCGAGAACTTCCAGGTGGCGGTCAACCTGGCCCGCAGCGGGAAACTCGGGAAGCTGCATACGCTTCACGCGTCGGTCTACACGCCGCGAATGCTTCACGACTGGCTTCCCGCGGAACCGGAACCGCCGAAGGACGTGGTCGACTGGGATATGTGGGTCGGCCCGAGCCCCTGGCGGCCGTATAACTCGGCCTACGTGAACGGGCGTTGGCGCGGCTATCCCGATTTCGAATCGGGCGCCACGCTGCTCGACTGGGGCGCCCACACGGTCGACCTCTGCCAGTGGGCCAACGACGCCGACGACACGGCGCCGATCGAGTATGAACCCTCCGAATCGAACATCATCGGCCGTTATGCCAACGGGGTCGAGGTGATCCTGGGCTTCCTGGCTACGCCGTTCGGCGACCGGTCGCCCCACTGGCCCAATCACCTGGGCACCTGCCCGGTTCGATTCGTCGGCGAGGAGGGTTGGATCGAGACGGGCGACAGTGGTGATATTCTCGTACATCCCGAGTCGCTCAAGAGCGAATTCCCCGGCGCGGCGGCGCGGCGCCAAGGAACCGACGCCGGCACGCACGTCCGGAATTTCTTCGATTGCGTCAAGACGCGTGCACGTACGAATTGCGACGCCGAGACCACGCGCCATTCGCACTTGGCCTGCTATGCAGCCGCCAATTCGTGGATGCTCGGCCGCAAGCTCACCCTGGACCCCGCGACTGAGGAGTTCATCGGCGACGACGAGGCGAATCGCATGCGGTCGCGCGCCGCGCGCGAGCCGTGGGGGGTATAACCGCTGCTGGAGTTCAGGCTTTAGCGTGCGATTGTTGGAGTTCACGCTTCAGCGTGTGAAAGACACGTACGAATTGTTCAGCACGCTGAAGCGTGAACTCCAATAAGCCGCACGTTTCAACAGACCGACCTACCCGACCGCTATTATGAAAGGCACTCTGCAATGAGCATCCAACATCACCTTACTCGCCGCCGATTCCTGGGCGTCACCGCCGCAACTGCCGGCGGGCTTCTGCTTCCTTCCTCGCGGCGGCTACTGGCGTCCACGGCCGACGCCCCTTCGACCGACCACTTCTGGTATCGCGTGCCGGCGGAAGGCCCGTACATCGACTCGCAGCGTGGCAACAAGGCATTTGCCTTCACCGACGATACGGTCTACCTCTCCGAAGACAACTCCCGCACGTGGCCGCATAGCGCCGCATTCCCCGACGCCGCCAACATCACCTTCAGCCACATCTTCAAGAATGGCAACGTTCTCTTTGCCACCCGCACGAAGCTGTTCCTGAGCACCGACAACCTGAAGACCTACCGGGAGGTTGGACTGAAGAACGCCGATGGGACGGATTACCAAGTCCACACGCCCCAAGACCCCGAGAACCCCGGTTGGTATTTCGCCACCTTGACCGGCTTGAACTCGTGGGAGATCGACGGCAAGGAGATGCTTGCGTGGGGCAACTACTGCAATGTTGTCGGCGGCGCAACCCCGCCGAATATCTACTACTCAGTCGACAACGGCGAGACGGTGAAGATTGCCTATGCCTTCGGGCAGAACCCCCACTTTCGCGACAAGGACCCGACCGGCGGCAGCACCGGCACGCTTCTTGGTGATCCGAACAATCCAGTCATTTGCCGCCACATCCATTCGGTAGCCTACAACCCCGCCGAGAACGCGTTCTATGCATGCACCGGAGATGGCAACCGCCCGGAGGGCCTCGAGTGCCATTGGCTTCGAGGCACCTACGATGCTGCCAAGGACGCATGGAGTTGGGCAGTCATCGTTTCAGAGAGCCTGAACACGCGATACAAAGGCGGCGGCATCAACTTCGTCGAGGGGAAGGCGTACTGGATCAGCGACGCGAACGGGCCCCTGCCGCACGACCGAGGACTGTTCCGCTGCAATCCGGCCGACATCCCCAACCCGGAAAAGCACACCATGCTGTTCAACCCGAAGTATGAATGTGCCAACATGATTATCCAGGACGGCTTGATTCTCGCCGCACACTATGCGACAGCGTCGCCGTTCACTTTGGGCATTATCATTTCACCCGACATGGGCAAGACGTGGACGGAATACGACCTAAAGGAGTTCGGCCCCCGCTCGCCGGTACGCTTCCACGAGAAGAACGACGAGGGCTGGTTTCGGGTCGATCTGCGGGAGCGGTGGATCACCCGCGCCGATGTGATGTTTATCAAGCCAAAGTAGTGGAGGCAAATAATCGTGGTGCGCAATCACGGTGGTTGTTGTAGGGTGGGTCAAGCAAGCCAAGCCCCTGAGGGGACGGTGTCGGCCGTGCCGGCGCGTCCTGGCCGCTGGCCATGCGAACTACGCCCGCATGGCTTGCGAAGACCCACCGGGGGCCTGCGGCGCCGGTTGCAGGTTGTCGCCGCGGGCTTGTGCTTGCTTCTTGCCTTCGCCTCGGGCGTAATCGCGGCGTCGCGGGAAGCCCCAGGGCTCGTGCAACTGCTCGAAGACACCGGCATTCATGGCGGAGCAATCGTTCACGTGGGCTGCGGAGCCGGCGAGCAAACCGCCGCGCTGGCGCGCGGCGGTAGCCTCCTGGTTCAAGGCTTGGGTCGGGATAGGACGAAAATCGGGCAAGCAAGGCAGCTCGCCCAATCACTCGGTCTAGCCGGCCGGGTAACGTTCCGGACTTGGCAGGGCGGCCGGTTACCCTACACCGATAACCTGGTCAATGTTCTCTTCTGGCAGCGTTCAGCAGGCGAGGCGGACGAGGCCGAAATCCTGCGAGTGCTGGCTCCGCGCGGCGTGGCGTTTAATGAGGACGGCGGCCAATGGCGCAAGCTGGTCAAGCCGTGGCCCGATGAGATCGACGAGTGGCCGCACTTCCGCTACGACGCCGGCAACAAAGGCGCGTCGAACGATACTCGCGCAGGACCGCCGCGGCACGTGCAATGGGAGGCCGGGCCGCGCGTGATGCGAAGCCATGAAATCGACACCGGGCTCTCCGGCCTCGTCTCGGCCAACGGGCGCATCTACTACCTGTTGGACGAGGGCCCGATCGGCATCACCGACGCTCGCTTCCCGCCCAAGTGGTCGCTCGTGTGCCGCGACGCCTTCAACGGCGTCCTGCTCTGGAAACGCCCGTTGCCCGAATGGGGCTGGCAGGCGTGGAGCAAGAAGTCGCGGGTGAACGATCCGAATGTGTGGCTGGGCACTCGCACGCGGGGTGGCGACGTCGACCGCCGGTTTGTCGCCCATGGAGACGCCCTCTACGTAACGCTGGGATTCGGGGCCCCGATCAGCAGGATCGATGGAGCGACCGGTGACGTCGTGCAAACGTACGCAGAGACCGCCGGTGCGGCCGAGTTCATCTTTCTCGACGGCCTGTTGCTGGTCTGGACCGCGGAGCCGAAACATGCCGTCACGGCCATTCGGGCCAGCGACGGCACCGTGGCCTGGCGGCACAACGACGGCCTGGTTGTGGATCGCAGCTTGTGTGCGACCGGCGGGCGGGTGTTCTTCCACAATCGCTCGGAACTGGTGGCGCTCGATCTGCACACCGGGGATCTGTTGTGGCGGCAAGAGACCCAGCTTCGGCCGGCCGGCGTGATCGCCCACGACGATGCCGTGCTGGTCGTGCAGAACAAGGTAACTCTCGCCTATTCACCCGCCGACGGCGCCGTGCTCTGGAAGGGACCGGGCGTCGGCAGTCGAGGCCGATATCCCGACCTGTTCGTCGTGGGCGATCTGGCCTGGTGGGGCCGGCCGCAGTTTTCAGCCCGCAACCTGAAGACGGGCGAGATCGTTGAGACACTCGATTTGCAGAAGGTGCTGGAATCGGGTCACCATCGGCGATGTTACACCGACCGGGCCACCGCGTGCTTCATGATCACCGGCGAGCGCGGAAGCGAATTTCTCGACCTGCAAGAGGGCAATCACTCCAGGCACAACTGGATCCGCGGGCCGTGCGTCAGCGGGATGGTGCCGGCGAACGGTTTGTTCTACGTACCGCCGCACCAGTGCTTCTGTTACCCGGCGGTCAAGCTGGACGGCTTCTTTGCAGTCAGTTCCGAACTCGAGAATCCGCCAGATCTCTCCGTGGACGGTCCCACCGCCCGCCTCGAAAAGGGTCCCGCCTACAGCGACGCGGCGGAAGGCGGCGCGGCCGAGGAGGCATCATGGCCTACCTACCGGCAGAATGTTCTGCGGGGCGGCGCCTCGGCTGCCGACGTGCCGGCCGACCTGGACCGCTTGTGGTCGGTGGAACTGGGCGGCAACCTGACCCAGCCGGTCGTCGCCGGCGGCAAGGTGTTCGTCGCGCAGAAGGATGCGTGTACCATCCATTGCCTCGACTTCGGCACCGGCAAGCTCCTTTGGAGCCGAACCGTGGCCGGCCCTGTCGATTCGCCGCCCACGATCCACCGGGGGCTCGTGCTCTTCGGGTCGCGCGACGGATTCGTCTACAGCCTGCGGGCTGCCGATGGCCAATTGGCCTGGCGGTTCCGCGCGGCGCCCGAGGACCGGCAGATCGTTTCCTACGACCGGCTCGAATCGGCATGGCCCGTGCATGGAAGCGTGCTGGTGATGAACGGCCTGGTGTATTGCACCGCGGGCCGTTCCGGCTTCCTCGACGGCGGCATCCACCTCTACGCCATCGACCCGGCCACCGGCGAGGTGGTGCACCAGCAGAAGCTCGCGGGTCCCGACCCCGACATCAGCGAGCCCAGCTTCGCCTTTCACGAGGAAGGCCATCGCGCCGACCTATTGACCAGCGACGGCCGGTACATCTACATGGGCCGGACGGTACTGGACGATACTCTGGCGGTCGTCGAGCCTGAACGCATCGCAATGATTGGCGCGCAGCGCGGCGACGAAATGGAATACCGGAAGATGCCCGGCATGAGGCTCGTGGCGACCGGCGGCTTGCTGAACGACACGTTTTGGAACCGCACCTGGTGGATGTACTCGTACGTATGGCCGAGCTTCCTCTATGCGCAGCAAGCGCCCAAGAGCGGCCAGATGCTGGTATTCGACGACGACGCCACCTACACCGTGAAGCACTATACGACCCGCAACCGGCACAGCCCCATGCTCTTCCCCGGCAGCGGATACCTGCTGTTCGCCGACGCGAACGACAATGAACCGCTGCTATACCGCGGCGAGGGCGAGCCGAAGCCTATCGAGTGGGAGCCGGTTCTACCGCCCGAGACGCGTTGGACCATCTTCCAGGATGCGGCAGTCGACAAAGGCCCCGGCTTCACGCGGGCGGAGCCGACGTTGTGGACTACCTGGGTCGACGTGCGCATCGAGGCAATGGTCCTTGCAGGCGAGAAGCTGTTCTTCGCCGGCCCGCCCGACGTGGTTCCCGAAGACGATCCGCTGGCCGCCCTGGAAGGCCGCATGGGCGGCATCTTGCGCGGCGTCTCCACCAAGGACGGCAGCCCGCTTGCCGAATATCCCCTGGATGCCAAGCCCGTCTTCGACGGCCTCATCGCCGCCGAAGGCCGGCTGATCGTGTCGCTTAAGGATGGCCGCGTGATGTGCATGGGCGGACGATAGGCAGTTTCAGAACAAGTGGCAATTGGTGCCAAGGATGCTCTGGGAATGGTCGACGTTCGCGCCATCGGTGTTCACACGGCAGGCTTGGCCTGGTTGGCCCTGCGAGTGTTCATCGGCACGATGGTCGTAACGGCGCTGGGAGGGGTTTTGCTTGCAGGCATCTCGTGCCACTTCGTCCGGAATGAGCACTGGATGTACGTGGTCATTGCCGGCCTCTTGGTGTTGGTCGAGGCGGCGGTGATCGGCGTGGTCCTCGGATGGAAGCGGGCGCAGGTGCTGACCCTGGCGCACGGACTCGGTTCGTTGCGATTAGGGCGATCGTTGGTGCGCCTCGTGTTCGGCTGCATGATCGAAGCCGTGTCGAATGACGGTGCCGAACCAGGCGTGGGCCGGCTCGCACGAGGGTTGGAACGGATTCCGCTGGCGCGGGCGCAGGAGTTACTGGAGGCCGCGATCGGGAGTGTCTTGGGTTCCGGCGATCAGCGAGGCTGGCTGCGGCAGCGGGTCCGGCAACGGTTGCTGCAAATGGTGCGGAAGTACACGCTGACCCGATTCCGCGAAGAAGCGGCCGGTAGGGGCGGAATCGATCTGGTGAAGGTGAAAGAGGAGCTGGAGGAAACGCTCGACGATGCCGTCGTGCAGAAGCTTCGCAAACCGCTCCGGTTCGCGACGGCGCTGGTGATCGTCGGGTTTCCGCTGGTCGTCGCCGTACAAACCTGGGGCATTGTCATGCTATCGCGTCTGATGGGCTGAAGAGTGACCGAAGGGAAATGCTGGGATTCTTGCGGTGCCGGTGTGCGGCAAGTTTTCTTGGCAGGCCGGAAAGTGCCCCGAAAGGGTTGAGTTCGCCCAGCCCAGGGCCACGTCCCTCGCTATAGCTGTGCCCCCAAGCGTTGCCCATGCCCCCAAGAGTCGCCCTAATCAAGCTGTGACCGCAAGAGTCGCCAGTGCCAACCGAAAGGCCCCGTGAGAACAGAGCGTTAACTGGGGCGGCCCCGCGCGGCCTGGGAACCGGACCGACCTATTCGAATATGATCGAGGTCTTAGCCTTTCCGAAATGGATTGACTACGGTTACGCCGTCGCAATCTTGGCCGTCACTGAAGTCTTCACTGACAACCAGACCGCATCTGCTAAGCTTAGCTGTGGCAACGATCAGGGCGTCCCAGTAACGGAGTTGAAAACGCTCGTGGAAGTTGATCGCCTGATCGACCATCGCCTCATCAACCCTGACGACTTCGAGTTGCCGCAGCGCAGCAAGGGCAAGTCGTGCCTTGCCGACGGGCAGCAGGTTCTTTCGGCTCACAGTGGCGTGAAAACATTCACCCAAGACCTGGATCGAAATAACTCCCTCACGCGTCGCCGCCGCCTCGCGCAACACTTGCTGTGCCGTTGTCTGCTTGTGGCCCGCACTGGAGTCGTACGCGTAAATGGCGATGTTCGTGTCGATCAAACGTCTACCGGTCATACAGATCATCCCGTACGTTCCAAGGTTTTCCGCCGAGCGGCGAGCTTACGAGCCGATACGACTCATCCAATGCATCGCACGCGCGCTGCCCAGCCGCTTGGTCGTCGACGTCCAACCGTTCGATAAGCCCTTGTACGAGAGTACTCAAAGTGATTTGCTGGCGCTGAGCAACAAGGCGTGCCTTTTCTGCCGTCGCGTCATCGAGCGTAATCGTCAACTGGGTCATGATGGATACTCCTTCCGAGCGGGAGACCGTCGTGGTGGGGCCGATGGGAGCAACCCACCACTCGGCCAGTCCACTCATGGTGGCACGACCAGAGCTAGGCCACAAAGCCCTCGGCAGCTATCCCTTCGTTCCTCCTGTGATGTAGCGAAGGCGGGGTCGATTTGCAAGCCGCCGATTCAGCAAGTCCAGCCAGCCTTCCGACGGGGATCGCATCACCCGAGTTCGCAAGGTGTCCCCATTAAATGCAACACCGACTATGCTCTTCAGGCCATTTGCACTTGCGGCAGACGCGGTTGACACCGATTAGTAAAGACACAAGAATGACGACCGGCAATTGCGTCCCACCGGCACGCATCCACTCACTGGTTTCATCCCACCCTATGGAGGGCTACGTCATGCAACGTCTCCTACCCTTGGCCTTGGCCGCTGTCGCGGGGATTCCGGCTTGCCCGGCCCTTGCCGATGAAAAGCCGTTCGGGCTCACCGTGCTGCACTCGATGGAGCGCATCCTTCAGCACGAGCCGCCCTTCGGGGCGCCGGTGGCCGAAATCGCCGCCGGTCGCAACGAAGTCGAGTCGTTCCAGGTGGTCGTGGCCGCGCTGACGACCAACCTGCGCGTCACGGGCGCCGAACTCACCGAACTGGTCGGCGACGGCGACGCGAGGATTCCCGCCGACTGCATCAAGCTGTACCGGCAGGAGTACGTGCGTGTGCGGATGTCGACGCCGCGGGCGGAATTGCCGCCGGGGCTCTACCCCGACGCGCTGGTGCCTTTCATCAATCCGATCACCGGCGAACCGATCCAGCCGCTCACCCAGCGCCGCGAGCGATGGGGCGAGCCGCTGGTAACGATCGGACACGACATGTACGCGGTGCCGTTCGAGGTGTTCAAGGGGCAGAATCAGCCCCTTTGGGTCGACGTCCACGTGCCCAAAGACGTCCCGGCCGGCGTCTACCGCGGCATGTTCCGCGTGAGCACCGACCACGGCAGGGCCGAGGTTCCGGTCACCTTGACCGTTTGGGACTTCACCCTGCCCGACGGGCCGACCCACAGCAATCACTTCGGCGGCTTCAGGCAGATAGCACAGTACTTCGGGGTCAAGCCCGGCTCCGACGAGTTCCGCGAAATCGAGGCCCACTACTGCCGGGCGATGGCCGATCACCGAATCAACCCGCCGCTTCCGAGCCACCTGCTGCCCGAGGCCAATCCGGACGGTTCGCTCAACATCGACCCGGAGCGGCACGAGGCGCTGCGCAAGTTCATGGCCGAACTCAACGTCACCGATTTCGAGATTCCCCGGTCGCCATTCGGCCGTTTGCCCCATTCCACTACCGGGCCGGAGTACAAGACTATCCCGCCCGAACAGCGAGAGAAGGCCGTCCGCTACTACCGCGATTACTACGAATACCTGAAGGCGAATGGCTGGGCGGAGCGGGCGTACATTTACCTGCTCGACGAGCCGAACACGCCTGAGAACTACGAGCAGGTTCTGGTCCTGGCCGAGGTAGTGCGCGAGGCCGCGCCGGAACTGAGGATCCTCGTTGTCGAGCAAACCTACCCGCACGATCCCTCCTGGGCCGACATTGACCCCGCTATCGACATCTGGTGCCCACTGTGGGCGTTCATCGACCGCGAGACGATCAACCAGAAGCTTGCCCAGGGCGATTCGGTCTGGTCGTACACGGCTCTGGTGCAACGGGCGCCGTCGTATCATCCGCAATACGAGGAACTGCGCGAGAAGGACCCGCCCTACTGGCATATCGACCGCCCACTGTTGGTCTATCGAATACCCGCGTGGATCAACCGGCAGTACGGCATTACGGGGTTGCTCTACTGGAGCACGGTCACGCGGGTGATCGAGCCGTGGTTCAATCCGGCGTTTGCGCATCCGCGTCATTTCAACGGCGGCGGATACCTGTTTTATCCCGGCGTGCCGTGCGGCATCGACGGTCCCGTTGCCAGCATGCGGCTGAAGAACCTCCGCGACGGCATGGAGGACTACGAGTATTTCGCCCTCTTGGAGCAGCGCGGCGGGGCCGAGGCGGCCCAAAAGGTCGTCAACCGCATCGCCCCGACCTGGTGGGAATACACCCGCGACCCCCAGGCCCTGCTCGACGCCCGGCGGGAACTGGCCGAGGCGATTGTGGGGAAGTGAACTGGTGTGCAGACGATCAGAAGAGCCAGTGACTACGAAAAGGCATGACGATGCCGTCCGATCAGCCCACTCCGGATCAGGTATTTCCTGCCGAAAGATTCGGTGAACTCCTGCACCAATACGACGCTGCCGTCGCCGCCAAGGACTTCAAGGAGGCCGAGACGGCAGTTGATGCAATATTCGCAGCGGCGTCAGATTTATGTGATGACCATCCGACGCCCGAATACATGCTTAGCGTGTTCGCTTTGGGTCGTATGGAGAACGCAGATTGGCTCGGTGCGGAATTGGCATATCGCCGCATTCTTTCGCTACCGAATCTGGACGCGTCAACCGAGTACAAGGCGCGAGCAGATCTAACCGGTCTTTTCGGCCTACTGAACCGTCATGCCGGCGCGTTGGCACACGCGCGTCGCGCTACCGAGGCAGCACGCCGCGATGGCTGTTCGATCCTCCTGGCAATGGCGTGCGGTAGTGAGGCCCGTGTGCTGATCACATGCGGTCGAGCCGGTGAGGCGGACGCGGTGATTGCTGAGGGGATCGCTGCGATTTGCGGAGACGAGATGGGAAACCAGATGCTCGCACGGCTGCTGATCCTGCGCGCCGAGTGCGAAATCGAATCCGATTGTCTTTCTGCTGCCGATTCCGACCTTAAGACGGCGTTCGGTCTGATCGAGCCACTAATACCCATGACTTCCGCCGCCGGCGTTCAGAGCGATAGGGGCCGTTTCTGGGCAGCCACGGCAAAGCTGCGAATGAAACGCAACGATTATGATGGCGCTGTGCAGTCGTGGCAAGAGGCCGTGACAATCAGCAAGAGTGTCGCAGCATTGCCGCAGGTCGAGACACCTTATGGGCTATTCATGGTCGCATACATGCTCAAGGGGTTAGCCGATGCACTCGTTGCCTGCAATCGTTCCGCTGATGCCAATGCCGCGCTCTCCGAACGCAAGAGCATTCTTCGCCGAGCCGGCCTGCCGGATGCCGGAGTGGCGTAGAAACACCCAATAGGACCCGCAGGAGTTGGTACATGTCTAAACATATTGGCATCATCGCCTGTAGCGCCGAAGGGGCCGCGCTGTGCTATCGTACGATATGCTCCGAGGCACCGGCAGCGATGGGCGAGCACATGCACCCGGAAGTGTCCATGCACACGCACCCTCTGGGCGAGTACATGGTGCATATCCGCTCGGGCGATTGGCAGCAGGTGGCAAAGCTCATGCTCTCGTCGGTCAACAAGCTGGCGGCGATCGGGGCAGAATTGGCCATCTGCCCCGATAATACGATCCACCAGGCACTCGAGCATGTCCTGCCGTCTTCGCCCATCCCCTGGCTCCACATTGCGGAGGCCGTTGCGCGCGAGGCACAATCACGGGGGCTCAACACGCTGGCCGTCACCGGCACGAAGTACCTGATGACCGGCCCGGTCTATCCCGACGTGTTCCGCCGGTTTGGCATCGGTTGCCGGATTCCCGACGAAGCGGACCGGGAACGCATCGATACGATCATCTTTAAGGAGCTGGTCAACGGCGTGTTTACCGAGCCATCGCGACAGTACTTCAATTCCGTCATTGCGCAAATGAAGGGGCGGGGTTGCGACGGCGTCGTCCTCGGCTGCACGGAAATCCCGCTGCTGGTCCACCCCGACGACTGCCCCCTGCTCTCGCTCGACTCCACCCGCCTGCTGGCACGAGCGGCGTTGGCAGAAGCATTGTCGGCGGGGTAGTGGCAGACCGATCCGATCTTGCGCACTCCAGCCCCACCCTGCGCGAATCGTCCCCGTGCGTCCCCCGCTAAGGCAATGGCGCCCGTGCCTTGCCTGCATTATCCGGAATACACACCTGCTTCGCGCAGCGCTTCCCACATGGCCATTACGTTTTCCGGCGGCACCTCGGCCTGGATGTTGTGGACCGTGTTGAACACGAACCCGCCGCCGGGCATGAGGGCCTCGACGTTGCGGCGGACGTCGTCGCGCACCTCCTGCGGCGTCCCGTTGGGCAAGACGCCCTGGGTATCGACGCCGCCGCCCCAGAAAGTAATGTCCCGCCCGAAGTCGCGTTTCAGCGCCGTCGGCTCCATACCGGTTGCAGTGACGTGTACCGGGTTGAGAATGTCGATGCCCATGTCGATGAAGTCGGGCAGGTAAGGCCGCACATTGCCGCAACTGTGGAAGAATACATAGCCCGGCTCATCGTTCGACCGCTTCTCAGCATGCTTCCGCTTGATGAACCCGACCAGTTCGCGCAACCGCGGCGCGATGAGCCGTTTGTACGTATCGGGCGAGATCAGTTGGCTCTGCTGCGTGCCGTAGTCGTCGCCTTCGGCCACAATGTCGACCAGGTCGCCCAATTCGTCGAGCAGCATGGTCCAGAACTCGATCTTCAGTCGCAGGACGTTGTCCAACAGATGGCCGGCCGTGTCGGGATCGGCCAGCAAGTCGCACAAGCAGTTCTCCATGCCGCGCAGGCGCTGGGCCATCTCGAACATGCCTGCGCAGAGCCCCTTGCACACGACCACCTTCCCCGCGTTGCGGAATGCGGCTGCCTGTTCGCGGAGGCCCTCGATTCGCCGCGGGTTGGCCGCGTTCGGCCACGGGTACGCGCCCAAGGCCGCCGGATCGACCGTGGGCCCGCTGAGCGGAAAGCCCACCTGCGCCCACCAGTGTCCGTGCTCTTTCTTGAACTGCTGGGTGAATCCCCATTCGTCGACATGCTGCCAGGCATCGCCGACGTCTTCCAGGTCATCGAAGCCCCAGTTGTGGCTGGTCCGCGGGAATAGCCCGCGCGTGTCGACCTGAAGCCGGCCGAGCAGTTCCTCGCCGGGGCGGACGACCTGCTGGACGACGTCGGCCATTTCGACCGGTTCCGGGTCGATATCCAGGTGTCGGCAGAGGTTCCGGTATGCCGCCACGTGAATGGTCGATACTTGCGTGCCGCCCAAATCCAGCGGCACGCGGTCCGGCTCGCGGTGGGCCAGGGCAGCGAATAGTCGCTCACGAGAGTTCATTGGGGTAGTGCTCCTTTCGAGCCGGAAGCTTCAGGCAGTGAAAGACAATAAGCTACCGGGAACTGCGGACGTGGGATAGGCTTCCTGCCTGACTTTTCCGCCGACAGGCTGGAAGCCTTAGGTTTGCCCACATTTTTTCCTTCCGATGGCCTCAGCGCCATCGAGCATTGCATGGAGTGTCATCCATCCACGCCACAGCAC
>JAVEUP010000020.1:0-66893 GCA_034005525.1 Thermoguttaceae bacterium | reverse complement strand
GTGCAGGAAGTCGGGCATGACCTCCTTGGTCAAGACGCCCTCGGGCGTGAGGAACTTCTGGTTGATGTCCAGAAAGAAGACGTTCTTGCCGTCCGCCAGCTCGGCGATGATCTCGTTGGCCTTCTGGTTGATCTGACGTTTGGCGTCGTGTTTGTCCACGCCGCGGGGGAAAATGGCCAGGACGAGGACCTTCATCTCGGGCAATTTCGTACGCAGCTTTTCAACAATGGCCTTCACGCCCTCGGCGATCTCCTCGGACGTGTTCGAGTTCGAGTTGTTCGTGCCGATCATCAGTACGGCCAGCTTCGGCGAGATGCCGTCGATGTTGCCGTTGTCCAAACGCCAGAGGACGTGCTGCGTGCGGTCGCCTCCGATGCCGAGGTTCACCGCGTTGCGCTTCTCGTAGTACCTGGCCCAAACGTTCTTGCCGCGGCTTTCCCAGCCGTGGGTGATCGAGTCGCCAATCATCAGCAGGTCCACATTCCCCCGCTTCACCCGCTCGTTCATTCCGGCGTGACGGCTCATCCACGTGCCACTATCGCGCGGGACGGGAACGACGGCGTCGTTTTGTTTGACGGCTGCGGCTTGCCCCAAGACCGCCGTGGCAAGACCGGCACAAAGAAGGGCGGCGGCAATGGCGAAAAAGAGCGGACGACGATAACACATGGCAGACTCTCCTGGATGCATGAACATGGGTTTGCCGGCAACCGAGCCGGCGCCAGGGCCCGTCAAGGGCCTCCGTTAAACGCACGTTAGGATAGCTCCCAGACTCGCGGGACGCAAGTTGGGGGCAACGGCGTACAGAAAACTGCCGTGTATTCTTGCGTGCGGTTGACGTCTGTGGTAACCTTTCAGGATAGTCCGAGCGTACAAGAACCGAAACCAGGCCCTTTGTGGAGAGTGTGGAACATGGGTAATATCAGTCGGCGAAAGATGATGCAGTCGAGCGTTCTCGGGACGGGGTTCCTGCTCGGTGGCGGCCTTTCCCGTCTGGCGGCAGGCTCCGAGCTTGTGCCGGCCGCCGAAGCCGGCCCGCCTTATGGCCTGGGAGGCTTCCCGAACTTCGCCGAGTACAAAGCGGCCAAGAGGGCTGCCGGCCAGCCAATCGACCCCGTTCGAGTCGATCCCGACAACCCGTCCATCCTGCTGCACGATTATCTTTGCCAGAAATGCGGGCATTGTGACGAAGTGTGTACGGATCAGATGACCGTATCGCATTACCGCAAGCCGGCGGCCGTGCGGGAGAAGGCTGCCTGTATCCGTTGCGGTCAATGCACCAACATTTGCAAGCGGGGCGGAATGTCGGAAAGAATCGAGTTCCCGCGTATCCGCCGGATGATGGAAATGAAGGGGCTTGTTCTCATTGCGTCCACGTCGCCCGCGGTTCGAGTTGCACTGGGTGAATCGTTTGGCATGGAGCCGGGGGCCGATTGCGAAGGGAAAATGGTCGAGGCGCTGCACCGGCTCGGCTTCCACCACGTGCTCGATACGACGTTTGCCGCCGACGTGACGGTCGTCGAGGAAGCCAACGAGTTGATCAAGCGACTCGACGCACGGGGAGGGTCGAAAGCAGTCCTGCCGCAGTTCACAAGCTGCTGCCCCGCGTGGGTCAGTTTCGTGGAGCTGTTCTATCCGGCCCTGCTTCCACACCTGTCGACCACGAAGAGCCCCGTCATGATTCAGGGAACCGCGATCAAGACCTGGTTCGCGAAGAAGCACGGAATCGATCCGCGGTCGATTGTGAACGTTGCCTGCACGCCTTGCACGGCGAAGAAATCCGAGGTCCTCCGACCCGAAATGAACGCGTCGGGGCGCCATTGGAAAGACGAGTCGATGCGCGACATGGATTGCGCGCTGACCTGCCGGGAGTTGGCCCAGTGGATCTTCGAGAGCCGCATCCGATTCCATGAACTCCCGGATGGAAAATACGACTCGATGATGGGCCGGGGAAGCGGCGGCGGAATCATCTTCGGCAATACGGGCGGCGTGACGGAAGCCACGCTCCGTGCGGTGTGGCTGTATCGGACGGGGACGCAGGCGCCGGCATCGCTGTTGGAGTTCAAGCCGGTCCGCGGTCTGGCCGGTGTCCGCGAGGCATCGGTGGAGATCGACGGAAGACCACTTCGCGTTGCCGTGGTTCATGGAACGGGAACCGTGCGGCCGCTGCTGGATGAGCTTCTCAAGGGGAATGCGAAGTACGACTTCGTCGAGGTCATGGCCTGTCCGGGCGGGTGCATTGGCGGCGGCGGGCAGCCCAAGCCGGGCGGCAACGGGCGGCCCGACGACGCACTCCGGCAGAAACGCATTGACGGACTCTATTCAAAAGACGAGCGGCAGACGATCCGCTGCAGCGCCGACAACCCCGACGTTCAGGCAATCTACAAAGAGTTCCTCGGCGAACCACTCGGCCCGATGTCGCACGAATTGCTTCATACGAGTTACGGCCAGGCAGGGTAACAAAAGCAGGCAAAAGCCGGGGTCGGCAAAAGCCGGGGTCAGGCCTACACTTTACACTTTCGGGGTTTTCCGCTTCGTGTTCGGAGTTGCAGCACCAAGCGTTCGACATCAGTAAGAACGGACGAGCCGGAATGCGCAACGGCATGGCCTCAGACCTTTCTTGCCGAAGGGACAAAAGATAGGAGAAATTGACCATGAGTCATCAATTCGGGCGTCGTGACTTTCTACGGGCCGCGGCGGTCACCGGCGCGGCGGCTTCGCTGGCCCTGGCTGCCGCGCCGCCGCCGCCGGTGAGGAATCTCGTCGAGATGTTGCGCCTCATGCGCAAGATCCGGCATTTCGAGGAGGTCCTCACAGGCCTCTACAAGTACGAGAGCTTCCTGAGCCAAGGCGACATCGTCGGCGATATGTACGACTTCGCCAGCAAGGGTATCATCGCCGGAGCGGTCCACCTCTACATCGGGCAGGAAGCGGTGGCGGTGGGCGTGAGCGCGGCGTTGAATCCGGACGACTTCGTGACCAGCTCGCACCGCGGGCATGGCCACGCCATTGCCAAGGGGGCGGCCTTGGGACCGATGATGGCCGAACTCATGGGACGCAAGACAGGCTGCAGCAAGGGCTGCGGCGGCTCCATGCACATCTTCTCCAAGGAACTCGGATTGCTGGGCGGCAACGGCATCGTGGGGGCACAGATCCCGCTGGCCATCGGCGCGGCATTCTCGGCCAAGTACCGAGGCAGCGATCAGGTGGCCGTGGCCTATTTCGGCGAGGGAGCCAGCAATCAGGGAACGTTTCACGAGGCCCTGCACATGGCCGCGCTATGGGAACTGCCGGTCGTCTTCGTATGCGAGAACAACCTCTATGCCGCGTCGACCGCCGCGGAGATCACGCTGGCGATTCCTAACGTGGCGGAACGTGGCGCAGGGTACGGAATGCCGGGGCACATCGTCGACGGCCAGGACGTCCTGGCCGTGTACGCGGCCGCGTCCGCTGCGGTGGAGCGTGCCCGGGCCGGCGGCGGTCCGACGTTGCTGGAGTGCAAGACCTATCGCTTTACCAGTCACGCGGGGGCGGGAAGAGGCCAGCACAACAATCCCGAAGAGCTCAAGGTGTGGCTCAATCGCGACCCGATCGCCCTGTTCGAGAAGAAGCTCCGCGACGATGGTGTGATGACCGCCGCCGAACAAGAGGGACTGAAACAACAAGTCCTGGCCGAGGTGGAAGAAGCGGTGGCCTTTGCCAAGAACAGTCCCTTCCCGACGTTCGACGAGATGCCCGTTACCCCGGACACGGACCTGTTGGCTTGATCATTCTTTCCAAGGAGAACCACCATGCGTGAATTGACATATACCCAGGCGATCAGTGAAGCGATCCGTGAGGAAATGAAACGCGACGACACGGTATTCCAGATCGGCGAGGACATCGGTCCGGTGCGGAAACGCCCGGAGCTATGGAATCAGTTCATGAAGATCCGCACTTGGCAGACGCCCATCTCGGAATCCGGGTTCACGGGCCTGTCGGTCGGCGCGGCCATGACGGGGTTGCGGCCCATCACGGTGATCATGTACTGCGATTTTGTCGGCGTGTGCATGGACCCGATCGTCAATCAGGCGGCGAAGATCCATTTGATGTCGGGCGGCGAGATCAAGGTGCCGCTGGTGATTCGCACCCCGGCCGGCGCCGGCACTCGCGAAGGCGGGCACCATAGCGGCAGCCTGGAGAGTTGGTTTGTGCATTCTCCCGGCCTGAAGGTCGTGATGCCCTCCGACCCCTGCGACGCCAAGGGGCTGATGAAGTCGGCCATCCGCGACGATGGCCCGGTGATCTACATTCAGCACCGCATCCTGCATGGAATGGGCAAGCGGCCATGCCCGGAAGGTGAATGGGTCGTGCCCTTGGGCAAGGCGGCCGTGAAGCGGCCGGGCACCGACATCACGGTGGTCGGCGTCTCCGTGGGCGTAATGAAAGCATTGGAAGCGGCCGAGAAACTGGCGGGACAGATCAGCGTCGAGGTGGTCGACCCGCGCACGCTGGTGCCTTTGGACGTCGATACGATCCTTGCCTCGGTGAAGAAGACGGGGCATTTGCTGGTCGTGCACGACGCGCCCCGGCGCGGCGGCGTGGGAGCCGAGATCATCCGACGCGTGGTGGAGAAGGGGTTCGGTCTGCTCAAGAAGGCGCCGAAGGTGCTTGGCAGTGTGAACACCGCCATGCCGTACAGTCCTCCACTGGAAGACGCTTGTCTCCCGCAAACCAGCGATGTCGTCAAGGCAATCCGCGATGTGTTGGGCTGACGGCCGGCATACAACGCCTGGGGCGAGAGGAATGACATGATTCGTCAGAACATCGGGCATCGACGTGCTTTTCTCAAACGGAGCCTCGTCGCGGCGGCGGTCTCGGTGCCGCAGTTCATCTCCGGCCGGGTCCTTGGCCTGGCCGGCGGGCCGGGCGCGAATGAGCAGATCGTCGTCGGTATTGTGGGGATGGGGACGCGCGGGCGAGCGTTGGTGCACAACATCCCGGCCAGCGGCCGGCTGGCCGCGATCTGCGATGCCGATTCCCGCCGAACGGCAGCGGTCGTGGCGGAGTTCCAGGCCGACTGGAATGTCTATGACGACTACCGCAAGCTGCTTGAACAGAAAGACCTCAACGCGGTCATCGTCTGTTGCTGCTGCCACCATCATGTGCACGCCGGCATCCTGGCCTGCCAGGCCGGCTTGGACGTGTACGTCGAGAAGCCGCTGGCGATCTGCGTGGCCGAGGGCCGCGAGCTGGTCAAGGCGGCGCGCAAGTACCAGCGCGTGGTGCAGACCGGAACTCAGCAGCGCACCATGGAGATGGACCGTTTTGCCTGCGAGTTCGTGCGCGACGGAGGCATCGGCAAGGTGCGGGTTGTGGAGTGCGTCAATTTCGGAGGGGCGATTCCGTACCCACCGGCCGGCCTCCCCGAAGAGCCCGTCCCTGCGGGAGTCAACTGGGACGTGTGGCAGGGGCCGGCGCCCGTTCGCCCGTTCAACCAACTACTGTTTGCACTGAGAATGGAGAAGATAGATCGCCGTTACTGGTGGGGCCTGTGGCGGGACTATTCCACCGGCGAGTCGGGCCAGATACACTCCCACGGCCTCGACATGGTCCAGTACGCCATGGGCGCTGACGAGAGCGGGCCGGTCGAGTACCGGCTGATCGAGCCGGGCCCAAACGGCCGCGTCGACTTCCGCTATGCCAATGGCGTCGAGGTGCAACTCAAGTTGTCGCGTGGGCCGGCCCTGGGGGGTATCTTCGTCGGCGATAAGTGCAAAATGGAGATTAACCGCAACCGATTCACCACGAACCCCACGGACTTTGTCACGGGCGGACCCGACCCCGAACTGGCCGAGAAGTGGCGAGGCGTGCTCGGCGGCGACTCGATTGCCCGGGGACACGTGCAGAACTGGTTCGACTGCATCAAGACCCGCGGGAAACCGAACGCCGACGTGGAAATCGGCCATCGCTCGGCAACCATCTGCAACCTCATCGACATCGCGCGCCAACTGGGACAGACCGGCGAGGTTCTCCGGTGGGATCCCGTCGCCGAGCGCTTCACCAACAGCCCGGAAGGTAACAAGCTGCTCGACCGGCCTCGCCGCAAGGGATGGGAATTGCCGGCGTAGCTGCAATCAGCCAGGAGTCGACAAAATGTGCGTCATTGCCGGGTACGGAGGGACTCAAGGGGCTTCGCTTTTTGCATAGCCTTCTGGAGAACTGAGCCTCCTTTCGCAAAGGCGATCCCGGCGCAAGCGTTGGAGATATCGAAAGAATGCCTATATGTCAATCGTCGTTCTTTGCCTCGGTGTGCGGCTACACGTGGTGGGTAGCGAAGAACGGCCAGCATCTTCTCAATGTCCAGCTTCCCGACGGCGCCTTTTCCGCGCGCGGCGCTGACGGGCATTACACTCTCTTGGTGCCCTCGTACGACCTTGTCGTCGTGCATCGCGTGAATACGGACGTCGAAGGGCGGAAGGCGGCCGGCGCGCAGTTCGGCGAATTCGTACGACGCATCCTTCCGGCCTACGCGACGCCGGACCCGGCCTCGCGGCGTTGGATCGTCGCGCAGAACGCGTTCGGAGTGAACCCTCGGCTTGAACCTCCGGTGATTCAGGGACGGTGTTTTCGGAGACGACGAACACGGGCAACTATCGCCACCAGGTGTCGATGGTCAGCGTCCGCGGCGCCGCGCGGCAGTCCGGCAAGCCCTGGGCGTGGTACATCGCCACGTTCTACAACGGCTACGATCGGCAAGGAGAATGGTCGGTCAACAATGAACGGAATTGAAGGCTGCCTCTCGAATAGCCCTCTGGGCGACATCTACTCTATCAACCAATCGAGGTGCGAAGATGAATTGCTTAGGCGACCGTTTCACAGGCGCCAACCCCACTCGGCGCGAGTTCCTGAAGACTACGACCACGTTGGCCGGATCGGCCGCCCTGGTCTCGCTCGATCCGGGCCGCGCGGGCCGGGCGGCTGAAGGCCGGCAGGCCCCCGCCGGCGCTTCCGGCCTCGCGGGGCCCGACGTGGTCACCATCCGCGGCCATCACCTGTTTGACATGCTCGATGCCCTGGGCACCGGCAAGACCTCGCACACGACCCTGGGCCCCGTGGCCCAGCGGATCCGCGCCCAGCCCAAGGTGCCCATCAAGCTCGTGATCGGAGTCGACGACATCTGCAACCCATGCGCCTGGTGGGATCACGAGAAGGGGCGGTGCACAAAGAGCCTCGACACGTACCCGCAGGACAACCAGAACTCTCTGACCTCCGACACCAACGCCATCCGCGTGCTGGGCCTGAAGCCGGGCGACGTGGTTCCGGCCGACGAACTGTATCGACGGATCAAGGCCAAAATCACCAAGAAGGTCTTTGCCGAAGAGGTCTGCGTTGCCTGCCGCCTGGTCGACAGGTGCAAAGAGACCTACGAAGCCAGGATCAAGGCCGCAGTTGACGTCCTGGCGAAACCGGCAGAAGAATCATGAAACGATCCGGCAAGGTGTCTTGCGTCTTTCTGGGGATGGAGTCCTTTACCGCTCCCCGGCAAGCACGTTTTGAAGGCCCGCGCTTTCTGGGACAGCAAGCCCTTCAGCCCGACGGTCTCGCGGCGGAAATTCTCAGTGGAACTTGTTGGGGCCAGAAAACCCAAGGGAACGAACGGCCGATCGACTTCACGGACGAATATGCGAACGCAAGCGTGAAGACTCCCGACCCGTCTCGCGCGGAGCAGGTGAAGTGTAAAATGCAAGCGTGCCCCCGATCTTGCGTTGCCAATCCGTAATCCCGGTCTAACCATGACGCCCCTCTCCCAAGCGTCCCGCGCGGACCTTGGCGCCTCGCTAATCCCTAATCCCGGCCTGACCCCAAAGCTGCTCATTTATCCGATGCGTCAAGACCATCCTACATCGCAGCAGCGGTTCGATTCATGGTTCTTGCCGAATCAACGAGCGCCCATCAACTTGGCGATCGTCGGTTCCATGGCCTCGGCCCAGATGCCGTAGCCCATTTCGTGAGGGTGCAGGAAGTCGGGCATGACCTCCTTGGTCAAGACGCCCTCGGGCGTGAGGAACTTCTGGTTGATGTCCAGAAAGAAGACGTTCTTGCCGTCCGCCAGTTCGGCGATGATCTCGTTGGCCTTCTGGTTGATCTGACGTTTGGCGTCGTGTTTGTCCACGCCGCGGGGGAAAATGGCCAGTACGAGGACCTTCATCTCGGGCAATTTCGTACGCAGCTTTTCAACAATGGCCTTCACGCCCTCGGCGATTTCTTCGGACGTGTTCGAGTTCGAGTTGTTCGTGCCGATCATCAACACGGCCAGCTTCGGCGAGATGCCGTCGATGTTGCCGTTGTCCAAACGCCAGAGAACGTGCTGCGTGCGGTCGCCGCCGATGCCGAGGTTCACCGCGTTGCGCTTCTCGTAGTACTTGGCCCAAACGTCCTTGCCGCGGCTTTCCCAACCGTGGGTGATCGAGTCGCCGATCATCAGCAGGTCCACGTTCCCCTGCTTCACCCGCTCGTTCATGCCGGCGTGACGGCCCATCCACGTGCTGCTGTCGCGCGGGACGGGAACGACGGCGTCGTTTTGTTTGACGGCCGTGGCTTGCCCCAAGACTGCCGTGGCAAGACCGGCACAAAGAAGGGCGGCGGCAATGGCGAAAAAGAGTGGACGACGATAACACATGGCAGACTCTCCTGGGTGCATGAACACGGGTTTGCCGGCAACCGAGCCGGCGCCAAGGCCCGTCAAGGGCCTCCGTTGAACGCATGTTAGGATAGCTCCAGAAGTCGGATGACGCAAGTTGCGGGTCGCTGCAAGCCGCGACTCTGCCAAAATCTGCACCACGGCACCGATCCTGGAAGACACCGTAGAAAGGCGGATCGCCGAAAACCATCCACAGCTTGTATAGATTGCGCTACCTCATCCATGTCGGCGTCGAGGACGGAAGGGGCTCTTCCGTTTCTACTCATTCATGCCGCTTCGCGGCATCCGGGATGATGAAAACCGGCGTTTTCGGAGCAGGTGCAGGCCGTGCCGTGCTGGAGTCCCGGCTCTAGCCGGCGCGGCGAGACCGCCTAAAGGCGGTACTCCAACCCGACCGCCTGCAGCTAAAGACGGAAGAGCGACGGAAGAACGCCCGGGTGGAGACGAAAAGGGGAGACGAAAAGAGGCTTGACAACGGTTGCCGCCGGTGGGACACTTGGTGGCAGTGTACAATGCATTAAAGACGCAAACAAGGTCTCTTCGGGAAGGAACGAACATGCCCGGGCAAGAAACGGCACAATCACCAAACCAGGGAGTGGTCGCTTCTGTCCGCGGCAGTGTCGTTGATGTCAGGTTCGAGGAGCGTCTGCCGCCTATCTATTCGGTGCTGCGGGCTGGGGATCAAGGACAGATTGTCATCGAAGTGATGGCACAGCGCGATGCGCGGCACGTGCGCGGGATTGCGCTGACGCCCACGCAAGGGCTGGCTCGCGGCATGGCGGTGGAAGATACCGGCGGGCCGCTGCAAGCGCCGGTTGGGCGGGCGATTCTCTCGCGAATGTTCGACGTGTTCGGCAACGCCATCGACCGCGAGGCGCTGCCCGCCGACGTCCAGTGGCGTTCCGTCCACCGGGCCCCGCCGCCGCTGGCGCGACGTTCCACGAAGTCGGAAATCTTCGAAACGGGCATCAAGGCCATCGACGTGCTCGTGCCGCTGGAACGCGGCGGCAAGGCGGGCCTCTTCGGCGGGGCGGGTGTGGGCAAGACCGTGCTGCTGACCGAAATGATTCACAACATGCTCGGGCACCACGAAGGCGTGAGCATCTTCTGCGGCATCGGCGAACGCTGCCGAGAAGGCGAGGAGCTGTACCGGGAAATGAAAGAGGCCGGCGTGCTGCCGAACATGGTGATGGTGTTCGGCCAGATGAACGAGCCGCCCGGAAGCCGCTTTCGCGTCGGGCACGCCGCGCTGACGATGGCCGAGTATTTTCGCGACGACGAGCAGCGGGACGTATTGCTGCTTGTTGACAATATCTTCCGCTTCATCCAGGCCGGTTCCGAAATATCCGGCCTGATGGGTCAAATGCCGTCGCGGCTCGGCTATCAGCCCACGATGGGCACCGAGCTGTCGCGATTGCAGGAACGCATATCCAATACCGATACCGGGGCCATTACCTCGATCCAGGCGGTGTACGTGCCGGCCGACGACTTCACCGATCCGGCGGCGGTCCACACCTTTTCCCATCTTTCGGCGTCTATCGTACTCTCGCGCAAACGCGCGAGCGAGGGGCTTTATCCCGCCGTCGATCCGCTGGAATCCAGCTCGAAAATGGCCACGCCCGGCATTGCCGGCCAGCGGCATTACCAGGTCGCGCAGGAAGTCCGCCAGACGCTCGCGCAATACGCCGAATTGAAAGACATCATCGCCATGCTCGGCCTCGAGCAACTGTCGTCGGAAGACCGCGACGTGGTCGCCCGCGCCCGCCGGCTCGAGCGTTTTCTGACCCAGCCGTTCTACACGACCGAGCAGTTCACCGGGCTCGAGGGCAAGCTCGTCGCCCGCGACGACGCGCTGGACGGGTGCGAGCGCATCCTGGCCGGCGAGTTCACCGACTACCCGGAGAGCGCGCTCTACATGATCGGCACGGTCGACGAAGCGAAGCAGAAAGCGCAGGCGGGCAGGAGCGCCCGCAAACCCGCATCGCAACCCGCGGCGTCCGAAGAAGCGGCGCCGGCCCCCGCGCCGGGCGCCGGCCCTGCGGCGGGCGCCGGCCCTGCGGCGGGCGCCGGGTCCGCATCCTCGCCGTAGCTCGTATTTTCACCACCGAATCCGAGGCCGCACGTGCCGACAACCACGATGAACCTGAAGGTGCTCCTGCCATTCCGCGTCTTTGCTGAGAAGACCGGCGTGCACCGCATCGTCGCGGAAACCCGCGAGGGGTCGTTCGGGTTGTTGCCGCACCGGCTCGACTGCGTGGCCGCGCTGGCTCCGGGCATACTGACCTACGAAGACGACGATGAGGTCTACATTGCCGTCGATGAAGGGGTGCTGGTGAAGACCGGGCGGGACGTGGTGGTTTCGGTGCGCAACGCCATCGGGGGATCGGACCTTGGGCAACTGCGCGAGGCGGTGGAGCGGGAGTTTGTGAACCTGGACGAACGCGAGCAGGCGGTGCGGTCGGCACTGGCGAAAGTGGAAACCGGTTTGATTCGCCGCCTGGTAAGCTTCCATCATGACTGACAAACCCAAGCACAGCCCGGTGAGACCCAAGCCACGGCTCAGCCGCGACGTCGGAGCGAAGGCGGCCCGCAAACTGCGCGCGCAACGCCACGCGACGCGAAACGTCTGGTTCGGGCTGGGCATGATGGGGCTGATCGGCTGGTCGGTGGCCATTCCCACGCTGCTTGGCGCCGCGCTCGGCCGATGGTTGGACCATCACTATCCCCAAGGACGCTCGTGGACCCTCGCCCTGCTAGTGGCCGGGCTTGCCGTCGGGTGTTTCAATGCGTGGTATTGGGTCGCCAAGGAGGAAAAAGCCATGCGGGAGGAACAGGAGGAAGACGATGGCGACGAATGACGTCATCACTCTGGTACTGGCCGGCGGCGCAGGCGTCGTGCTCGGCGCGGCCTTCTTCGGCGGGCTTTGGTGGACGGTGCGCCGAGGCCTTTCCGCGAAGCGGCCGGCCGTATGGTTCCTTGGCAGCTTCCTCGTGCGCGCAGCCATCCTCCTGGCCGGATTCTGGCTTGTCGCAGGCGGCCACTGGGACCGGCTGCTGGCTTGTCTCTTTGGATTCTTCATCGCGCGTTTTCTAGCAACGCTGCTTACCGGCACGATGTCCGCTTGCCGCAACGCCCCGACGGAGGAGACCGGTCATGCGTCTTAGCCCGGACGAACTTATCTTCTGGCAATACGGGTTCTTCAAGCTCAACGGCACCATCGTGTTCACTTGGGCGCTGATGTTCCTGCTCGTCGCGGGAGCGGCGCTGGTTACGCGCAACCTTTCCATTGGTTTGAAGCGCGCCCGCTGGCAGAACATCCTGGAGGTGATCGTTATCACCATCGTCGGTCAGATCGAGGAAGTCGGCCTGCGTCACCCGAAGACGTATCTTCCTTTCCTCGGCACGCTCTTCCTGTTCGTCGCCTTGGCGGCGCTTTGCACCATTATTCCCGGGTACGAGCCGCCGACGGGCTCGCTGTCGACCACCGCCGCACTCGCGCTGTGCGTGTTTGTGGCCGTGCCGCTGTTCGGCATCGGAGAGCGCGGGCTGGGCGGTTACCTGAAGTCTTATGTGCAACCGACGTTCGTCATGCTGCCGTTCAACGTCATCAGCGAGGTGTCGCGCACGCTGGCCCTGGCCGTGCGCCTGTTCGGCAACATGATGAGCGGTGCGATGATTATCGCCATCCTGCTCACCGTCACGCCCTTCATCTTCCCGGTGGTCATGACGGCGCTCGGTTTGCTGACGGGCATGGTGCAGGCTTACATTTTCTTCGTCCTGGCCACGGTGTACATTGCGGCCGCCACGCAGAGTCACCAGCCCGAATCGGAAACGGCGGCAAAGACCGGCCGTTGAAACGCCAACATCCAAAGGAGACCTCATGGACAGCATGACAATCGTCGCGGTGGCATCCATCGTCACCGCAGGCATCACCATCTGCATCGGCAGCATCGGGCCGGCGCTTGGGCAGGGAAAGGCGGTCGCGACCGCCCTGAGTTCCCTGGCCCAGCAGCCCGACGCGTCCACCACCATTACGCGGACCCTCTTCGTCGGTCTGGCGATGATCGAGTCGACGGCCATCTACTGCTTCGTGGTGTCGATGATTCTCGTCTTCGCCAATCCCTTCTGGAATCACGTCATCGAACAAATCGCGGGAAACTAAGCTCATGCTAATCGACTGGTTTACCGTCGGAGCGCAGGTGCTCAACTTCCTCATCCTGGTGTGGTTGTTGAAGCGATTCCTGTACAAGCCCATCCTCGACGCCCTCGATGCGCGGGAGCAACGGATTGCCGATGAACTTGCAGACGCCGCCACGAAGCAGAGCGAGGCCGAGAGCGAGCGCGACGAGTTCCGGGAGAAGAACGAGGAGTTCAACCGTCGGCGCGACGAAATGCTGAGCAAGGCAAGGGACGAGGCAGGCGCCGAGCACCAGCGGCTGCTCGACGAGGCTCGCAAAGACGCCGACGCCATGCGCGCCAAGCGACGGGAAGCACTGCGGCGCGAGCAACAGAGCCTGGTCGAGCGAGTCGCCCGCCAGGCGCAGGAGGAAGTGTTCGCCATTGCCCGCAAAACGCTGGCCGACCTCGCCGGGGCGAGCCTGGAAGAGCGCATGGGCGAGATGTTCGCCCGCCGCTTGCGCGCGTTGGACGGTCCGGCGAAGAAGGAACTGGCCCGGGCGTTGAAATCGCCGTCCGACCCGGTGTTGGTGCGCAGCGCGTTCGAACTGCCCCCGGAACAGCGCGGGGCAATTCGCGATGCCCTCCGCGACAGTCTCTCGGCCGATACTGAAGTGCGTTTTGAGACCGCGCCGGCCGTGATCAGCGGCGTGGAACTCATTGCGAACGGCCGCAAGGTGGCCTGGAGCATCGCCGATTACCTGGAATCGCTGGAAAAGACCGTCGGCGGGCCTCTGCCGGAACCGGCCGAATCCAAAGGTGCAACCGAGGACGCACAGGAGGGCGTCGCTGCGGCCGGGGCGGAGTCCGGAAACCGAGCGGCCGCCGGCGAGGAGGCCCGATGAGCGCGCATCCCGATTCATTGCACGAGGCCCTCGACCGGACATTCGCCGGCATGAGCCGGGGTCGCGAAGGTTTTTCGCCGCAGCTTAGGCCGCACGAGGTGGGCGTTATCACCAGCATTTCCACGGGCATTGCCCGCGTGTCCGGCCTGCCCGGCGTGGGTTATGACGAACTGGTGCGCTTTCCCGGCGACGTGTCGGGCATCGCGTTCAACGTGGACGAGGACGATACCGGCGTGGTGCTCTTGGGCGACTACTGGCACTTGCACACCGGCGATGAAGTGCGGCGCACGGGCCGGGTGATGGACGTGGGCGTAGGCGACGGGTTGCTCGGCCGCGTTATCGACCCGCTCGGCCGGCCGCTGGACGGCCACGGGCCGGTGGCCGCCGACGCGCGCTTGCCCATCGAGCGGCCCGCCGCGCCCATCATGGACCGCTCGCCGGTCACCAGGCCGCTTCAGACCGGCATCATGGTGATCGACGCGATCATTCCCATCGGGCGGGGCCAGCGCGAACTGATTCTCGGCGACCGGCAGACGGGCAAGACCGCGATCGCCATCGACACGATCCTCAATCAGCGCGGCAAGGACGTCCTTTGCGTCTATTGTGCCATCGGGCAGCGCGCGGCCGCCGTGGCCAAGGCCGTGGCGACCTTCCGGGAAAAGGAGGCGATGGATTACACCGTGGTCGTTGTGACCGAGGGCAACGATCCGCCGGGCCTCGCCTACATCGCCCCGTACGCGGCCACCAGCATCGCGGAGTATTTCACGGAGCAGGGCCGCGACGTACTGATCGTTTACGACGATCTTACCCATCACGCCCGCGCCTACCGGGAACTGTCGCTGTTGCTCCGGCGTCCGCCCGGCCGGGAAGCCTTTCCGGGCGACATTTTCTACATCCACTCCCGCCTGCTGGAACGCGCCACGCAACTGCGCGGGGAACTCGGCGGCGGTTCGCTCACGGCGCTGCCCATCATCGAGACCGAAGCGCAGAACATGTCGGCCTACATTCCGACCAACCTGATTTCCATTACCGACGGGCAGATCTACCTCTCGCCGTCGCTGTTCCAACTGGGCGTGCTGCCGGCGGTCGACGTGGGCAAATCCGTTTCGCGCGTCGGCGGCAAGGCGCAGCGTGCGGCTTACCGTGCGGTCGCAGGCGATCTGAAGCTTGCGTATTCGCAGTTCGAGGAGCGCGAGAGCTTCGCCCGCTTCGGCGCGCGGCTGGACGAAGAGGCCCGGCGGATCATCGAGCATGGCCGGCGCATCCGCGCTTGCCTGAAGCAGCCGGAGTTCGCCCCGGTGCCGGTGCCTGCCCAGATTGCCGTCCTGCTCGCGTTGACCGCCGACCTGTTCGACGGCATCCCGCTTGAGCAAATGAAGGATGCCGAGGAGGCCGTGCACAAGGCGGCGGCGGACATGCCGCCGGAGGTGGCCGGGCGGTTGGACACCGCCGGCAAACTGAGCAAAGAAGATCGCGAAACGATCATCGAACTCGCCCGCGGAGCGCTCGCGGCGTTCCAGCGCGAGCCGGATTCCAGGACCGATGCCGCGCCGGAGGACGAGCCGTGAGCGAGACGACGGCAAGCCTGCGCCGAAAGCTCAACAGCGCCGGCGATCTCCAGTCGGTCGTCCGCACGATGAAGGCGCTGGCCGCGTCCGGCATCAATCAATTCGAGAGCTCGGTGCGTGCGTTGGGCGACTACTATCGCACGGTCGAGCTGGGGTTGGGCGTCTGCTTCCGGGGCGCCGGCCCTGCATTATGGACGGTTCACGAGTCCGGCCACACCGATGCCCGCGCCGTTGGAGCGGTCGTGTTCGGCTCCGACCAGGGACTGGTGGGCCAGTTCAACGACGTGGTGGCCGGCCATGCGGTGAAGACCCTGGAAGCTCTGACGGCTGGGCCGCAGGTGTGGGCGGTAGGCGAGCGGGTTTACGCGCGATTGCAGGACGCCGGACTGCCGTTGGCGGGCCTGTTCACCGTGCCGAGTTCCGTTCGGGGCATTGCCCCGCTGGTCGGCCAGGTGCTCGTGGAAAGCGAGGCGAGCCGCAGCCGGGGCGAGATCGGCGAGCTTCACCTCTTCTACAACCGCCCTACCTCCGGGGCCGTTTATGGATCCGTCCATCAGCGGTTGCTGCCGTTGGACGAAACGTGGCAACACGAACTCGCCGCAATTCCCTGGCCTACGACGAACTTGCCCGAGGTCATCGGCGGCGGTTCCGCGGCCCTGCCGGCTCTGATCCGGGAGTATCTGTTCGTCTCGCTCTTCCGGGCGTGCGCCGAATCGCTTGCGAGCGAGAACGCGAGCCGCCTGGCGGCCATGCAGCGTGCCGACAAGAACATCGACGAATTGCTGGAACATCTCAACGGAACCTACCACCGTTTGCGCCAAAGCGGCATCGACGCGGAACTGTTCGACGTCCTCTCCGGCTTCGAGGCAATTGGCGACGCGGAAGCATAACGGCAACGCGCCATTCTGCCGGGAGCCGAAAACGTGGGATAGGCTTCCAGTCTGGTGTATTCAGTTTGTTCGGTTTTTCGAGTGATTGATTTCTTCCTGCGTGCTTAGTTGTGTTCCATTGCGGTAAGGTTGATCGGCGTCCTCTTCCGTGCCGAAGGCACAGCCCTATGCCAGCCGCCTGTTGATTTTTTTTGGGCGAGCAGGCATACAGTTAATATGGGGTGGATGCTTTCTTCTCGCTTTGGGAGGAATAACCAATGGCCACACCAGACTACTGGGCAGAGGCAACTCACGATCGGCAGACAACGCACGTATTCTGCCCGACTTTGGATTCAATGATTGCTCCCGACGATCCGGTGCGGTTCGTCGACGAAGTGCTGTCAGGCATGGATTGGTCCCAATGGGAAGCTACGTATGAACGGAAACGTGGCCAGCCGCCGATTCATCCGCGGTACATCGCCAGCGCAATCCTGTACGGCTTGTATCGGGGGATCCGCAGTAGCCGGAAGCTGGAAGAGGCTTGTCGCTATCGATTCGACTTCATGTGGCTGGTCGAAGGCCGCGCGATCGACCATACGACGTTCAGCAAGTTCCGTACCAGATTCCGTGACGGATTGAAAGACTTGTTTCGGCAGATCGGACGCATGGCCATGACCTTGGGGCTGATCCGTCTGGGCGTGGTTGCGTTTGATGGCACCCGGGTAAAGGCCAACAACAGCCGTTCGCGTACGCATACGGCCAAGACGTTGGAAGATAAGTTGCGTGCTCTGGATAAATTGTTTGAGCAGTTGCTCACGAGCATAGAGACTGCGGATGCCGAGCAATCCGCTGAGAGTTCGCCGACGCAGCTTCCGGAAGAGTTGGCCAACGTGGCTCATCGATGAGAACAAATCCGCGAAGCATTGGAACAAGCCAAAGCGGCAGACGAAGCACGGCGACAGCAGGGCGTCAATCCGGAGAAGAACCCGGGGCAAATACCGATCACGGACCCCGAATCTCGTGTCATGCCCAACAAGGAGGGAGGTTATGCGCTCAACTACACGCCCACGGCCACGACCGACGGACAATATGGCTTCATCGTGGATGTGAACGTGCTCTCGTCAGTAGAGGAAGACCAGTACTATTGTCCTATGGGTCACGCGCTTCCTTTTTCCAGAAGCAGCACAAAACGGCGATGCGGGAAGCGGGCTGCAATTCGCCTGTACCAAAGTAGGGATTGCGCGGGCTGCCCCCTGGCAGGGGCTTGTTTGGGGCCCCAGGTCAAATATGGCCGCACCATCACGCGAGACGAATACGAAGAAGTGCGAGAGCGGACAGCGGTTCGGATGAGCAGTGCTTCAGCGAAGGCGATCTACAACCAGCGTCCGTGGATCGCCGAAACGACATTTGGCATTCTCAAGCACATCATGGGCCTTCGGCAGTTCTTGTTGCGAGGTTTGGAGAACAGAAGCCCGAAGGGCTGGCCCTAATCAGGATAGAGGCGGAATCGCTCTTGACCTGCGGGAATCTGATGGGGTACGCTCCTCCGATTCACGGTTCCTGCTTAAACCCACGGAGGGGGTCTCATGTCGGGCTTCTTCGGCGGCACGAAGCGATTCGTTTTGCCCATCCTTTCATTGGCGATGCTGGCCGCCGTCTCCTTGCAGGCAAATGCCGAGGGGACCTGCAAAGGCAAGTCCTCCAGCATTCCGGCTCCGCTGGCGTTCTTGAGCGATTGGTGGGATGTCCTCAATCAGTACGGCAGAGCGGCCTGGCGATTGGCCGATTCACGGCAGGTAATGCTCGTTCGCGTCGTCGATACCGCCGGCGAACCGATCGCGGGCGCAGACGTTCGGTCGTTCACCATTACCCACATACGCCACGGTTCCTCGACGTCATTTATCCTTGACAACCTGAAAGACACGCTTTGCCGCATGGCGTTCACCCAAGCCGACGGAACCGCGCGAGTCGTGCGGCCCACGTCCAAGGACCAAGGCGTCCTTTCGACCGCCTCCGATCCGGTGACGATCCGAGACGGACGGCTGCCGAAGTGGCTGTCACCTCCCACGGTGGTAGATGCCACCCGGGCCGATGGCCGCTTCGAGTTGCCCAAGCCGCTGGAGCCGTACGTCGTGGGCGTGGTCCACGATTCCGGTGGCGCCGAGATCGCCGCCGATGTCCTCGAATCGCGCGGCGAAATCGTACTTCAACCCTGGGCTCGCGTAGAAGGCGAGTTTCAAGGTCCACCGGATGAGTCATTATCGCCGGACGGTGAAGAACGCATCCGTCTTGGAATCAACTGCGCCGAGGATGCCGACTCGGACAAGCCCAGCGAACGCCCCCATATCGATTGGAGCTGCACGTGTGACGTTACGTCGTCGCGGCGGTTCGTCTTCGAACGGGTGCTGCCCGGCCGTGCCGAAGCGGAGGTGTTCTCCTCGGACCTTCTATTCATCGCGGGCGAGGTGGCTCCCGTATGGCGAACGCAGAAGTTCACCGCCGTTGCGGGCCAAACGTCGCACATCGTCTTCGGCTTGACGGGCCGAACCGTGACGGGCCATGTCGCACTGCCGGCCGGCAGCGCAAGAGAGTTCGCTCCGGCAGTGGGTTATGGCCTGATTGCCTTCCAGCGGCCCCTGGTGCCGGTTCCGCCCGAGATAGCGGGACAGCCCGCCGAGGCGCGAGAAGCGTGGGAGAGGCAGTGGCTCGAATCCGAGGCCGGCATGGCGGCCGATCGTGCCGCTCAGAATCATTGGTTTCGGATCGACGCCGATGGCTCCTTCAAGATGGACAGCGTGGCTTCAGGCGTCTATCGGCTTGCCGTTGAGCTTCGCAGAGCGGGCGAGACTCCCGACGAGCCCGGAGAAGAAATCGCATGGCTCGTCGAGGAAGTGACGCTTCCCGACGCCGTCTGCGACGGGCCGTTCGACCTGGGCACGTTCACGGTCAACGTCGCCAGTCTCTTCTGCGGCGACGCCGCGCCCGATTTCGAGTTCCAAACGGCCGACGGCCGAACGCATCGGCTCTCCGAATATCGCGGGCGGAAAGTCGTCCTCTGCTTTGGCGACGAGTGGCATGCAATGGATTGCGTGGGCGATCCTGCACAAGCGAGGCGGCAATTTCTGTCGTGGGGCGGCGGCGGCCCGCTCGTGTGGATCAACCTGACCAGTGACACGAAGCCGCGGCCGGCCATTGAAATGGTCCAGGACGCCGAGTTCCAGTACGTTCAAGGTTATGTGCCGCGGACCGCCGAGGCACGGAAGGCCTATGACATCCGTTGCCCATGGCCGGAGGTTACCATCCACGTTGCCCAAGACGGCACAGTGACCCGGAAGTAGCGTTCGTTACACTGTCTCGCAGCACCCCGCCTACGCGAAGACGTTGGGAGTTGGAGTCCCGGCTTCAGCCGGAGAGAAAGAGCCGCCTGAAGGCGGTACTCCAGCATTGGCTGCTTGCACCTGGAAACCGTTGAACCCGAAAAGGCGACGCATTCGTCGTCCCGCGCGACAAGCGTGATGCGTTCCATTTCGCACCGATGCGAACATAATCCGCCGGTCAGTCCCGAAGGGACGTGCCTAAACCAGCCCGGGGTGGAGCCGCCGCGAGGAACGAGCGAGGCGCAACCCCGGGTTGCGGGACTCGCCATTGCGCGAGACGGCGTGCGCCACACGTGTGCCTTGCCGGCACGATTCGCTGCGTGCGCCGCGAATGACAACGACATGAACAAGGACTACAATCCGTGGAACAACATCCGATTTCGATTCTCAATTCTCTTGGCTGGTCATTGGCATGGAAGGACGCGTTTCTCGACGCCAATGGGGCAAACGGGGCTCCGGCCCGTGTCGTCCGGGAGCATCGTGGGGTTGACGCCCTCGTCTCCGAAGCAGGTGGAACCCTTGCCGAAGTGAGCGGCGGTTTCCGGCACCGAGCGCAGATGCGGCGCGACTTCCCGGCGGTCGGCGATTGGGTCGTGGTCGAACAGCCTGCCCCTTCATCCCGCGCCGTCATCCATTCGGTGCTGCCGCGCCGCTCCGCCTTTGTCCGGCGGTCGGCCGGGGCGAAAAGTGAAGACCAAGTGGTCGCCGCGAACGTAGACACCGTGTTCCTCGTCAGCGGCCTGGATCACGATTTCAAACTGCGTCAGTGCAAGGAAATCCGGCATCATCAGGTCGAGCAGGACATTCACCTGCAGAACGAAGTGAAGAAACATTGGAAGGCGATCCATCGTTCCATGCGGTTTCACCACAAGTGGCGACAAAGGGAATGAGCGGAAGGCAATCGAACAGGCTCTTCCGTTTCCATGTGCAGACAGCCTTTGTTTCAGGGACGGCACAGCGGCGTGTGCCTACTACATTGCCGTGGCCTTCACCTAGAAACGGAAGAGCAATCGAACAACGAGGGCTTCGCCCTGGGCTCGCGAGTTCGTCTCCTTCGGGGACGCCTTTCACGCTGCATTTCGCCATGATCACATGGTTTCACTTCCATCCACTCCGTTGCTTGACGTCCAAGGCTCCGCGGGTATACTCGGTGATAGCCGTAGAGACTTTCTGCCATCGCGTTTATCTTTGATTTGCGGTACGGCGATTTGGCCTGTTATGGGCGAAAGGACACCGGATGCAAGAGCATCTGTTCGACCTGGCCCAGGACATGGGCGAACAGACCGAACT
The DNA here is from genome assembly GCA_034005525.1 of Thermoguttaceae bacterium. Taxonomy (GTDB): domain Bacteria; phylum Planctomycetota; class Planctomycetia; order Pirellulales; family Thermoguttaceae; genus PWXP01. The sequence goes on along the minus strand of JAVEUP010000020.1, from coordinate 46,087 downwards.
GCGGGAGGAGCAGCCCGCCGCCGTGCAACGCTTCAAGGCCAAGTTGCAGACATGCGAAAAAGAGGTACAGCCGGCGCGGTAGGCGCGGCTAACCAAGACAGATCCAATACGATTGATCCGAGGATGATGCAATGACGCGATGGATGACGTTTCTGCTGACGCTGGTGTTGATCACGTGGGCGCCGTGTCTGCGGTCGGGGGAACTGGAAGGGGCAGACGGGCTGGTCCTGTATGTCTCGGCGGCGGGCAACGATGCGTGGACGGGCCGATCGCCAAAACCGAACGAGGCGGGAACCGACGGGCCCTTCGCAACTTTGGAGCAGGCACGCGATCGGATCCGACAACTGAAGAACAGCAATGGCCTTCCGGTTGGGGGCGTGACCGTGGCGGTGATGCCTGGACGCTACGAACGGAGCGAAGCGTTTTCTCTGACGGCGGAGGATGCGGGCAGCGCCGCTTCGCCCATCGTTTATCGCGCATGGCCCGGAGGCGATGTTACGATTTGCGGCAGTCGCACCGTGACCGCGTGGCAACCGGTTACCGACCCGGACGTGCTCGACCGGCTTGACGTCTCCGCGCGAGGGAAGGTGTACCAGACCGATCTGGGCAGCCTCGGAGTGGAGACGTATGGCGATCTGTTGCACGATGCCGCGTGGGAGATGCAGTGGCGTCATCATCGCGACGACAATCAGGGCGAGGCCACCCAGGGAGACGCTCTGGCCGCGCAGCGCCATGTCCAGCGCACGAGCACACCGGTGGAACCGCGTCTTGAACTCTTCTTCGACGGTCAGCCCATGCCGTTGTCGCGCTGGCCCAACAAGGGGTTCACCCACATCGACAAGGCGCTCGGCGAAACGGCATTCGATGTCCGCGGGTTGCCCGGCCGCCGCGAGGGGGCCTTTAGCTGTGTCGACGACCGGGTGGGACGCTGGGTGAACGAAAAGGACGCGTTGGTTCGCGGCTACTGGTTTCGCGACTGGGTGGTACAGACCCAACGGATCGAGTCGATCGATCCCGAGAATCGCATTATCCGACTGGCCGAGCCGTATCACAACAAGATCGGTCTGTACCACGATGAGTATCGGGCGAGTTGGCCGGTTGCACACAAGGTCGATCCCCTGCCCGAGCCCGCCCAACGCCGCGATCGGTGACCGGTTCGAACGCGACAGGCGAAAACGGTGGGCTTTGTGCCGTCGCGTGCCCAGTGCCCGGCACCGCTTTAGTAACACCGGTACCCCGACCGCGCCATCCCTATCGGAACTGGCTCTCCTTCGCCGCCGGCCTCGCCCCCGGCATTGTCCGCAACGTCTGGACCGCGTGGCGAACGCGGTAGGACGGGATCAGCAATGCAAGACAAAATGACGATGCGAGCGAAGACCGGTGCACTTCGCTCGGGGGTGCGTCGGGGGTGCTCTGGGGCGAGAGCCGGGAGCCTTTTCGCTTGACGGCATAGGTGGGCGGCGGTAACCTCAAGTTGTGCCGCGACGATTGCGGGTTGCCGGCGGAGGATATGAATGCCACGTCTTGAACGTCACTACAAGGAGAATCCGGATGAACCGACCACTCTTGCCCGCTCTGTCGATCGTTGCCTGCCTGCTGCCGGCTTCACTGCCGGCCGGCGACTGGCCACAGTTCCGCTACGATATTGGCCGCACTGCGGCAACGCCACACGAACTGCCCGCTGAACTACAGCTTCGCTGGACGCGCACGCTTCCGGCACCCGAGCCTGCATTTCCATTTGAGCTTCGGCTGGCCTACGATGCTTCGTACGAGCCGGTTGTGCTGGGCAGCACGATGTTCATCCCGTCGATGGTCACCGACAGCGTCACGGCGCTGGACACCGAGACGGGCAATGAACGTTGGCGGTTCATTACCGAAGGGCCTGTCCGCTTCGCGCCCGTGGCCTGGGCGGGCAAAGTCTATTTCGTGTCCGACGACGGTTACCTGTATTGCCTGAATGCCGATGATGGTTCGCTGCGCTGGAAATTCCGGGGCCTTCCCGAGGGCAAACGGCATCGCAAGGTGCTGGGGCATGGGCGGCTGGTTTCGCTATGGCCGGCTCGGGGCGGCCCCGTACTGGCCGACGGCGTCGTCTACTTCGCCGCGGGCCTGTGGCCTACCGAGGGCGTGTTCGTTCATGCCGTGGACGCCCAGACCGGAAAGGCCGTCTGGTCGAACACCGACAGCGACCGCATCCCGGAGAGCAACTGGGACCACGGCATTGGGTTTGACGCGGGTTTGACCCCACAAGGCTATCTGGCCATCGTGGGCGACAGGCTCGTGGTTCCGTGCGGCACGCAACTGCCTGCTTTCCTCGACTTGAAGACCGGGGAACTCCACACTTACACAATGGGCTGGGGCGGGCGTCTCGGTTTGCCCAAAGGCTGCTGGTTCGTGGCCGGCATCGGCAGGTATCTCAGCCACGCAGGCGATCTGTACGATATTACGCGGCCCAACGAAGAGCGGCTCCCGAAGACCCCGCCGGGCGAAACCGACTACAAGCCCATGCTGTATCCGGGTGGCTGGACCCGGTTGGACATCGAGCGAGCCAACCAACGCGAACTCGACCGCTTTCGCCAGCCGGTCATGACGCCGGAGGTGATGTACGAAAGCGACGCGAGTATCATCGCCCGAGACCTGACCACGTATACAATCCAAAGGCGGACCGAAGACAACATTCCAGCCCACCGTGAAAGGGATGAGATACCGGACAACTTCGGCGGCGTCTTTCGTCAGATATGGGAACTGCCGTCAAAGCTCTCCGTACATATCAAGGCCGGCAACAGGTTGTACGTGGGCGGGCCGAATGCCGTGGAAGCGATTGACATCACCGGCCCGGAGCCGAAGCCCGTCTGGCGGGCAACGATCGAAGGCATGCCGACGCGAATGCTGGCCGCTGACTCGAAGCTGTTCGTCGTTACTGCCGAAGGCGCCATTCTCGCCTTCGCCGCTCCTGCGAACGCCGATGTGACCAGCCACGTCGTGGCCGACCCCCCGCTGCCTGCCGCCGATGCGTGGACTGCCAGAGCGACGGCCGTTCTGGAAGCTACGAACGTGCGCAACGGCTACGCACTGGTGATGGGGATCGACGCCGGCCGCCTGGTGGAGGAGCTTGTCCGGCAGTCGGAACTGCACGTGATTGCGGTGGATCACGACGCCGGCAAAGTCGAAGCTCTCCGTGAACGGCTCGACGTCGCGGGGCTGTATGGCACGCGGGCAAGCGTGCTGGTCGGGGATCCTGCGACCTATCCGTTGCCGCCGTTCTTCGCCAATCTCGTTGTCTCGGAAACGCCGGGTGTCCTCGAACAGGCGGAACCGGAAGCCCTGGCCGCGGCCGTCTTCCATACTTTGCGTCCTTACGGCGGTGTTGCCTGCGCATGGGGTGCGCTGGCCGATCGCGGCCGGATCGAAGAAATCGTCGAAGGCGAAGCGTTCCCCGGCGCAAGCGTCCGGCAAGTCGGCGACTTTGTGCTGCTGGCCCGCGCCGGTCCGCTGCCGGGAGCCGCCGACTGGTCGCACGCCGAGGCGGATGCGGCCAGCACGGGAGCGTCGGCAGACGAACTCCGCGAGCCGACGTCCGTGCTGTGGTTCGATGCATCGCGCCGCTGGCACAAGTTTCCGGGGCAGGTTCAGGTTCGCATCGCCGGCGGGCGCGTTGTGCTGTATGAGAACAGGCTGTTGCAGACCACCGACGTGTACACCGGCCGCATACTGTGGGAACTCGACCTCTCCGACGACTCGCTTGACTACAAGGGCATCCGGTACGCCCGGCATCGCCAGTGGGGACCCGAACCAAGCCTGTCGCCGCACACCGAGTTGGTGGCGGTCGGAGACACGATCTACCTGAGCGACGGCGCGACGTGTCTGCTGTTTGCGCCGGACACGGGGGAACGAATCGGCAGCATCGACCTTCCCGACGGCCTGACGGCGCCCTGGGCCAACCTTCGCGTCAGCAGCGACTACCTGGTGGGCAGCAGCGGTCAACATATCCTTTGCCTGAATCGCCACACGAAAGAGTTGCTCTGGCAAGTGGAGGCGACCCGGAGTTCGCTGTACCTTGCCGTGGGAGGCGACAAGGTGTTTTGCAGCGAACTGGCCAACCCTCGCCGCGGCGAAGATGCTATCCGCGACGGCCGTATCTTCGCGATGGACCTCGCGACGGGCAAACGGCTGTGGCAACGGGCGGGGGGCGCCAGACTGCGCTACAGCCCGGCACTCGATATTGTCGTGACGACCGCCGGCCTTTTTCAGGGCAGCAATGGCGAGCCTGTGCCGCAAGAGTCTGACGTGCCGCCGGCACAACTCGTTGTCACCGGGCGTGGCCTGCCGAATACAGGGCTGCCGGGATTGATTGCCGGACAGAAGCTGCTCGCCGGGAGCGATGACACCCTGCAGGTCTATGCGCTTCCGGCCGTGGAACCGATAGGCGATCTGATGACGTGGGTGCGCCGCGGCTGCACGGGCACGCGGGCGAGTACGCACCTGATGACGACGCGCTACCGCAGCAATTCGGCCTGGATTGATCTCGACAGCCGCGAGATCACACCGTTTCTGGGCATCCGTCCGGGTTGCCAGGTGAACAACAACCTGTACCCGGCCAACGGCGTGATGAACATGCCCAACCTCACGGCAGGCTGCACGTGCAACTTCGCTCCCGCGTCGGTCACCTGCGTGCCCGAGGCCATGATCGGACGCAGCGAGGGCGAGTAAACGCGCCCCGATTGGGACTATGCACTCATGTCGCCTTCATTTGTTTTCGCTCCCGCAAGCTGGAAGCTTACGCCACGTCTTATGGAACTCGGAGAGTGTCTACTGAGACCACTTGGTGGGTGTGCGATCCCAGCGGTGTTTGCGAAGCTCTGCGGTCAGCGCCGGCGGGAGCGGTTCGGCGTCGCCGGCTGCGAGGTTCGCACGAACGTGATGTTCCTTCCTCATGCCCGGTATGATGGTGCTCACCGTCGGGTTTTCGAGGATCCATCGCAGCGCCATCTCGGGCATCGTAACGCCTGGCGGAACGAGCGGCTTGAGCCGATCGGCACGCTCGACGCTGGCCGCGAGGTTCTCGGGTACGAAGTACGTGTTGCGCCAATCGCCGGCGGGCCAGCGGGTGTCCTTTGTGAGTGTTCCCGTGAGCGTGCCCTCGTCGAACGGCACGCGCGCGATCACGCCCACGCTGAACTCATCGCATAGCGGAAACAGTTCGTCCTCGGCCGACTGATCGAAGATGTTGTAGATCACCTGCACCACGTCGATCAGCCCGGTACGGAGCGTCTCCAACACGTTCCACGGTTCCCACCGGTTCACGCTGACGCCGACGGCGCGGATCAGGCCCTCGCGCTTGAGATCATCGACGGCACGCTGCCATCGCTCGTCCGGGGCCCAGGCGTCTTCCCACACGTGGAATTGCTGCAAGTCGACGTGGTCCAGGCCGAGGTTGTCGAGGCTGGTCTCGGTCATGCGGCGGATATGCTCGGGCGGGAACGTGTCATCGAGGAGAAAGCTGCGTTGCGAGGGCCACTTGCGGTTCTTCGGCGGAATCTTGGTGGCGGTGAACAGTCTTCTGTCCGGATATTGGCGGACCACCTGCCCGAGGAGCCGCTCGCTGCGTCCCTCGCCGTAGGCCAGTGCCGTATCGAAGAACGTGCAGCCGAGTTCGACCGCAAGCTGGAGCGACGCAAGCGACTGCTCGTCGTCCGAGCCGGTCCAACTGGCCATCCCCCACATGCCGTACCCTATCTCACTCACACTCCAGTCTGTACGTCCCAGCGTTCGGCAGTTCATGGTCGCAAGCCCTTTCTCCATTAGCCCGAATCACTCATGCAGGGTGGGACAAGGTCGCGTAAGTCCTTGGTGGGCCTGCGCAAGCCAGGCCCGGGGTGGTTTGCACGTCGTGCGCTGGAAGCAGGCCCGGCCAAGCGACCGCAGGCCCACCAGGGTCTTGGCTTGCTTGTCACCACCCTACATCGCCATGAATGATCCGGGTTGGCCTCGGCAATTCCCAACCGCTGTCATGATAATTGGCGGCGCGGAGCACGTTCGGAATCTACCCCTCCCCGTTCTGCGTGTCAACACCCTACAGAACGGCGCCTTGTCTGCACCGTCGGCCCGATTTGTGGTATGCTCCAGTTGTGAGCGGCCGCACCGGTTTGATCCCGGTGGCCCGATGACTGACCGCGATACAAGGGCAAGACTGTGCTTTCCCTTGCTTTCCGCGAACGAATGGGGAGTGGAAACAATGACGAGACAGATGATGGGCGCGGTTCCAGCGGTGTTGATGCTCGCGGTTGCCCTGGCGAGCCCTGCCGCAGAGCCGGTGGTTAGAGTAACCGACGACGCCTCGCTGCGGGCGGCTGTCGGCGAGGCACAACCGGGCACCCGCATTGTGATTGCGCCCGGACGGTACCGGCCCGGCGTATGGGTCGAGAATCTTCACGGTACGGCCGACCGGCCCATCATCATCGAAGGCGCCGACCCGCAGCGCCCGCCGCTGTTCGAGGGCGGCGGGGAGGCATGGCACCTCAGCAACTGTTCGCATGTTACGCTTCGCAACATCTCGGTCCGCGGCCAAAGCGGCAACGGGATCAACGTCGATGACGGCGGTACGTTCGACACGCCGGCCCATCACATCGTACTGGAGGACATCCACGTGGCCGACGTCGGACCGCGCGGAAACCACGATGGCATCAAGCTCTCGGGCGTGGTCGACTTCATCGTAAGGCGTTGCCGCGTCGAGGGCTGGGGCGGGCAGGCCGTCGACATGGTTGGCTGCCACCGGGGACTGATCGAAGATTGCACCTTCGAGGGCAAGGAAGGTTTTTCCGCCTCGGCCGGACCGCAGACCAAGGGCAGCTCCAGCCGCATTACCGTCCGCCGGTGCGTATTCCGGAACGCAGGCGGGCGGGCGATGCAGGTGGGTGGCTCGACCGGCTTGCCCTACTTCCGCCCGCAGGGAGCCTTGTACGAAGCCAAGGATATTTTGGTCGAGGGGTGCGTCTTCGTCGGCAGCGACGCCACGGTCGCGTTTGTGGGGGTGGACGGCGCGGTGTTCCGCTACAACACCATCTATCGCCCCCAACGATGGATACTGCGCATCCTTCAAGAAACGACCGAGCCCGGGTTCGTCCCCTGCCGGAACGTCCGGTTCGAGCACAACCTGATTGTGTTCCGCCAGTCGGAGTTGCGGGCGTTCGTCAATATCGGCCCGAATACCTTGCCCGAGTCGTTCCGTTTCACCGGGAATCTTTGGTATTGCGAGGACCGTCCCGAGGCAAGCCGGCCCGCGTTGCCGACGCCCGAGCAGGACGGCATGTACGGCGTCGACCCGCAGTTGGCGGCCGCTGAGCAGAATCGGTTCGAGCCGGGCAATCCTCGCGCTGCCCGGGTCGGCGCCACGGCGTTGCCCAAGTAGCCGGCTTGTGCCATGTATCGGCGGCGCGATGGAGTGTCGTCAGCCGTGTTTACCGTTCACGGGCGACTGCCTCAGTTCTCGCGGCACACAGATTGAACGCGAGAAAGGCCCATGGAAAGAGCACGCGCGCACGCATGCCAAAGCCGGGAGGCGTACTCTATTCCTCGGCGGGGATGACGGGGAAAACGATGTGCGACGGGCGGCGGCTGTCGTGAAAGACCGTCTGCCGGGCGATAACCGGCTCTCGTGCCAAGGCGATGTTGTCCTCGCCCGTGTTCAAATTGCGCAGGTAGTACGGGTAGTAGCTGCTGGAGATCTCGATACGGATCCGGTGTCCGCGAGCGAACCGGTTGCCGGTGGGACGCCAGAACTCGATGGTGTATTCATAGGCTTCGCCGGCCTGAATGGTGCTCAGCCGCTGGGGGTTGAACGCCCCTTCGCGCTGCGGATCCCGATGGCGGGCTCGCATCATGCCTTCGCCCAGAAACAGCGCGCGCCCGTCGGGGTGCACGTCGGCCAGGCGGATCATCCAGTCGGTGTCGGCCGCACTGGTCGCCGCGTACAGCTTTGCCGTGATCGGACCGATCAACTCCACGTCCTCGGCCAGTTCGTCCGTCGTGTAGACCAGCACGTCCGGCCGGGCGGCCGACTCGCTGATGTCGCGTGGTCCATCGATGTGGCCGTTCGTGAAGCCGGCCGAGGGAGTGGGATCGTCGGGGTCGTAGACGTAGTGGTCGTCAGGCTCGTCGGCTCCGGGCGGCTCGAGGCTGAGTTTGCCGTCGCCGGCCGACGAGTTCGCTCGGCCACCGCTGCGGAGATAGTACCGGGTGTACCGGGTTTCGGGCAGCGGCCAATCCGTAGCAGTGCGCCACTGGTTGCGCCCCATCACGAACAGATGGATCGGCGGGTCGTCGGACATGTTGTTGTCGATCCCCTTCAGATAGTGATCGAACCAGCGGCAGACATAGCCGTCCCAGTCGATGACCGCCTGCGGTCCGAAATCGACGCCGGCCGCTTCGCGCCGGCTGTTGACGATGTGTTCCCACGGCCCGATTACCATCCGCGGCTGCCGCGCCACGGCGGTGCCGCCGTGCTGCTTCATGCCCAGGTAGTTCATGGGCGTGCCGGGGAAATTGGCGTCGAACCAGCCGGTGATGGCCAGCGACGGCACCGTGACGCGGGCGTAGTCCTCCGGAGTCTGGTAGGCGATGGCCCGCCAGTACTCGCCCGCCGAAGTGTTCTGCGTGATCCACTTCCGCCACCAGGCGGTCGGCAGGTAGCCGCGCGACCTATCGAAGTCGGCGTACGGCGTTTGGCGATAGGCCTGTTCGCGGTTGACGGCGAAGCCGCCGTAAGGTCCGGGTCCGGCGGCATGGGGCAACCGGCCCGACATCATGCCGGCCCAATCCATCATCCAGCAGACGAAGATACCGTTCTGATACGGGCAGTTGAAGAAATGGTCCGGCGGGGCCACCTCGGGTACAATAGCCTTGAGCGAAGGCGGAGCCTGCGTCGCGGTCCACCACTGCGTCCAGCCCATGTACGACAGGCCGTAGGTTCCCACGCTACCCGAACACCAGGGCTGGCCGGCAGCCCACTCGACCAGGTCGTAGCCGTCGGTCTTGTGCAGCGGCGAAAACGGATCCCAATCGCCGCCCGACTGGAAGCGGCCTCGCGAATCGACGTTGACCACCGCGTATCCCCGAGCGGCGAACCGCCTTGCCCGTGCCGCCTGTCCGCTCTTGTTGTACGGGGTTTGCTGCAAGATGGCCGGGAAGGGGCCTTCGGCATCCGGCCGGAAGACGTCCAGCCTCAGTTCCACGCCATCCCGCATCGCCGCCGTGCGGTCGAGTTCCTCGATCACCTCGTAACTGGCCGGCGAGTAGTCTCCCGGCTGAGGCTGGGCCCAGGCCACCGGAGCGGCCAGCAGAATCCAGAGTGCCGTCGTGTAGGATATCAGGGTTTGCATAGCGCTTCGGTTACCAACCGTGTTTACCGTGCCAGTTCTCGGATCTGCCCCAACAGTTCCCGGGCCTTATCGAGGGCGTCCGGCACCGGAAGCCCTGCTCGCACGCCGGGTCGCTTGTGGCCGGCGGCGGCGACGTAGGCGTCGCGCAGGACGGCCATCCGCTGGCGGATAAGCTTCATGGCGTCCGGGGAAATGCCCCGGGCTTCGAGCATCGCTTCGGGCGAGTCGGCGCCGGCGGCCTCGGCATCGCCGAACCACCGGATCAGTTGCCGTGCCATGAACCAATGCCCTTCGTCGTTCGGATGCACCGCGTCGGGCTGGAGGGTGAAGTCGGGGTCGGCCTGCCGACGCCGGGCCAATTCGGCGGTCATCGGCCCGTGCAGGTCGACGACCAACCAGCCGTCGGTGCGCGGGGCCAGCAGCCAATCGGCATAGTGGTCCAGCACGGCATTGTAGGAGAAGGGGCCCTTTTTCCGCTGGTCGTCATACGAGGGCGGCGTGACCAGCACCAGCGTGGCGCCGGCCGTTTCCACCTTGCGTTTCAATTGTTCGATGCCTTTCCGGTAGCGGCGAAAACGCTCCTCGTCGAGCGGCTCGTAGATGCCGCAGTTGATGCCGTAGCAGGCGAACACCAGGTCGGGCCTGGTCAGCGTGAGTACGCGGTCGAGCCGCTCGGCCAGGTCGGGCCGCGGGAACCTGCCGTCGGCATGGCCCTCTTCGCTCAGCCCGGAAACGGTTTCGCTGGCCAGGCCCGCGTTAATGACGAGCGGCGCCGGCTCTAGTTTCTGCGTCAAGAGCCAGGCGTCGAAGCAGGCCACGTAATTGCCGCCGAAGGTGATGCTGTCGCCCAGGAACACGATGGTCTGAGACTCGCGCAGCAGCCGTTCGCGCTTCTGCTGGTCGGCAGCGCCAGGGGAGGACAGAAACCCCAATACCGCGAGGGCGATCAGGGCCGAGTGGTTCAGTCTGGTCAGTTTTAGCATCGAGATGGTCCCTGGTGAACATGGCCGCGTAGTGGGATAGGCTTCCAGCCTGTCTATGTATGCCCTTGTTGGCAGGCTGGAAGCTTATCCCACGGGGAATGACAAGCTGGAAGCTTATCCCACGTCTGTTGATAGGCTGGAAGCTTGTGCCACGTCTGAGCGCGCCCTTACTTGGCTGGCAGCAGGATTTCAATGTCCTTGAACTTCGTCAGGGTGACAGTGCGGCTGTGCATTTGCAGTGCGAACACGCCGGGGCCCTGTTCGATCTTGTCGTCGGTTACGTCGGCCGTGGTCACGCCGTTGACCTTGACGACCACGCGGTTGCCGTGCGCCGAAATGACCATCTCATTCCAGTCGTCCGTCTTGTAGAAAGCCTTTTCTTCGTCGCCGGTCGGTCGCTGGAGCCAGCCGCGCCCGTAGCTTTCATAAATGCCGCCGTTGCCGGAGCCGACCGGCCCGACCTGCACTTGCAGGCCGTGCGTCTTGTCGGGCTCCTTCATGGTGGTCCGGATGAAGAACCCGCTGTCGCCGCTGGGGCTCTGGAACTTGAAGCGGACGGTGAAGTCCTTGAAAGTATCGTCCGAGACGAGGTGCCCGTACAGCTTGGTATTGTCTGCCCGGCCGACGAACGCGCCGTCTTCGACGGTCCACTCTCCCTCTCCGTTGGTGTGCCACCCGGCCAGGGTCTTGCCGTCCATGAGCGGCTTCCACTCCGCTTTTTCCTCGGCGGCCACGTGGATAACGCAACCGGCAACAACTACGAACACAAACGCACCGGCCAACACGAATCGTAACGACTTCATTGGATGCTCCTTGAATCTGCAGGACCTAACAACATGGGTCAAACGCCGGCCCAAGTATAACATCCCGGCGAGGCGGGAGCGACCGACGGCGCGTAACCTTCTCCAGGGGACCGTCCCGTTTGCGTACAGCGGAAGAACCACCCGCGCCGCCAGCCTGTGAATGGTTGCGTTGCGATGTGCGGAACGGCAAGGACAAATTCCCCAGGAGCAGCGCGGCGCGAGTCGGGTCGGGTGGTCCAAACTGGGCGGCTTTCCGGGTTTTCTGCTGGTTTCCCGGGGAAAATGACATGGCCACGCAATATCCCGCCGGCGAGGGGGTTCAGTTCGCTTGCTATTGCCGCGAAACCTGCTAAAATGAAGATTGAACGTTGGGGTAGGCCCGGCGAAGACAAAACGTGCCCGCTCACAGGGGAGTGTCCCCTTGGCGTGCGACGGGGAATACTACCCGCGCCGCCAGCGCGTGAACGGTTACAGGAAAACTTCTGCCCTCGTCCGGAGGAGATCTGTCATGGCACACTACCAAACGTTGCTACGCTTCGTCTTTTCGTTTGCGTTCGCAACAATACTAATTACGTCCGTCGATGCCGCGCTCGTCATTCAACGCGCGGGTGAGACCTATGTCGCATGGGAGGCCGAAGACTACTGGACGAATGTTGCGGCCACCGAGGGCACGGGTCCGTTTGGTCCCTGGAACGAGTTGGCTGACGCCGCGGCAAGCGGGGGCCAAGTACTTGTTCCCTCTGTCAGGAACACGGCCAACCCCGGCGGCATTGCTGCATACCAACTGGAGTTTGCCGAAGCCGGAACCTACCGGCTGTACTTCCGCATCGACGCACCCGATGGCATGTCCGACAGCATGTACCGATCGGCAGCGTTCAACGAGCCCCCGGCCCTCTCGTCCCCGACCCCGCATTTCGACGGGACCACCACGGGATATGAATGGTATGAAGACGACGCGTCGCCTGCGGATCGCTATATTGTGGGTGCCGGCGACGTTGGCGAAACGCTCACGCTGAGTGTCGGCTCGCGCGAATCGGGCGACTTCCGCCTCGACCGGTTCGTGCTGAGCACCAACACCGGCCTTTCCGACGCGCAATTGGACGCCTTGTTCAACTGGGATACTTACAACCATTTCACCGGCAGCGTCGATACCGACTGGTCTAACGGAGACAACTGGGAGTTTGACGTCGTGCCAAGATCGACGACGGTTGCTTTCATCGGCGACGGTAAGACGGCAGAGTTGAACGCATCGGCCGCAGTGCGGCAACTGCGAGTCGGCCACACCGACGCCACTCTGCCCGGCGACGGCACGCTCAGCCAGTCCGGCGGCGACATGACGATGGTTGAGCGGCTGGCCGTCGGCGAGATGACCGTCGGCTCGGCCGGCGACAACCTCGCGGGATCGTACACCTTCGCCGGCGGCACGCTGACCGTGGGCCAAGAGGCAACCGGCCGGGCCGACCTCTATATTGCCACCAATACCGTCGCTGGAAGCGCCAACACCGACGCGGGCCGGGTGGTTGCTCAAGGCACGCTCGACCTGAGCGGGGCGGAGGAGTTCAACGCCTATCTGAACGACCTCGTCGTCGGCCGCGTTACCCAACGGTTTGCACGTGGCAATGGCACGCTCCTCCTGGCCGGAGAGAACACCATCGACACCACGACGTTCATGATCTCCGATCTGAGGAGTTTTGAGGGGCGAAGTGCTTCAAACGACCGAAGCGAAGTCGTACTCGGACAGACCAACACGATCAAGACCGACCTGCTGACTGTAGGCGGCCAGCGGGGCCAGGGGACGCTGAAGTTTGCCGATGGTGCCGAGAATCCAACCCTAACCCTGAGCGGCTCCTCCGGCAATAAGACGAACCTGCGGATCGGCTTTACCGACGCCGATACGAGCCCGGCGGGAAGCGGCACCATGGACCTCTCCGGCGGCACGTTCGATGCAACCCTCGGCGAGGTTGCGATCGGATATCGCCAGGCACGCGGTTCCGGCACCGCAACACTCACGTTCGATGACGGGGAAGTCACTGCCGATTCGCTGGTGCTCGGCTCCGTTTCGTGGGCTACCAGTAATTCGGGCAATGCTACGTACACCGGCATTCTGAACATGGGCGGCGGTACGTTCACCGTTGCCGGCGACGTGACCGCCGGTTATGGCCGGAATCCCACCAGCGGGGGAACCTACACTGGTCGCTCCTCCCACGGTACCGGGACGATCAACCTCAGCGGCGGCACCTTCACCGGCGCTTCGCTGGCGCTGGGCGTGGGCGAGGAACACCCGAGCGTGACCGCCCGAGGCACCGGCACCTTGAACATCTCCGGCGGCGCGGAAGCGGACATCGCTGGAAACGTCACGCTCGGCACCGGCACCGTGGAAAGCACTGGCAGGATCAACATCACGGGCGGCACGCTGACCGGCGGCGGCAGCGTGACCGGCGGACCGGGAAGTAGTACGGTCTACGTGGACAACGGCGGCCTGACCGTCGGCGGCGACCTGAAGGTCGACGCGCTGCGAGTGGGTTACACTGAGGGAATTGCCACGGTCACTGCCGGAGGCACGGTGGAAATCGGTAGTGCGGCGGCGCCCACGGACCTATTCATTGGCGTTACCACCTCCGCGAAGACCGTGGCGGGTACGCTCGACCTGAGCGGGGCCGACAGTTTTACCGCCTATTTGAGTGACTTGGTGCTCGGCCGGCTTTCTGTGGCGTACGCCCATGCGACGGGAACGCTCAAACTGGCCGAAACGAACACGATCCACGCCAACGAGATCATGATTTCGGACATTAGGAACTATCAAGGCAGTGGTGATGTAAGCCGAATCGTCCTCGGCCAGACCAACACCATCGCCACGAATCTGCTGACCGTCGGTGGGCAGCGGAGCTACGCCACCCTGGCGTTTGCCGACGGTATTACCGATGGCATCTTGAACCTGACCGGCCCGGCCGGCGGCAAGGCCGACTTGCGCATCGCCTATACCGACTCCGATACCGGCCATGGCGGCAGTTGTGCCATGGACCTTACCGGCGGCACCTTCAACGCAACCCTCGGCGAAGTGGTGGTCGGCTATCGGGAGGCACGGGGCAGCGGCACTGCAACGCTCTCCTTCGACGATGGGACCGTGACCGCCGACTCGCTGGTGCTCGGCTCCGCCGGCTATAGTTCCGCGCATTCGGGCGCCGCGAACTACACCGGCATTCTGAACATGGGCGGCGGGAGTCTCACCGTCGACGGCAACGTCACCGCCGGTACCGGCACCGGCCGGGGCACCGGCACGATCAACCTCAGCGGCAGCACGTTCGCCGCCGACTCTCTGGCGCTCGGCGTTGGAGAAGTGCATGCCAGCGGATACGTGGGGCAGGCCACCGGCACCCTAAACATTTCCGGCGGAACCGCCCAGATTGATGATATCGCCCTCGGCACCGGCACTGCACCCAGCACCGGAACGATCAACCTCACCGGCGGCACGCTCATGGCGCAGTCGATCAGCGGCGGCGTGGGGACGGCGAATCTCAACTGGGCCGGCGGCACGCTGCACGTGGGCACGTTCGGCACCGTTGACAATTCCTTCGGCCTCGTTCAGAATGGTGGCACGTTGGCACCGGGGAACTCTATTGGAACGACTGCCATCTACGGCAATTACACCATGAACGACGGTACGGTCGAAATCGAGATTGCCAGTCCGGGCACTGGCGGCATCGACTACGACCTGGTCATGGTCGACGGCGACGCCACACTGGCCGGCACCCTGAGTGCACTGTTTTTGGACGACTTCGTGCCGGAGGTGGGCAACCGCTTCGATGTACTTTACACCACGGGTTCCCTCGACATTGACGATCTTGCACTGACCGTCGGCCCGTCCAGCCTTACATTCGGATGGTGGGAAATGGCCACGATTCCGGGTATTGGCGGCGACGGCTTCACGCTGCGGCTATCGGCCGTGCCCGAACCCACCGGCGCCCTGCTGGCTCTGCTGGCGCTTGCCGGCCTGCTCGGCTGCCTTCGCCCGCGGCGGCGCATCCGGTGAACAATGCGAAGAGGATTGCAGGAGCGAAGACGCAAACGCTAAACGGTGCTTGTCAAATCGCAGGAGTCCATGGAGGAACCGATGCCCGCCGAAAATCACAAATCACAAATCACAAATCATAACTCCCCCGGTTTTACCCTCGTTGAGCTGCTGGTGGTCATTACGATCATCGGCATCTTGATTTCCTTGCTGTTGCCCGCCGTACAGAGCGCCCGCGAGGCCGCGCGCCGCATGCAGTGCTCCAACAACCTGAAGCAGATCGGCCTTGCACTGCATCAGCATCATGAGCAGCGCGGCACGTTTCCGGCGGGTGCGATCTGGAATCCGCCGGCGGAACTCAAGTTGCTGCCAGAGGGCGTCACTCTTGGCGGCAACGTGCTGATGTTCCTGCTCCCGTACCTCGAACAGCAGAGCCTGTACGACGCGTTCGATTTCACGGAGAACACCGACAACCAGAACCTGCCGGGCACCTCCACGCGAATCAACTCGGTCATTCTGTCGGTGTATGTTTGCCCGACGGACAGCAACCGCGGACTGTTCGACGGGCGGGCGGTGGCCAACTACGTTGCCAGTAACGGGGCATCGCGCAACGGCGACAACGCGAGCTATACCTGCGTGAATAACTTCAATCACCTGGCGCTGAACCCCTATAACAGTCATATCAACTTCGGCGGGCCATTCAACCGGCGCGGGACGGTGACCACGGCTTCCGACATTCGCGACGGCCTTTCCAATACGATCTTCTTCGGCGAGGTGCGGCGCGAGTGCTCCAATCACGTGCAGGCAGGTTGGGCAATCAGCAACAACCTGCAAGGGATGGCACATACGCAAATCCCAATCAACTTCGACTCGTGCCAGCGCGACCACCCTGATCCCTGCCACGATCCGCGCAATTTCACCACGGAGAAGGGCTATCGGTCGCTACATCCCGGCGGCGCGATGTTCCTGTTCGGGGACGGCTCGGTCCACTTCTTGAGTGAATCGATGGATCATCAGACCTATATTTTGCTGGGCGAGAAAGCCAGCGGGAAGCCGGCCAGCATACCATGAGACGGAATATCCCAAAGATTTGGCAGTTGGTTGGGCCAGGCATCGCGCCAGCCCTGTTCGTTGCCGTCTTGGCCGGGTGCGGGCCTTCGCGCCCGCCGACGGCGCGGGTTGAGGGCGTGGTCACCCTTGGCGGGCAGCCGCTTGAGGGCGCGGCGGTAACATTCACGCCCGTCGAGGGCGGGCGGCCCGCCACGGGCGCCACGGACGCGCAAGGCCGCTTCCGTTTGAGCACCTTCGACCCGGGCGACGGCGCCGTCCTGGGCGAGCACGTGGTCACGGTGTACAAGGAGGAAGCCGCGGCTGTCGTCGTCGAGGACGGCGATTTGGACGGAGGACCAGCCGGCACCGCCCCTGCCCCGCGGCTGCTCGTGCCCGCCCGCTACACCAGCCGCGAAACCTCCGAACTGCGATTCACGGTCGCGCGGCGCATGGGCCCGGTCGATATCACCCTTTCGCCGGAATGACGCCGCTGTCGTTCCGGCCGGTTAACCTCTGCGCCATCGACGCCAACCGTCAGGTTTCCACTCGACGGAAGTTCGCACGGCAACTTGCCCATTTGGGGACAGCCCAAGTACAATGCGACTTCGACGCTTCAAGTCCCGACGCAAGCATGCCCGACATGTGCGCTGCCCGGAGAATGACTATGAGACTTCTCAACGTGATCCTGGCTTTGGCATCGTTGCCGCTGTGTTTTCCGGTGGGCGGCGCCGTCATGGCGGCAGACCGCCGGGCGCCTTCCGCCCCGCCGCCCGAGGCCCGAATGGCCATTGTCGAGGAGGTGGCGGAGCATTTCGGGCCGCGACTCGAGGCCCGGGGCCCGGCGATCCTCACTCGCGGTAGCATGGACGCCGTGTGGCATGAGGGCTGGCTCTTCGTGCTCTCGCGCGGCCGGCTGTGCACCTTCCGTGCGCCGCTGGAGCCGGGGGCCGAGCCGGCCGGCCAGCTCGATGGACTGGGGGCCACGCGCCAGATCGAGATTGCCGGAAGACTGGCCGCGATCACGTCGCGCGAAGACGGCCTGTGGCTGGTCGACGTCGCCGATCCGGAGAAGCCAGTGCTTCTGAGCCATTACGACACGATCGAGCTGGCCACCGGGATCGCGCTGGGGGAGAACCTGGCGCTGGTCGCCTGCCGCCAATACGGCGTCGAGCAGGTCGATGTTTCCGACCCGCGCCGACCGCGGCACCTGAGCACCTTCCGCACCGGGGAGGCGCAATCGGTATTCCTGCACGATGGGCTCGCCTATATCGGCGATTGGGCCCCGCGGGCGGTCGTGGTGTGCGACGTGCGCGACCCGTGGCGGCCCGCTGAGGTCGCCCAGATTCCCTTGGACGGCTACGGCGACGGCGTTTTCGTGCGCGGCGACATCTGCTTCGCCGCCACCGGCCATCACGCGCGGGCGGCAGGCGCACGCGACCCGTCGGACCCGGCATATGGGCGGGGCCACGGGCTGGAGATCTTCGACGTCGCCGACCCGCGCAACCCGAAGCTCATCTCACGGACGAAGCTGCCCCGGTTCTATAGCTTGGGCTACGACATGTGGGACGTGCAAGTGTCCGGCGACTACGCCGTGGTTGGCGACACGCACAACGGGTTGTACGTTTTCGATGTTCGCGAGTTGGCGAGGCCCGTGCCGGTCGGGCACTTCCGGCTCCCGCCGTTCGGCCGCGACCAACTGCCCGACGCGATCGGCGGATTCGCCATCGGCTCCGGCTGCATCTACGTGGCCGGGATCGGCACGGGACTCCACACGGTGCCGCTGCCGGGGATCGAGCCCATCCCGCCGGCGCCGCCCCAACGGGCGGCCATCGCCGCCACGCGCCCGCCGGACCAGGTTGCCGCCCCGGCCCGCGTGGCTTACAGGCCCGAGGGAGGGCAGGTCCACGAAGTGGCCGTCGACGCCCGGGCCGGCGACGTGTGGGTCGCAGCGGGAAAGGCAGGACTGCACCGCTTGCGGCTGGACCCCGACGAAGGCCGGCAGGTGGCGCCTACAGAGGGCGTGGCGCTGAGCGTCGACGTCTGCGGCGATCTGTTGGCGATGGGCGAAGGCGTGGCGGGGCTCTCGCTTTGGCGACCGACCGCGGCGGGGGCCGAGCTGATCGCGCGCTACCGCAGCAGCGCCGGCGGAATCGGCCAGGTGTGCATCTCGCCCGACGCGCGGCACGTCGTCGCCCACGCCGGCCCCAACGTGCTGGAAGTGCTCGACGTCAGCTCCTCGCACCAGCCGAAGCGCGTGCTCGACGACCGCCAGGTGGGCCTTTTCTACCGCACGCCGCTAAGCCACGGATTCCTTCCCGACGGCCGCTTCGGATGCATGTGGCATGCCTCGGGAATATTTGTATTTGCCTCGACCGGTGACGAAGGTCCGCGATTCGCCGGCTGGATGGTGCCCGGCCGCATCAACCTGGGCGACGGCATGGCCGTGTTCCAAGATCGATTTCTGGTCACGACCCAGGGCGGATACGCCGTGCTCGACGAGGGGCAGGCGGAGATTGCGAGCGACGCCGTGGCACGCATGCCGGGCGTCAACCTGCGAGGCAAGCCGACCGTGTTCGGTTCGACGCTCTACGTGGCCCAGCGATGGCGGGGAAGCGTCCACGCCGTGGACCTCGCCGATCCGAAGCATCCCTCGCTACTCTGGTCGCTCCAGGTCGACGGTAATCCCGGGCCGGTCCGAGAGCATGCGGGACAGGCCGTCATCCCTGCCGGATACGACGGCGTCATCGTCCGCCCTCGGTAGCAATCGCAGGGGCGGCGATGCGTGCTGCGCGAACGTTGTGTTTTGCTGGCTTCGCCCGCGAGTCCAGCACGCCCGCGACGATCAGGCCCTGCCCCATATCCGCCAGCCTGTGGGGCAAGATATTCTGGCAACCGCGAGGACGCGATATTACGCGGCTTACGACTTGTGCGGCGCGAGTCTTCTCCCGCGGGCTCAGTTTGCACCGAGCGCTTGCATGAACCGCAATTGGCACGCGTTCGCAGACCCAAGTCAAGCGTACCAACTGCTCTTGGCCGTGCAGAACGCTCATCTCCGTTGCCCTTGGGCGACATACTTCTGGTCGGCCTGTGACAGGCGGGCCACGGGCACGGAGACCAAGTCGCCGGATGTCCGCTTCAGCCGAACCCAGCCGTCCTTCACGGCGATCAATTCCGCCTCGATATGGTGTTTGCCGGTCGCGTCGGTCCAAGACCGGACGTCGGACGAATCGGCGGCGTCCGCCTCAGCGGCGTTGCGGGCTGTTTCGGCGGGCTTGGCTTCCTGCAACTGCTTGGCGTCGTCAGCCGGCTGGAAACCGGCGTAGCGGCGGCGGATGTCGGCCAATTCCGTCCGCCCCTTGCGTGGATCGCCGGAAGCCAGCAATTCGCGCACGGCGGCCAACTCTTCTTCGCCCTTCTCGAGAATCTGCTGCTCGTCCTGCTTCAGTTCCTGAAAGATGGCCAGATTCGGATTGGTGCCTTCGGCGCGTTTGATCTCCTGGTACGCCCGCAGCGCAGGAGTGAACTTGCCATCGGACCAAAGCTGTCGTGCCTGGCTGAGCCGCTTCCACATGGCTGCCATCTGGTCAGGGGGAATGACGCCGCCGAATTCCGTCAACGCCATCCCGACCGCGTTGACGAACTGGACGCGTTCCACGCCGTACGGCACCGCTCCAAGCAACTGTCCCGTAGGGGTGCCGAAATAGAGTTGGGGAATGAAGCGGCCGGCCTTCTCTCCGCCCAACTGCTGGAGCGTGGAAAGCAGTGGCGGCCGGTTCGTGTCCTTCGTCGACACCAGCACCCGGACAAAGAACCCCAATTCCCGCGCTTGCATCCATTCCTTGGTTTGCGCCTGGCACTTCGGGCAGGTGCTTTCGGGATCGGTCAACATGACCACCAAGGGTTGCCCGAGCATCACGGCCGCCTGCGAGGCGTGGTTCATCTCCGCCGAGCTGTACCAGCCGGTCGGCGAACGCGGCGGCATGAGCTTGCCGGGGTCGACGGCGGCAGAATCTGCGTTGGCAGGCTCGGTTGCGACCGGCTGTTCCTGGGCGACCGCTAAGCCCGCCACTGCAAGTGCGCCAAGAAACCCCAAAACGACCAAACAGTAACGCATCTTCATGGGTCACCTCCCAGTTCCGGAGTTCAGATATATGGATAGTATACTCGACTCCCTCTGTCATGGAAAGCCCCCCGTGCGTTAGGGGGGGCTGGGTTGGTCGCCACCTTGTTCGGGTTCACGCGTTGGCATGCGGGCGTAACGCGTACGATATCCGACGCGCCGAAACGGTGAACTCCCCATGAATCGCACCCTGGATGGATGTACGCCGGTTCATACTGCCGGATGGCTGATGTACAATAATGCGGGTCGGCCGCGCCACTGCCACACAGGTGAAGGAATGGACTTGCGGTTGAACTTGCGGCAGCGTGCTGTTGGAGTTCACGCTTTAGCGTGCGGGGCATCGCACATACTTGTGCCGCACGCTAAAGCGTGAACTCCAACAGCGCGCTACCGCTAGCCCGTTCCTACACCCCAGTCGCATTGCCCAGGAGAAGACCGATGTTCAGAAACGCAGGATCGTTGCTGCTAGCCGTGCTGTCATTGATCGTTTTACCCGCCGCCGCGGCGGAGAGTGGCCCCAGGTTGGCCGCCGGATGGCGGCATAGCGTTGCCATCGATGGCGAGGGCCGCGCGTGGGCGTGGGGGGAGAATCGGATGGGGCAGCTTGGCATCGGGAGTTTCGCCGCAAGCCAAATGCCGGCGGCCGTCCGTGGACCGGACGGTGAGGCCCCGTTCGACGGCGTGCTGGCCGTCTCGGCCGGCACGCACCATACGCTGGCAATCCGCGGCGATGGCACGCTATGGGCGTGGGGGAACAATACATTCGGGCAGTTGGGCAACGGGCAATGGGGCCTCGACGCGCACAGCGCGGTGCCGGTGCAGGTGCTCGGGCCTGACGGCGAGGGGGTCTTCACCGGCGCCGTGGCCGTGGCCGGCGGATGGGACCATTCCGTCGCGTTGCGCGAAGACGGCACGGTCTGGACGTGGGGCAGCGCGTGCCACGGTCAACTGGGCGACGGCGCCGCCGACTCAAACCGCGTCAGCACCCATCCGGTGCAAGTTCTGTCGCCCGGCGGCGAAGGAGTGTTCGACTGTGTGCGCGCGGTCACGTGCGGTGCGCACCATACCGTCGCGTTGCGCGAAGACGGTACGGTGTGGACGTGGGGCGGCGGCTGGGAAGGGCAGTTGGGCACCGGCGCCGTCGCGGGACGCCGGCACCAGCGATTGGCCGGCAGCAGGTTTTTCTGGACGCCGCCTGCGGAAGGCCGCTGGACCGTCGCGTTGGGCTATACCTACACCGACCCCGACCACCTTGATGCCGCCGATCGGATCGAATTGACCGACGCGTACAAAGGGGCAGAGGTGCTTGTCCGCGCGGAACTGCCTCAGCAGGTCGACCAGCGCACCGCGCACACCTCGCGCAATCGCGAGTTCGTTGAGGCGGTCTCGACGTTGCGCTATCCGTCGGCCGCTCAGGTTGGACAGCAGGTGCTTCTGGTCCTCGAAGAGGTCCGATTCGGCCAGCAGGTGGACAACGATTACGCTGAGAATACCCACCTCGTTCTGACAAACGAGGTTACTGGGCAGATCGTCAAGTTATACCATCACACGGCCACCGCGCTGCCGGCGCAGGTGACGGGCGTTGGCGGCAAGGGCCGGCTCAGCGGCGTCAAGGCAGTCGCGGCCGGCATCTTTCATGCCGTTGCGTTGCTCGACGACGGCCAGGCCGTTGCCTGGGGGTACAACGGCGGCGGACAGCTTGGCGAGGGCACGCGAGAGGGGTTCTGGGAGGGCAACAGCAGCGTGCGGCACCTGCCGGCGCCCGTCCATGTAGTAGGGCTTAACCGGAAGGGAACGCTCGACGGCATCGCGGCCGTTGCCGCCGGCTACGAGGCGAGTTGGGCGCTGATGCAGGATGGCACCATGCGCGGATGGGGATGGAACGTTTACGGCGAACTAGGCAGCGGTTTGCGCCTGGGGATCAACCGCGATCATCCCCAGGTTGTCCGTACAGACGCGGGCGACGACGCTCCGCCGCTGGGGCGGATTGTCGAGTTCGCCGGCGGTGCCCGCCACGCGCTCGCCCGTGACGAGGACGGTCGCATCTGGGCCTGGGGGCATAACGGATTCGGCCAGTTGGCTACCGGCGATCTGATGGACCGGACCTTCCCGGTCGAAGTGCCTGCGCTGACCGACCATGCCGCCGAGCAACCCGGCCCGCCTCAACCCGGCTCGCCTCAACCCGGCCCCGCAGCCGCAACCTGGAAGCGAGCTTTGCACTTCGAATTGCCGCAGGACGCCCGGGTGCTGAACGTGCGCGAGTTCGGCGCCCTCGGCAACGGCGTCCATCTCGACATGCCTGCCATCCAGTCGGCCATCGATGCGGCCCACGAGGCGGGAGGCGGTATCGTGCTTCTGCCGCCGGGAACCTACCGTACCGGGTCCGTCGAGTTGAAGTCCGGCGTGAATCTTCACCTGCAGGAAGGCGCGGCCATCCTTGGCAGCACGAATCGGGACCACTACCGGTTCCCCGGGCTCATCTACGCAGACGGCGCGCACGATATCGCCATCACCGGCCCGGGGGTGATCGACGGCCAGGGACAGGCGTTTCCCTCGCGCGGCTGGCGCGTCCAGGTGTTCTACCTGCAGGAGTGCAACGGCGTCGACGTGTGCGACGTCACCACGCAAAACTCCGGCTCCTGGACCCAGCATTACATTCGTTGTCGGAACCTGAACATCCGCGGCACCACGGTCAACAGCCCCCGGCCGGGCCGCAACAACGACGGAATCGACTTGTCGGGCTGTAAAGACGTGCTCATCGAGGACTGCCTGGTCATTTCCGACGACGATGCCATTGTGATCAAGAGCCAGTCGGCCGATCGTGCCAATCGGAACTACCGCGTCTTGAACAATCGCGTACTCACCTATCGCGGGGCGTTCAAGCTGGGCACGGAAACCCGCGGATCCTTCTCGAACCTTGTAGTGCGCAATTTGGAGGGTTGGGGCGCCAAGGCGTTGGAAATCTATTCCGTCGACGGTACGGAAATGGAGAACATCGACATCGAGGGCGTGCGCATGCACGACGCACTGGCCGCCGTGCTCATTCGGCTCGGGGCGAGGCTCCGGCCGGGGTACTTCGGGCCCGATGAGGACCGGGTGCCCGGCTTCCTGCGGCAGGTGCGCATCAAGGACGTCCACGTGGAATTGTCGGACAAATCGTACCGGGAGATTCTCCTGGAGCACGGCGTGGAGAACGCCGGGGTGGCCGACTGCCACCGGTATGAGCCGCGGGAGAGCTTCATTTCCGGCCTTCCCGAACATCCGGTGGAAGCCGTCCTACTTGAGGACGTCGCCATCAGCTCCCCCGGCGGTGTCCATACGGTGCGTGCCGCCGGCACCGTACCCGAGCGGCCCGAGGCGTACCCGGCCTCGTACATGTTCGGCCGGCTTCCGGCATGGGGCCTCTATATGCGTCATGCCAACGGCATTACCTTGCGCAACCTTACGCTTGAACCACAAGAGCCCGATGCCCGACCGCCGCTGGTCGATGAAAACGTGCGGAACCTGCGTACGGAAGGGATTTTGGTGCGGGAAGCGAGCGAGCGGCAGTAATGCACGTCGCAGGCGAAAAGTGCGCTTCTATGTAGGTCCCGCGAGTCTCACTCGACGCGCGTTGCGGCACGGCCGGCAACGAAAGGGCGCTCTTCCGGATCGGGGGCGGTTCCCTCGAATCGCAGCGCGAAGTCCATAAGCTCGCCAGTCTCCGGCACCTGAAGCGCGAGCACGCCCGCCTCCTTGACGGCCAATTGCGCACGAGCTGCGCCCAGGCTCGCTTCGGCCAGTCGCATGGAATCGGGGACCAGGAAGTAGAGTATGGTCGGGTCGCCGCCGTTGCCGCGAACCTTGCCCGCGAGGATATTCTCGGCGGCGTTCCACGCCACCCCCTCCGTTTCGACCACGCCCTGGCTGAAGTGCCCTTGCGTACCGAGCAGTTGCGGCCGGCCCAGGCGAGCCCTCAGGGCGAGAATTCGGCCCGATCTGGGCGCCGTCTCCAGTTGGAGCCGCTCCGCCCGGCTGCAAAGAAGCTTCTGGTTCCAGAAGTCCCACAGCACGTATTCGGCCGGCGCCGTGGTGGGTTTCTGCCAACCGCGGGCGCGGGCGGCAATTTCGTCGAGGTTCAGGCTCACGCGCCCGGCCGCCTCGCCCGTCACGTCGAACACGCCGAACAGCGTGTAGGGCCCGTCGGCCTCGCCGGGGTCCATGCCCCAGAGCATATACGGATCATTCTCCCAAAGGTCCAGGGGACGCCCGGCCGCGGGCAGCGGCGGAAAGAGGCGTTGGTACATGGTAATGTACGGCTCGGGCAACTCGTCGAGTACGTCGCCATAGGTCATCACGGTGCCGCTCATCGCAATCCACGACGTCCACATCCGATTCCACTCGATAGGCCTCAACTCGCCGTAGCGAGCGCAAACGACCGCGCTGGGGTCGTTCAGCCAAAGCCGGCGATGGTAGAACCACACCTGGGCCGTTCGGAAGTAGGCCGCGGGATTGTCGCCGTGCGAGTCGCCGCTGATGCGCAGGTCGTCTGCCAGGCCCATGCCGACGCCGATCGGCCCGCCGCCGATCTTGCGGTAGAAGACGTCTTTGCCCAGGCCGCGCCGGATGGCTTCCAGGCCGGCGCGCAAGACTTCCACCTTGGTCATGGTCGGATCCTGGTACCGCGGCACGTTCATGGCCGCACCAAGATAGTCGGTACTGACGTAGCGGAACCCCCGCTCGCGCCACCGGCGGGCCGCGTCCTCGAAGTACTGCTGCACGTCGGGCCGCGACGTGTCGAAAATGGCCAGCGCCGGAGCGCCGTAAAGAGCCATCAGCGTTCTTGGCGACTCGGAAACCTCCG
The DNA here is from genome assembly GCA_034005525.1 of Thermoguttaceae bacterium. Classification (GTDB taxonomy): domain Bacteria; phylum Planctomycetota; class Planctomycetia; order Pirellulales; family Thermoguttaceae; genus PWXP01. Next base: position 20,902 of record JAVEUP010000020.1, on the reverse strand, counting down.
GCGACGTGGTCACGGCCTTTTCGCCGGGCGCCAAGACAGGTTGTTGGACTGCCTGGGGTTTGTCCGGAGTTCCCCACGGGATTCTTATGTACACCGAGCCGTCCTTGTCGAGTGCGAACCATTCGGGATGCTTCTTGAAGGCTTCCGAATCGGTCGAAGCCCAATAGGGAGCGTACCAGACGCCCGGAACAATCCCTGCATCGGAAATCATGCTCGCAAGACGGTCGAACCCCCCGGGGATCGTTCGCGATTTGTTGCCCCAATCACCGTGCAGTTGATAGTCGTCGCAGATGCGCATCGTATGATTGCCGCCCCGATTGGCGAAGTACTTCTTCACGTACGGAATGTTCTCCTCCACGCCCTTTTCGAGACCGTTCTTGTACGAGGCCATCTTCACGTGCATCCAGCCGGCGTACCACGTGCACCAGGCGACGCGCGGCGGCCAGATGCGGGCCCCGTTGATCTCGCCCGCCAGGTCGGCGTAGCGTTCGAGTTGCTCAAGCGGGTTGTCATGCAGGGAGACGAACAGCATATCGGTCTGGCGCGAAGCCCCGGACATCAAAAGGCAGCCGTTACAGTCGCCGAAGGCGCGTAGCGCCGGCTGCTCGCTGGGGTTGAGCACTGCGAAACGGTTCAGGTTGTGCTTGCCCGTGAGAAAGCCGGCGGCTACTGCCGGCGATTCCAACGCAACCGTCTCCAGGCACGTGAGGCTCTCAACCCCCGGCGCGAGGATGGTGGGTAATGGTCTGCTTGTGCTGTCGCCGTTCAACAGGATATGTGGCTTCCCCGGGTCGTGTTTTTCGACGAATACTCCTTCAAGAACGGTGATTTGCGACAGAGTAAGCGGCACGTCGCCCGTATTGGTGACGGTCAAGAGAAATGTGAAGCAGCGGTCGTCCAGAGCCGTGATGGTCCACGTTTGGTCAAGCTGCCTCTGCGTATCGAAGAACTGCACAATGGCCTGGTTGTCTTGTGTCTTGATGGCCGCGCGGTAACGCGGACCGTCGCTTCGGATGCTTGTACCGTCGCCGAGTTGGACGCCGCAAGCGGCCCGGTTCAGCCAGGGCGCGGCCTGGCCGTCGAGCAATTCCATACCAGGTTGGGCGCCGTCCTCGCGGACAATCGCCACCGCCTGAACCCGTGGGGAGGCGATCGACTGACCACCCAGGCCGGCCAGAAGCGCTAAGGCAACACGAAGTCGCCGGGTTCGTGCAAGGGGATTCATCGTTTGCAGCCTTTCAGACAGGAAGGGATCTTATGGCTCTTCCGTTTCTAGGTGCAGGCCACGGCAATGTAGTAGGCACACGCCGCTGTGCCGTCCTTGGAAGAAAGGCTGTCTGCACCTAGAAACGGAAGAGCCGATTTTATCATACTTCAAACGTGAGGTAAGCATCCTGCTTGCCGGGGCATTTGAGCCCGCCATCGCAACCTGGAAGGTTACGCCACGTTTGTGGGAACCCAACAATGTCACTTCGACAGAACACCAGGGTGCGAGGATATCCGGCGGAAGTCGGGCCCTCGGCAGCCGTCTGCGGTTGTAACCGGTCCCCGCTCAGGTACGCCGGCGACGGCGCGGGCTGGACCGCGGAACCACCAGATCGCCTGCACGGTAACCGAGACGAAAGAGATTGTCAACAAAACAGCAGACTGAGGTGTGTGGCTGATCGATTCGACCGAAAGCAGCGGAGCAAGCGGGCTGGAATTGCCGATGTAGTATTTGGGGTATTCCCGCGCCGAGATGGAAAGGCAAGCAGTCTTCCCCATGAAGGGGGGCGCTTCTCACGGAGGAGGTACTCGGATGGCTTCTCGTTCTGCCCGCATTGCTATCGCCTGTTGGATCGTCACCACGCTGGCGTCCTCGGCGTCTGCCAACCCATTTGAATGGATATGGAGAGTCCCTCAAAAGGTGGTAAGCGACATCGCGCGGGACACAAAACGCCGCAACTGCTGGCCGGAACCGTTTGTCCAGCCCGACCGCCAAGCGACGCGGGAACCGTTCGGCACGATGATTGAGCACGGGTGGCGACAGCAGAACCTGATTGCGGGTTACCATTTCAGTGAAGATGGTGCGGGATTGAACCAGGCCGGCGATCATAAGGTTCGCTGGATTCTCTTCGAGGCTCCCCCGCAGCATCGCACGATCTACGTGCAGGTGGCCGACGATCCACAGGTGACCGCTTCCCGCATCGACGCGGTTCGGCTGTTGGCGGTCCAACTCAGCCCGCATGGCGATCTGCCCATGGTCGTGGCAACTCACATCCAGCCGCGGGGCTGGCCGGCCGAGTGGGTCGACAGCGTAGGACGGAAGTTCAGCGAGGCGACTCCGGCACCTGTCCTGCCCGAATCAGGGGATTCTAGTTCCTTCTAATTAGCGGAAGCGCGCCGTTAAACTTTGCCCGATTTCCCAAATCGACTAAGGAATCGGGGGTTGCAGGTCGATCTGTAGACAAAGTTTGACCGTTCACGGCGGACTGCTCCGTTTTTGTCGGCGCGACGCCTCAGGGCTCCAATTGGTTGCCCCAACCAACGGGGTGATTGGATTGGCTGCTTCGCATGCCGTGAGGAGAAGCGACCTGTCTGCTGTTGCCCTGTGAACTGTGTCAGAATGCTTGGCAGTGAACATGGAGGTTTGAACATGCATCGGGTTTCGCCACGGTGCCGGATGGCCGCATTGGTCGTTCTGGGATTGGTGCTGACGGGCCCGACTCGTCCCGCCTTGGCTCCGGCGCAGGTCACTGCCTCGAATCCATTTGCCGTCAAAGCGGCTAAGCCGTCCTTGGTCGAGTCGCTCGGCTCCGGCGTGAAGCGGGGCTGGGACGGGTTGACCCAGACACTCGCGCCTGAAACGCCCCCGTCGCCGGCACCCGACCCGACCTCGCTGCTCAGCCAGGGCCGCGCTAGCCCGAGGTTGCACGTCGAGGTGGCCCGACTGAACGAGCATGCAGGCCGACTCGACGTGGCCGAACAGCATTACCAGGCCGCCCTGGCGATGGACCGCAATGACTATAGCGCCATGCTGAACTATGCGCGGCTGAAGGACCGGCGGGGTCAAGCAGCGGCAGCCTTCGAACTCTACAGCCGAGCCATACAAGTCCATCCTCAGGAGGCCGCGGTCTATAACCACCTGGGCCTCCACTACGACCGCCGCGGCATGCCCAACGAAGCGGCCGCCACGTTCATCCAAGCCGTCAAACTGAAACCTGACGAACCCCTGTACCGCAACAATCTGGCCCATGTGCTGGTGCAGCTTGGCCAACTTCCGGCGGCGTATGAACATCTTCACGCGGTTCACGGAGAGGCGGTGGCCTACTACAACTTGGGCTACTTGCTTCACCAGCGAGGCCAACGCGATGCGGCTGTACAGCACCTTAACGCGGCGATCCGAAGAAATCCAAATCTGACCCCGGCACGCCAACTCTTGGCAGAATTGTCACCTGGCGCACCTGCTCCTGCCGCGGGCACTCGTGCGGGGGCGCATGTCGCTTCCGTGCCGCGCCCGGCGGCAGACGCCCGCCATGTACCGGCGCACGGCTCAATCCAGGCGGCGCCCGGCTCAACGCCGCATCGGCAGCCGCGGCCCGACGCTCCGAGTTCACAACAAGCGCCGCCGCACATGCCTCATCCGTCACAGCAATGGGCGCAGCCCGGCACACTCCAGCAGCCTGCGGTACGCCGAGACACACGGCCGCCGGGAGCCACCCGGCCACCCCAGTTCGGTCCGGAGTATCCGCAGGCATTGCCAAAACCACCTGACGCAAGGCAGCACGAGCAAGGACTGCACAATGCCTTTCCGCAAGAGCCTCGGTACGTCGAACCACCGGGCCGTGTCGGTGCTCTACCGCCGCGACAGTCGTCAACCAGTCTGCAACAGCCGCAAGGAATCGTCGGCAGCGAAGTGCGGCTGAACGCGCCCTACATCCAACTAACCGGCGCAACATTCCCGGTTTCCGAATCGGAAGACGAGTAGCGCCCGCGGGGTCATGGTTGGACCACGTTCCGGGGCGAGCCGGCCAGAAAAGCACGGACATTCTCCACTGCCGTGTCGAGCAGCCGGCACCTTGCCGACTGCGTGGCCCACGCGATGTGCGGCGTGATGTAGCAGTTCGGAGCGCTGAACAGCGGGTGATCGGCCGGCGGCGGTTCCTCGGAGAGCACATCGAGCCCCGCGCCGGCAATGCAGCCGGTACCGAGCGCCTCGGCCAGCGCCGGCTCGTCGATCAGCGGCCCGCGCGACGTGTTGATCAAATGCGCCGTCGGCTTCATCAGCGCCAGCCCTTCTGCTCCAGGAAATACGGATAGATCAGGTTGGCGATGGAGCCGCCCAGCGCGCCGATCATGGCGATGACCACCAGCAGGGCGTCAAAACTGCCGGCCCGCGGGGGCAGTTCGAACGCCAGCACGCGCAACCTTCAACGGGGATTCCTTGGTTTCGAGCGATGTGGTCGTTCTATACCCGCTTGCCCTCCCGGGCGAGCAGGCGCAGGTTGCGCCAGGGAGCGTCGAGCGGTACGGCGCACTCGGGGCCGATGATGTCGATCCGGTGCGCGGCCTTCTCGGCAACGTCGGCCGCGATAAGCTCCGGCGTCCCCTCGCGCACCACGCGAAAGTTGCTCGTGCCGCCCATCAGGGCAAGGCGGTCGCCCGCCAGTTTGCTCGCAGTGACTGTGGGCACCTTCGAGTCGAAGTGGAAGCACTCGATACCCGTCGTGGCGATGTACGGGATGCGGTCTGACGTGTCCCCGCAAATGTGTAGAATCAGCGGGCAGGGCAACCGCTCGTGCAGTTCCCGGTGCATCTCCAGGAGGAAGTCGCGGTAGTTGGCCGGCGAGCAGAGGTCGCGGGTGGCGTGGTCGGCCAGGGTGATCGCATCGGCCCCGGCCTCGATCTGCGCGACGCCAAACCGGACGCTGACCTCCATGAGGCACCGCATGGCGCGGCGCAGTGAGTCGGGCTTATCAATGGTCGCCATGAGGAAACGGTCGACCCCGTACACGTGATAGCCGAGGGTCCACGGCCCGAATACCTTGCCCACCACGGCCGCCGTCTCGCCCAATTCGCGCCGCAGCCGGCCGATCGCCTCCAGAGGTACGGCGCAGCCGGGGTGCTTCAGCAGCCCGGGCGGGATTACCGGCAGTTCGCCGATGTCGCCGCAAAGGCGATCGCGGCAGTCGGGCATGCGGGTGCGCGTTCCCCAGTTCACCGGGCAGCCCAACGCGGCCGACTCGTGCCACACGCTGAACAAGGGCATCACGTTATCGAACCCGAGCAGGGTATGGCCTGCGGCGGCAAGCCGGGCCATTGGCTCTGCATCGAGGTGCGCCTCGGGAAACCACGCGCCCACCTCGTCCATCAGGTCGCTCGTCACGATCGACGTTGCACTGCCCACCGCCGCGCGCGTGGACGACTCGCCACGTAGCTTCGCCAGGAAGATTTCTCGCGGGCTCATGGGTTCACCACGTTCCGCGGCGAGCCGCCAAGGAAGGCGCGCACGTTCTCGACCGCCGCGTCGAGCAGTCGGCGCCGCGCCGATCGGGTGGCCCAGGCGATGTGGGGCGTGACGAAGCAGTTGGCAGCGGTCAGTAGCGGGTGATCGGCCGATGGCGGTTCTTGGGAAAGCACGTCGAGCCCCGCGCCGGCGATGCGGCCCGCACCGAGCGCCTCGGCCAGCGCGGGCTCATCGACCAGCGGCCCTCGCGACGTGTTAATGAGGTATGCAGTCGGCTTCATCAGGGCCAGTCGCTCGGCGCTCACCAGCCGCTCCGTATCGGGAGTCAGCGGACAGTGCAGGGTCACTACGTCGGAGTCGCGGAAGACCCGGCTCAGTTCGTCGGTCATCGATACACCCTCGATGGGAAAAGGGGTCAGGAGCCTTTTCTGCGCAGCACCCTCCGGGCCGTTCCGGGAAAAGGCTCCTGACCCCTTTTCCCAAGCCACGTCATACGCCAGCACGCGCATGCCAAACTGCAGGGCCAGCCCAGCCACCGCGCGGCCGATTCGCCCTAACCCGACAATGCCCATGGTCAGGCCGTCGAGTTCCACCAGCGGGTAATCCCAGTAGCAGAAGTCCGGGCTGCGGCTCCAGCGGCCTTCGCGCACGGTCTGTGCATGTTCGGTCACGTGCTGCGTGAGGTTCAGCAGGTGGGCGAACACCATCTGCGCGACCGACGCCGTGCCGTAGGTCGGCACGTTGGTGACCACGATCCCGTATTCGCCCGCGGCCGCCACGTCGACAATGTTGTAGCCCGTGGCCAAGACGCCAACATACCGCAACTCCGGCAGCGCCTCGAAATGTTCGCGGGCGAGCACCGTCTTGTTGGTCAGCACCACCCCGGCGCCCTCGGCGCGTGGAACGACTTCGCTCGGCGCCGTCCGCTCGTAGATGGCGCATTCACCCAACGCTTCGAGCGCCTCCCAGTGCAAATCGCCTGGGTTGTTGGTGTAGCCGTCGAGAACAACGATCTTCATCAAGCACTCAACTCAACCGCGGCTTCCGGCCGGAGCACGCGGAAGGTGAACGACTCGGTCAGAAACAGCTCCACTTGGTTGCGGTCGTGGCTGGCGTAGCCGATGGCCAGGTCCTGGCCGACGGTCAATTCGAAGTCGCCGCCGGCGATTGAAAGGAGCACGCCGCCCTGCAACACCTGGGTTGCGAGAATATCGCCGCCGAGCATGTCGCGGACGATCCGGGCGGGTGGGAAACCGCCCTTCCCCGCCTGAACCAAACCGGCGTACTCATCGATACCCAGCACCAGTGAATACGGTCCGGGCACGCCGGCCAAGCGGAGTTCTTTGAGTCCTTGGGCAACGGCCTTGGGGTACAGTTCCGGGTTGTCGGGCAACTTGACCGGTTTGTGGGCGGCCTCTTGCACGATGCCCTGAATTCCGCCGGGCCCGAAGCCTGCGTACACAGCGGCATCCTCGAAATGGGCCGCGCGTTTGGCCGCCTCTTCCAAGGGCGACAGATCAATGTCGGCGCAACCGCGGGAAGCATTGTCCAACTCGAGTTGCGGAAGGACTACGGGAACGCGGACTTCGACCAGAGGGAGCACGGAACGCACGCCCCAAGGAACGTTTTCATCGCTGCCGCCCTTCGGGATGTCGAGGCGTCCAAGATTCACCGCGGCATACTGCCAGCCATGCGGTCCCGAGAAGTCGACCAGGGTGCGTGCGGTAAGCTGGGCCTTCAGAATCGTGGCCGCGGTGGAATCGACCTCCTGCCACGCTTCCTCGGTCAGGGGAGCCAGGGAACGCTTGAGTAAATCGGCCATTGGATATTTCCTTTCGCTATTTTGTGAACTTTCCGATGCCCATGCCTGCGCTACCGGCCGGGTTGGGCTCACTCTCGCCCTGGCTGCCGCCGGTCGCTTCCTCTTCCAGGGCGTGGATGGGGCCGGAGGTGAACAGGTAGGTGCGCAATTCCTCGTCAAACTTTGGAATCCGGCGACGGAGCCATTCCAGGCCCATCGCGGCATGTTCGATCTCCTCGTCGCGGTTGTGCAACAGGATGGCCCGCAGGCCTTCGTCGGCACAGACTTCCGCCCGTTGGTGATACCAGGCGACCGCCTCAAGCTCTTCAATGGTCGAACTGAGGGCACGGTGGATATCGCGTGCTTCGGCCGACAACTCAGCCGGGGGTTCATGATATGCAAGAGCCATAATATTGGAGCCTCCGTATTGATGCTGGCGACGGCAGGGCGAACACAATCCCTAATGTGATGATTCTATGCGTATCCCCTACTCCGATTCAAGGCCCCCCGGGCTGGTACGTCATTCGGGCCGCGTCATCCGCCAGGGATCCAAGGCTTTTTCGAGGTCGACTTCCGGCAGGACACCTTTTTCGAGGCACAATTGGCGGATGGTCTTGCCGCTCTCGAACGCCTCCTTAGCAAGGGCCGCGGCCTGCTCATAACCAATATAGGGGTTCAGACCCGTCACCAGTGACAGACTGCGCTCGATGCCCGCGGCGCAGGCGTCGACGTTCGCCTCCATGCCGGCCAGGCACAAGTCGGTGAACGCGGCTACGGCGCCCGACAGGGTGCGGACGCTTTCCAGAGCGGCGTCGGCCATCACCGGCATCATCACGTTCAGTTGGAACTGGCCCCCGGCCGCCCCGCAGAAGGCGACGGTGTGGTTGTTGCCCATCACGCGGGCTGCGGCTTGCATGAGGGCCTCGCACAGCACGGGGTTGATCTTCCCCGGCATGATGGAGCTGCCCGGCTGCCGATCCGGCAACCGAAGCTCATTGAAAGCACACCGGGGACCGGAGGCCAGCCAACGGATACTGTTGGCCACGTTGAACAGCGTGACGGCCACGGTACACAACTGGCCGTGGCATTCCACCAACCCGTCGCGCTGTGCGTTCGCCTCGAAGTGATCGGCTGCCTCGATGAACGCGATGCCCAACTCCTTGTCCAGCAAGCTGCACAGTCGGCGGGCGAACTTCGGATGCGTATTAATGCCACTGCCGGTGGCGGTTCCGCCGATGGGCAGTTCCAATACTGCTTCCAGTGCCAGGCCGGCACGGCCCACCGAGCGGTCGAGTTGCCGGGCCATGCCGCCGATCTCCTGGCCGAGCGCAACCGGCGTGGCATCGGCCAGGTGGGTGCGGCCGATTTTGAGAATCTGCTGCCACGCCTTCGACTTCTCCGCCAGCACCCTGCCGCAGTTGCGCAGCGCCGGAATGAGCCGCTGGTGGATGGCCCGCGCAACCGCCACGTGGATGGCCGTGGGGAACACGTCGTTACTGCTTTGCCCCAGGTTGACGTGGTCGTTCGGATGGATGGCCTTTTCCGGGGCGAACCGATCGCCGCCGGCCAATCCAATGGCGCGGTTGGCGATGACCTCGTTCGCGTTCATGTTCGTTGAGGTGCCCGAGCCGGTCTGGAAGACGTCGATCGGGAACTGGTCGTCGAGCTTCCCGTCGGCCACCTCGCGTGCGGCGCAGAGGAGTGCGTCCATCTGTTCCGGGGAAAGCGGCCGGCGGGTCTCTGCCGGATCGCCCAGCCGCCCCAGGTCGCGATTCACTTGGGCGGCGGCCCACTTCACCAGCCCGAGTGCATGAATGAGTTCCGGGGGCATGGTCCGGCCGGAGATGGGGAAGTTCTCAACCGCCCGCTGGGTTTGCGCCCCGTAATACACATCGCGAGGCAATCGCACCTCGCCCATGCTGTCGCGTTCCGTTCGATGGTCGGTCATAAGGCAGCTCCGTGCGTCAGGTGTCAATCGGTCGATGCCGAAGGATACGGCAATCTCCGATTTTGCCGACGTCGGAACGAAACGTCAAGCTGTACTGCCTTACGGTCGCCGTGGCAGTTAGTTCCGCCACCACCGGGAAGCATTGCCGGGGCTGGCCTCGACTCGCACGGCTGCCGGTTCGGCACTCGATTCCGTGCGGTCGGCGATCGCCCACGAGTTCATCAGCACGCCGCCGGAGGCCGAGATCACCCAGTTTCGGCCTCGCTTCATGAGGCTCGCCTGCGTGTCGACTTGCTTCGGGGCAAAGAACTCGTCCGGCTTCAGTCCTTGGGCGCCCGTCAGAAGCGGCATGCTGAACCCGGCTTTCTCGGTCAGGTTCTCCTTGACAATCAAAGCGGACACCACGGCCAACTCCATGCAGTTGCGCAACTGGCCGAAGATGGGTTCCGCCACGGCCAATTCGTCGAACCGGGCGGTCATGTTCTCCGCCCAGCGCTCCGCCGCCGGACTGGCCTTGCCGGTCTGCTGCTTTGTCCCGGTGTTTGTCAGGAAGTCCTCTTCGGTCATGGCAACCACCCGGGCGCCGCGAAGTTCCCACGCCAACCCTTCGGGGTCGCGCAAGATCGGATCGTACTTCGGCTCCAGCCACCAGCGGGGCAGCATGTTGCTCATGCCGCGGCCGGAAGCGGGGACCATGGAGAGAAAGCTGGGAAGCCCCGCCACCGGAGCCGGCTCGAAACCCATGGCCAATCGCTTCATGCGGTAGTCGGCGGCCACCATCACGCGAGCAAAATGGCTTGTCGGCGGCACGCCGGTAATGCTCACCTGCTGCGGCCCCAAGGTCTCTTCAATACCGCGCGCTGTTTGCTCCGGGTTGCCGATGGTTCGCAGCTTGCTCACGTGGGCGCGGAGCCGCTGGAGGCCCTCGCCGGTCGGGTCAATCGAGCAACTGATCGCCTGCTGCGCTGCGCCGCGCGCGGTGCGCAGGGCAACGAGCAAATCGTCCAGGAGCAGCACGGGGCGTCCGGTCGTCACTCCGACGATGTTCCCCCGCGCGTCGACCTTCCAACCTTCCCCGGGACCGACCAAAACGATGTCGTTGTGTTCCGGGTAGACCAGCACGTAATGAATCTGCTGGAGGCCGGCGAGGTAGCGGACTTCATCGGGCAATTGGCCGCCTGCCTCCAACGCGTCGGCAATCGCGGCTTCAAGGCCCTTCAGCGAGACTTTGCGCAACGAAGCGGCTTCAGCCAACCCGGGTGCAACGGGTGCCAGCGCGGCAGCGCGCACGCGAGCTAGTTCGCCAATGTCGTCGACTTGTGCATTCTTGAGGTGGCCGGCCGCGTCGGTGTAAATGCCACCGACTGATCGCCCTTCATAAGCGAAACCTTGCCCCAGCGCCGCCGGGGCCGTAACGAGTGCCAATACGACGCACAAGAAGGCCACACCCATCCCGCGTGCAATGCACATTACCGTCCAGTGCCGCCTTTCTCGGACGGGATTTGCCTCGGCTGTCGCGAGGACCAACGGCAGATTGTGTTGTTTCACTACTTTGCTCCGATTTAACAAGTGTACGACCGAGGAGTGATTGGGCGCAGTTGACAACGGGCCGAACACAAACGTGCCCAACCACCGCCCACCGCGCGCCCCGAATGCCCTCTGTGTATTCTAGTTGCCCGGCAACCCGCTTGACAAGAAAACACGCCGGTTTCTTGATCCCAAAAGTAGCACAAAGCCATGGGAGTTATTGCCTCTCCCCTCTTGGCGAATCAGATCTCCCAATGGGGGGGCTTAGGTGGTCGTCGCACTCAACCCAAGGCGGTTCATATTGGGGGTCTGCCACAGCATGTCGGTCCTCGCAGTTCACAGCGTTAACCATCCGACAACGGGTTCGTCCCCTAGCGAATCGCCAACTTGTTTTGACGGCGAGGCTTCAGTTATGCGTCGATTGTCGCTGAGGGCACCCTTTGCTGTTACCGTGGCGGTCAGTTCCACCACCAGTGGTTTTGCGTGGCAGGCGCAGCCGCCGCGCGCAATGTTGCCGGCGTCCCGTCCGACTCAATGCGGTCGGCGATCGCCCACGAGTTCATCAGCACGCCGCCGGAGGCCGAGATCACCCAGTTTCGGCCTCGCTTCATGAGGCTCGCCTGCGTGTCGACTTGCTTCGGGGCAAAGAACTCGTCCGGCTTCAGTCCTTGGGCGCCCGTCAGAAGCGGCATGCTGAACCCGGCTTTCTCGGTCAGGTTCTCCTTGACAATCAAAGCGGACACCACGGCCAACTCCATGCAGTTGCGCAACTGGCCGAAGATGGGTTCCGCCACGGCCAATTCGTCGAACCGGGCGGTCATGTTCTCCGCCCAGCGCTCCGCCGCCGGACTGGCCTTGCCGGTCTGCTGCTTTGTCCCGGTGTTTGTCAGGAAGTCCTCTTCGGTCATGGCAACCACCCGGGCGCCGCGAAGTTCCCACGCCAACCCTTCGGGGTCGCGCAAGATCGGATCGTACTTCGGCTCCAGCCACCAGCGGGGCAGCATGTTGCTCATGCCGCGGCCGGAAGCGGGGACCATGGAGAGAAAGCTGGGAAGCCCCGCCACCGGAGCCGGCTCGAAACCCATGGCCAATCGCTTCATGCGGTAGTCGGCGGCCACCATCACGCGAGCAAAATGGCTTGTCGGCGGCACGCCGGTAATGCTCACCTGCTGCGGCCCCAAGGTCTCTTCAATACCGCGCGCTGTTTGCTCCGGGTTGCCGATGGTTCGCAGCTTGCTCACGTGGGCGCGGAGCCGCTGGAGGCCCTCGCCGGTCGGGTCAATCGAGCAACTGATCGCCTGCTGCGCTGCGCCGCGCGCGGTGCGCAGGGCAACGAGCAAATCGTCCAGGAGCAGCACGGGGCGTCCGGTCGTCACTCCGACGATGTTCCCCCGCGCGTCGACCTTCCAACCTTCCCCGGGACCGACCAAAACGATGTCGTTGTGTTCCGGGTAGACCAGCACGTAATGAATCTGCTGGAGGCCGGCGAGGTAGCGGACTTCATCGGGCAATTGGCCGCCTGCCTCCAACGCGTCGGCAATCGCGGCTTCAAGGCCCTTCAGCGAGACTTTGCGCAACGAAGCGGCTTCAGCCAACCCGGGTGCAACGGGTGCCAGCGCGGCAGCGCGCACGCGAGCTAGTTCGCCAATGTCGTCGACTTGTGCATTCTTGAGGTGGCCGGCCGCGTCGGTGTAAATGCCACCGACTGATCGCCCTTCATAAGCGAAACCTTGCCCCAGCGCCGCCGGGGCCGTAACGAGTGCCAATACGACGCACAAGAAGGCCACACCCATCCCGCGTGCAATGCACATTACCGTCCAGTGCCGCCTTTCTCGGACGGGATTTGCCTCGGCTGTCGCGAGGACCAACGGCAGATTGTGTTGTTTCACTACTTTGCTCCGATTTAACAAGTGTACGACCGAGGAGTGATTGGGCGCAGTTGACAACGGGCCGAACACAAACGTGCCCAACCACCGCCCACCGCGCGCCCCGAATGCCCTCTGTGTATTCTAGTTGCTCACAACCCGTTTGACAACAAAATACGGTGCTTTCGCGGTCGCCGGTTCGGATAAATGGACATGGCATTTGGCGCATCTCTTCTCTTGGGGGTGGGACAGTCCCCCTGTGAACGGTTACCGACCACGAGTTCCGCGTCCGAACGCGCCGACCCCCCGGTTTGGACCCGAGGCTGCTTTCGACTAAACTGTGAGGATAAGCGACGTGGATGCGCCAAGCACCTGTTTCGGCAGGAAACCCCTCTTTGGATGTGTCCAAGTCCGCTCGGGAAGCGGCACTGCCCGCTCTTGTCCGCAGAGTTTCGCACCGGCGGGCCAGGCAATAGCCTGGCATGGTTTGGGTGAATCTTCTGTGGTTGGCCTTGACCGTGCCGGGCGAACGGCTGGTTGCCCGGATGGGCGTTCGGACAGCTTCCCCCGCATCTGCCCCCAAACCTACGGAATCCACGCAATGTATTTCACCTTTCCATGCTCCGCGTGCGGCAAGAAGCTGAGAGTTCAAGAAGACGCCGCAGGGCGGAAATGCCGTTGCCCGTACTGCCAGGCATCGGTCCTCGTCCCCTCGCCGCCCGAGGAATCCGAGTCGCCGGCCAATGACGAGTTGGCCGCCCTGCGGGAGATTACCGCCGGCGCGAGCACCCGATCCGAGCCCGCCACGCGCACCCGCACCCCGCGCGGCAAGAAGAAGCGAACCGTCCACGCCGCGCCCAGCGCAGGCTGGTCCGACCGGACCGACGTGAGCATGATCAAGAGCGGGCTTCTGGGCCTGACTCTGGCGGTGGCGTTCCTGGCGATCCTGTTCCCGTTCCGGAACTCGTACTTGGGCGAACTGTTCATGCAGCGCGGTTGGGTGCCGTACGTGCTCGTCTTCCTGATGGGCTGGTCCATCGCAATCCTCTTCTTCAAGTCGAGAAAGATCAAGAGCCAGAAGGCGTCCATGCTCTTCGATCTGTTGCCGACCGACATCGCCAAGGACATCACGGTCGACTCGGTGGGCAAGTTCGTCAAGCACATCCAGGATTTGCCGATTGAACCCAGGGAGAGCTTCCTGGTGAACCGGGTCGTTCACGGCCTGGAGCACTTCCGCGTGCGAAAAAGCAATCCCGAGGTCGCGACCATCCTGGCGTCGCATTCCGAGATCGACGCGAACGCCGTGCAGTCGAGCTACACGCTCATCAACGTGTTCATCTGGGCCATTCCCATCCTCGGATTCATCGGCACGGTGATCGGCATCAGCGCGGCGGTGGGCGGGTTTTCCGGCTCGCTCGACCAGGCCCAGGATATCTCCGTGCTGAAGGAATCGCTCAACAGCGTGACCGGCGGACTGGCCACCGCCTTCGATACCACGCTGGTCGCCCTGGTGATGAGCATGCTGGTGATGTTCCCGTCCAGTTCCATGCAGAAGGCCGAGGAAGACCTGCTCAACTCGGTCGACGAGTACTGCAACGAGAACCTGATGAAGCGGTTCAACGACGGGCACGGCGGTTACGGCGCGGGAGAATCCACGGCGCCCGCGACCAGTCCCGCCGGGCTGCGGCAGGCCATCGACGCGGCCATGGTGCCCCATCACGCGGAGCTTCGCGCATGGAATGAGAGGCTTGACGCCATTGGCGAGAAGCTTTCCGAACGCATTCGCACAACCTACCAGGAGGTCGCCGACGGCCTGGGCCATCACCGCGACGAGGCTGCCGACGACATCCGGGACCTCGACGCCATGGTCGCCGCGTTCCACAGAACCATGAAGACCCTGGCCGAACAGGCCCTCGAAGGCCACGAACAGGCCACCCAGTCGATGAAGCAGTCGGCCGAATCACTGCGAGGGTACTTCGGCGCCATGGAACAGGGGCTGGCCGGGTTGAACGCGGTGCTCGAAGGGCTGGGGCAACAGCAGGTGGTCGTCCAGACCCAGCCTCGGCGCCGATGGCTGTTCTTCCGCCGCAACCACCAGCCGTAAAGGAGTTGGCCCATGGCACGACGTCGACGCGAGAAACTGGCCGTCTCCCTGTTCCCCTTCCTCAGCATCCTGGCGTGCGTTATTGGCACGCTCACGCTGATGATCACCGCACTGGCCCTGGGGCAAATGGACGACAGCTCGCTGAACGAGCAAATGCGGCTGGACGCGCTGAGGAGGCAGCTCGAGGCCGACTTGAAGCTCATCGAGCAACTGAAGGCGGAAATCGCCAAGTTCGAAAGCCATACCGATAGTCTCACAAAGCGGATTGTCGACGCCCGGCGAGAAGCCGAGCAACTGGAACGGCTCACCGAGGAACTCCTCCGGCAGCGGGACAAGGAGCCGGAAGTAGAAATCGAGGTGATTGCCGTCGACCTCGAAGCGCACAAGGAACGGATCGCGAAGCTGCAGAAGGAACTCGAAGAGTTCCAGCAGAAGCGGGAAGCGCTCGTGGCCGAGCTTAAGCGGCGGGGCGAGCCGCCCGAAGAGGCCGAAGTCATTGTCCGCCCCGGCGGCACCGGAATCGACCTCGAACCCACGTTCGTCGAATGTACGGCCTCCGGCGTCTTCATTCACGAGGGCGACGAACCCACCCACGTGCGTACCGCCGACCTGAAGACCGACGCGACCTTCCGCGGTCTGCTTGAACGGATTGCCGGCCGGCCGAAGGCAAGCGTCATATTCCTGATCCGCGACGACGCCATCGGCACGTACAACGCCGCCCGGGCCGTCGCCCTGGAGCTTCGCGCCCGGAACGGCAAGCTGCCCGTCATCGGGCACGGCAAGCTCGATTTGAGCATGTTCCGACAGTAGTACCAACCCAAGGTTGATTCCATGCGGCGCCGGAAGCGTAGTGCCGGTAGTCTTGACTCCCTGCTCGATACCATGACGAACGTCGTGGGCATCATGGTCATCCTTCTGACCGTGACGCAGCTTGGCGTGGGCGATGCCGTGAAACGCATTACCAGCACCACGCAGGTGGACCCGGAAGAGTTGGCCCGCCTGGAACGGGAGGTCGCCGAGGCGCAGAAGCTGCGGGAGGAACTGATCCGGCAGCTCAGGATGCTGGTCTATCACAACGAGCGGCGCGACGAGGCCGCTAGGGAACTGGCGCTGCTGAAGAAACGCATCGTCGACGCCCAGGCCAGCAACCGAGTACTCGAAGAAACGGATCAGGAGCGGGTTCAGAAGGCCCGGGAGGAAGCCCTGGCGCAGCAGGACGAGGCCAAGCGGTTGCTCGAGGAGCAAGAGAAAGAAGTCGACGCCTTTCGCCAGAAGATCAACAAAGAAGCCGAGTTACTCGCCAAGCTGAGGGCGCAACTGGCCGACACGCCGGAGCCGGTCTCGCCGCCGGCCAAGGTGGTGTACCTTCCCAACCCCCGCCCCGCGCCCAAAGGCGCCAAACCACTCGTCTTTCTCTGCCGGGACGACCGGGTGATGTTCGTCGACGAAGATGAACTCCGCCAAAGCGCGCAGCGCCGCGTCGAGTTCGTCGTCCAGCGCCGGCGGCTCGACCAGGATCCCGAAAAGGGAATCGACGCCGACATTCTTGGCAAGGAGGTCAACCGGCTGGGCATCAACGATCCGACAGGCACGTTCAATCCCAGGTTGATCTTCCACGGCCGGTTCCCGAGGATCGACCTTGTACCCCGCGATTCGGCCGGCGAAACGGCTGCCCAGCTTGCCGGTGGCAGCCGCTACCGCCGAACGCTCGGCCGGATCGACTCCGAAAAGTTCTACCTGCGATACGTCGTATGGCCGGACGGCTACGAGGTCTACCTTGAAGCCCGCAAGATCGCCAGCGACATGGGTCTCAGTGCCGGCTGGCAGGCCGTGGGTGCCGGCAGTCCCTACACGATTCCTTTGGGCGGTTCCCTGCGCGTAGGTCCCCCGCCTCCGCCGACACCGCCAACCAAGCCCACGGAACCGCCCAAACCACCCCCACCGCCCCCGCCGGTTGACACAATCGACTGATTGTCCGACGACTGCCCTTGCTTCATTCCAGGGCTTTTGGGTACAAGCGGGCATGCGCAACCATGGCTCTTCCGTTTCTAGGTGCAGACAGCCTTTATTCCAGGGACGGCACAGCGGCGTGTGCCTACTACATTGCCGCGGCCTGCACCTAGAAACGGAAGAGCCGCAACCATTTGTCGGCCCCGCTGGGCGTCCTGGATTACGGGGGCAGGCTTTTCCCTTGATTGGAGTGCCACTTAATGCATTTGCATCTTACCCGCATTGCACCTTTTGCCCTACTTGCTGCCATTCTGTCCGTCCCGTCGTTTGCCGAAGCGCAGCGGCTGAGTTTCACGCCTGAAGAGATGAAGAATGCGTTGAAGACGGCACGTCCGGAGGAGGATGGGTTCATCGACGACGTGGTCGATCGGGTGAACAATGCCGACCGGCCGTCGAACGAGCGTCTACCGGCCTCGATGGTCGAGAGCACGTTTCAGTGGGCTCGCAGCAAGAACACCCGCCACCGCTTCCAGTATTTCCGCCGCGCAATGATCATCCGCGCCGCGCAGATTGGCGTGCGGCTGTAGCGATTAGGGTGGTTCGTTGGCTCAGCATGGCATAGCCGACGGCCATGAACCGGTCGGCGCCCTGGGGCAAATCGAAAACTGCCTCGGATTCAGGGTGCGCGTAGAAGAACTCGTCGCACCTTCCGCCGCCCTGGTAGAGAATGGGGATCATTGGCAATACTCGAATTCAGGCCCGATCAACGACCGCGAGTTGCTCGGTGCCCGATTCTGGATACATGAGTCTATGTCGATAATACGCTTCGAGCATCAGCGTCGCTAGCCCGGATTATTCATGTGGGGTGGGACAAGGTCGCGTAAGTCCTTGGTGGGCCTGCGCAAGCCACGCCCGGGGTGGTTCGTACGTCGTACGCTGGAAGCAGGTTCGGCCAAGCGACCGAAGGCCCACCAGGGTCTTGGCTTGCTGGTCACCACCCTACATCGTCATGAATAATCCGGGCTAGGGCGGTCAGGGGTTGCCGTTGAGCCGAAACGTCCGGCGGCAGGCTATTGCACGATGGGGCCCAGGACGATTCGGAAGCCCCGGTGCCCACCCGGCTCGTCGCGGCAACAATCACGCGCTCGGCTGGAACAATCGCTGCGGCGTCGCCACCAGGCTCCACCACGGACGACGAAATCGCCTCGGGTGTCCTTCGGCACGGTTACCGGGTCTTCCAATTGACTCGGTGGAACGTCCGGAGCATCGGTCCAGTTGTCCAGGCACCATTCGCTGACGTTTCCGTGCATGTCGTGCAGGTTCCACGCATTTGGGGCGCCCGCGGCCACTTCGCGGGGTTGCCGTCCGCTCGTTTCGACCGACCAAATCTCTTCCGGATCGACGCTGAAATCGTCTTGCGAACCGGCCCGGCATGCATATTCCCACTCGGCCTCCGTGGGAAGGCGGTAAACGTACCCGAAGGGCAGGCGATTCTTCTTCTGCTCCATTTGAGTCAGCGCTTGGCAGAACGCAGCGGCCTGCGACCAGCTTACGCCATCGACCGGCAGGAAAGACGAGCCTTCGACGCGGCAGACACCGTTGAGGCTTCCCATGACACGGGCCCATTCCATGCGGCTTACCTCGCGGTGTCCGATCCAGAAGCCGCGGGTAATGCGCACGGACGTTGCGGCATTGCCGTCCTCCGACCATATCCGGCGGAATGAATCGGGCCGAATCCATTCCATGGGGGTACCGCTCGACGCAACCACATAGGGAGCTGCCTCGCTCAGATCAGGCCGGAAGGGCAGGCCGAAGTTGGCCTCGTGCAGCCGGACGGCCGTGTCTCCCCAGTCGGCCTCAACGCGTGTGGGCGGAATGCTCATGCGCAGCAAGGCGGCATCGGCCTCGGTCCAAGGCCGGAACGTGTTGGAAGCGACCGCTAGCGTAGTATCGCTTCCGGTCGACATTCGGAAGCGCAAGTCCATCGGGCGCACGCCGGTTCCAAGTTGTGACTGACCTTCCAGGAACAAGCGATAGCTTCCTTCGTTGGCGTAGACGGCGAACTTCAGCCGCGTACGCGGTTCGTAATACTTGTCGCCGCCCCACCACACGGTCCCGCCGCGGTAACGATAGACTCGGCAACGGAACTTCTGCTGCTCCTGGTCCCACCAGATACTGACCTTCGCGCCTTCATGCGGTTCGCCGTAGACCATTTCCAGCGAGCCGGACGGCGTCTCGAAGGAAATCTCAAACTCGTGAACGTAAGAACTGGCCGGCACGCGGTCGTAGTCCAGTCGCCCCCGGCCAAAGAACGTACCGAAGCCGCCTGTGGAGCGGACCTCACCGCTTACCTTCGTGGGCACAAGAAACGCGACGCCGGCAAGCCCGTTCAGGTCGAGGCGAAACGGCGTATCCGGAAGCGGCTCGTCACTGGCCAGGCGCTGACGCGCCCGCGACGCGAAGTCGCCATCAAGGCCGGGCAGCGCCTGCTGGTACCAATGCCGGGCCGCCGCAATGTATAGCGCACGGGCGGCCTCGTCCCGGCGCTGCGCTTCCCCCGAACGCCACCAGGCATCGCCGAAGGCGGCCTTGGCGGGATCGTGATCCGGGTATTCCAGCAACTGAGCCGCCGCTTCCGCGAGATGCGCGTCGGCGCCCTTGGCCAAATAGGTGATGCCTTCCTTCCAGTGGGCCCGGGCAAGGCACAGGTAAAGGCCGAAGTCGCGCGACGCTTCCGGGTCGGCCGGGAACTCCTGCAATCGCATGCGCGCAGTCGACCCCGAGCGAGCCAGGTCGCGCATTCGCGCCACTTGCTGCATCTCGGCCTTGATCGACTTCGACATTTCCGCGCCACACAGCCGCAATGC
This sequence comes from Thermoguttaceae bacterium, assembly GCA_034005525.1. Classification (GTDB taxonomy): domain Bacteria; phylum Planctomycetota; class Planctomycetia; order Pirellulales; family Thermoguttaceae; genus PWXP01. Next base: position 1,394 of record JAVEUP010000020.1, on the reverse strand, counting down.
AGTCCGGTCCAGTTCGCGCAAGGCGCCCAACAACGCGTCGTAGGTAGCGGGCGAGACGATATCGCTGGCGAGATCCCCGGCCACCACGGCGGCCATGGGAACGTAAGCCGGATCGCGCACCCTGCGAGCGGTCAGCGCAAGGACGTCCGCCTTGCACTTGAGGTGGTCGATCCTGAATTGCCTTGCCATTCCGTCCACCGCCGCCAGCGCCACGGCGGCGTCGCCCACGTCGGCGGCAATGCGCGAAGCCTCGGCCAGCATGACGTACCGCTTCTCCGCCGCTTCTTCGTGCCGTCGCGCTTCTCGTATGAGTCGCGACGAAAGGGCGAGTCGGGCAACCGGTTCATCCTGAGCATAGGCCTCCCCGAACTCCTCCTTCAGTGTTTCGGCTAACCGCTGCTGCACCGCGGCGTCGGGAACTGCCGCCAACTCCCTGGTGCCGGCTGAGGAAGCATCGGCGCGATTGGGACGATCGGCGCCCGGCGGGGGAACGGCGGTATGGGTCGCTGGCGCTGCGCCAGGCACGCGCAGCCGGAGATTTGTAAACCTGGAGGCGAACCGCTGCTGGGGAATATCCGGATACGACCAAGCAGTGTGAACCGTGTCGGACAGCCCATGATAGCCCTCTGGCCTGCTCCTTGCATAGAAAACGGTTGCGCCCTTGTGTGGCCAAAGGTTACCGACGAACAATGGGCCGGACTCGTGGCTGAATCGCCACGTGCTCCATTCGCCCGCCGTTTCAACCGTCTTGAACGCCGATTTGCCGATCTGTGTGTCCGGTCGGCCGTCGCCGTTCGAGTCGGTCCAGGCAGCCATATAGAACCCTGCCTGGTTTCCTGCGGCGGCGTGCTGAATACTCAACTCGTATTCGCCCGGACGCACGTAAGGCGGGAGTACCTCCCAGCACTGCACCTGGTGGCGATGGCCGCCTGGTTCTGGTATTAGCACAGGACCTATGCCCAGGCTGTCGCGAGAGTCGTCCACGGCATCCGATGGCGCAAGCGGGATCAACTCCAGCTTGGAAATGCGGAAACGGCTGTTCCAACTCCCAAGGGCAAAGACGCCACGACAGCCTTCAAGCCAACCCCGATTGACGGAACATCGCTTGTAGTCTGCCTCCCAGTCGATCACGGTCTCCGAGTCGGCCGTCACGAGAACCTTGGAACGCTGAATCCGATACCGGACGTTCTTGGCTTGATTGTAGTCCAGAACCGCGCCGTTTCGTCGTGTTTCGTTGCGATTGAACCGCACCCCATCAATCAGTTCGAGGCCACTCCACGTACGGCCGAAGCCGTCGAAGACCACAGTGAACGGCTGGCCGGAGGCAGCCATCGTCAAGGCGAAGTCATCGCGCCCATCAAGCCGCTCTACTGTCATATGCACTTCGTACTCCT
>JAVEUP010000346.1:0-4489 GCA_034005525.1 Thermoguttaceae bacterium | reverse complement strand
CTAGGTGTTAGGTGTCAGGTGTTAGGTGTCAGGTGTCAGGTGTCAGGTGGAAGGGGGAAGGGGGAACAGGTGCTAGGTGCTAGGTGCTAGGTGCTAGGGGAGAGGGGGAGTAGGGATATCGGGTTGGGCGGCGGGGGCGGGGAGATTATGGCCCCTCCGGGGCAAAATACTAAGCCTCCCGATGCGCGACACCGCCTCCGAACGTGCCAGAAAATCTTGCCGCACACACGCCTGCACCTCCTTGACTTTCCATTTCCTCCCGTCTATGCTCGACGCCTGCGGGGAGAATCAGATTTCCTGTCCCTTGTCCCTTTACGCTCTACCAAAAAGGCGACGACCCGGAAGACCGGGAACCATTGACGAAACGAGGTATCCCGATGAGCCACTCTCCCGTGACGCCTGCAAGGCGTCCCGTCCCGCGGCGATCTTTCGTCAGACGCACCCTGGCAGCCGGCGCCGCCCTGGCCCTGTCGCCGACGCTGAAGGTTCTGGGCGCCAACGACGACCTGCGCGTGGCGGTGGTCGGCTTTCGAGGCCACGGGCAGACTCACATTCGCAACTACCTGAACATGCCCGACGTGCGCGTCGTCGCGTTGTGCGACGTCGATCAGGCCGTTCTCGACCGCGAGGTGAACCGCTTCGAGCAGCGAGGGCAGAAGGTGGACGCCTACCGCGATCTGCGCCGCCTGCTCGAACGAAAAGACGTCGATGCCGTTTCCGTGGCCACGCCGAACCATTGGCATGCTTTGGCCACGGTTTGGGCGTGCCAGGCGGGCAAGGACGTGTGCGTGGAAAAGCCGGCTTCCCACGGCATCTGGGAAGGGCGCAAAATGGTCCAGGCCGCGCGCAAGTACGGCCGCATCGTACAGGCCGATCTGGACCAGCGATCCAGGCCGGCCAATGACGAGGCGTTCGACTACCTGCACGGCGGAGCGCTGGGCAAGATCCGCGTCGTACGCGGATTCTGCTACAAGCACCGCGAGGGAATCGGCAAGACCGACGGCCGGGGGCACATCCCCGAAACGGTCGACTACGATCTGTGGTGCGGGCCGGCGGAGAAAGGTCCACTCGATCGCAACGAACTGCACTACGATTGGCACTGGGTCTGGAATACGGGCAACGGCGAGCTGGGCAATAACGGCGCGCACCAGCTCGACCTGATCCGCTGGATGCTCCGCGAGCCGGGCATCCCGCGCCGTGCGATGAGTATCGGCGGGCGATTCGGCCTGGACGATGCCGGCCAGACGGCCAATACCCAGATCGTCCTGTGCGACTTTCCCACGGCGCCGGTCATCTACGAGGTCCGCGGACTGCCCAGCCAGCCCGGCGGCCGGCAGATGGACGACTATTCCGCCATGGCGGCAACCGGCGTCTCGATCCGGAATCGCTGGAGCGGCCGGGGGCCCAACGACGGCGTGATCATCGAGTGCGAAGGCGGCTACCTGGACCTGGGAGCCTGGACGGCCTTTGACAATGCGGGCAGGGAAATCCGTACCTTCCGCAACGAGGGGCCCGCCGATCCGCAGGCGAGTTTTGTCCGGGCGGTTCGCACCCGGAAGCATGACGACGCCAAGACGGACGTCGAACAGGGGCACCTGTCGGCGTGCCTCTCGCACCTGGGCAATATCTCGCATCGCCTGGGCAAGGCCGTTCCTCCCGAAGCCCTTGGCGAGGCGCTCCGGGGCGACCGCGACGGACTGGAATCGCTCCGGCGATTCGCCGACCATCTGGCCGTACACAACATCGACCTGGCCAAGGCCCCGGCCACGTTGGGGCCGTGGTTGACGCTGGATGCCCGGACAGAACAGTTCACCGGCCCGCTGGCCGCCCAGGCCAATGCGCTGCTGAAGCGTCAATATCGCGAGCCGTTTGTCATTCCCGATGAAGTGTGAGATAACGCTGATCGGCTGCGAGGCGCCTGTCCCCATGTTGGGATAGGCTCCTCGTGGGTGTGTGCCCGTGCCGCGTGAAAAGTGATTTCTTGCCAGACCATTGACCATTGTCGTCAGAGAAGCAAGCAACATGAAAACAACAAGAGTTCGACTGATTGTTATCTGCCTGGTTTCCAGTTCATCCGGACTTGCGATCGCCCAGCAGAACTGGCCGCCGTCGCCGGTAGCGACGTTCAAAGACGGCGTTTACTCCGTGCCCGACGAAAGAGGAAACGTCGTCGCGGCTTATGCTCAGGGGGCGACGCGGGATCTGTGCCTGGATGCGGAGGCCGGAAACTGGACGGACGCCCAAGGAAATCCCAATCCGGGCTGGGAAATCCAAAACGGCGTCATCCGGCGCCGGGGCGGTAACAAAGACCTGTTTCTCAAAGGCGAATACACCGACTTGATTCTCGAATTTGAGTTCAAGGTCCCGTTTGCCGGCAATTCCGGCGTTTTTTTCCATAGTTGGAACGAGGGCGACAAGGCCAGGGGGCACGAATACCAGATCATCGACGATGCGAACCGCCCCATCCATCCGCAGCTCCCCCGCTACTTCACCGGCAGCTTCTACACGCTCTTCCATCGTTACGACGCAGCCGGTCCGATGATTCATCTGGGGTACAACAAGGGGAGAATCATGGTCATGGGAAACCATGTCGAGCTATGGCTTAACGACAAACTGGCCGTCAACGTCAAAGCGGAATCGCCGCTCTGGAAATGCCTGGTCAGCAACAGCCGCCTTCAGGAAGACAAACGGTTCGGCCATCTCAACGGCGGGAGAATCGCGCTGCAGAATCACGACTATGAGGTCTCGTTCAAAAACGTCAAACTGACCGTTCTATCCGAGAAGGAATTGATTCGCCACTGACGCCCCCCAGAAAAGGCTCTTCCGTTTCTAGGTGCAGACAGCCTTTATTTCAGGGACGGCACAGCGGCGTGTGCCTACTACATTGCCGCGGCCTGCACCTAGAAACGGAAGAGCCGATTTTAGCCCATGCATTCCTAACGCAACTGGCTTTTCGGACTGCCCGAGACGGGAACAACAATGGAAACGAGGTAGTTGGTGTTGACAAACAGCCGAAACGGAAGAGCCAATCCGAGTCTCGAAGAAACTCGGGGACAGGTGCGTCAGTAAGGCTGTCTCTGCCGCTTGCAATACATGAAGCCGCGGGCGACGCGTCCCTGAGAACGTGGCAGCCGGGCAGGAGAGAATCTTGCCGACCACCCCGGCTCCATACCCTCGACCCCGCCCGGTCGGCACGCTATACTGGGAGTCTATTGGCATGAAGACCGGTTCCCGTCCTGGTCCGGCGGGTGTAGGCTTGGCCAGGAACTAACCATACGGGGGGCATCGTCTTGGTAAAGGGCCGGCAGGTCCATTACGGCAATCGGTGCCTGTCCCCTTGAAGCACTGCATAGACAGGGAGATGTGATGGCTCGTAAAGTTTTGAACCGCAAGGAGTTGCGAGAGGAGAGCGATGCGGCTGAACGGGCCGACGCCGAGAAGAAGACGGCCAAGCCCGCGAAACGAAAGCCGGTGAAGCGGAAGAGCCGGGCAAAAGTGGTTAAGGAAGTACGTCTGAAGGCGTTTTGGGGTGTGTTCAACCAATCGTTGCGTCGTGTGGCCCTTTTTGAGTACGCGCAACGGAGCGAGGCCGACACCAAGGCCAAGGACCTCTCCGAGTCGCAGAAGACGCCCCACTTTGTCCAGCTTGTCAAAGAGGTTATTGAGGAGTAACGCCTGCCCCACGTTGTGGGGCCGAGTAACCGGAGGTGAGACCATGCGAACTCTGACGTGCGTGTGTTCAACGGTTGTCTTGCTGCTGGGAGCGGCCGGCTGTGGCGGCCCGGCCGATGGGCCGTCGCCGGCGCGGTCGGGCGCGGCGGCGAAGGTCCTGAGCATTGATGCCAAGAGCCTTCCGAAGCTCGCCTCGCCGATCGCCCCGGTTGACGAGGGACGATTGGAGGTTGCGCCACCTGCGGGCTGGCACGTCCCCCCGCGGAGCCGCCGCTGGCTGGCCCGGTTCCAGGCCGATCCCGGCAGTCCATATCCGATGATCTTTGTTACCGTCGAGGACTCCGATTCCGTGTTCCACGTGACGCGCGAGAATCTTGAAGAGTTTGCCGCCCAGGTCCGCAAGGAGTTGCAGGCCGATCCGGACACCAAGCGGCTGGTGGCAGGCTTGCAGCCGGTTGTGATCGGCAACTTTCGCGGGACCTTGTACCGAAGGTGGGGCAAGAGCGGTCCCCGGGTGATGGAACGCTGGATGCTCGAAACCGTGGCAAACGGTCGTCGCTACGTGTTTGAGATGCGTTCCCGCGAGGGACTGGCCGACGAGTATCTGCCGCATTTGTACGCCGTGGCGTCCAGGGTGAAGTTCCTCACGGGAAAAGATTCCGGCTCCGCGCTGACGATCATCGAGGAAGCTCCTGACGACGAGACGCCCGAGGAGGACGCGCCGGAAGAAGAAGACGATGAGAACGATGCCGAGAATGTTGACGCCCCGTGAGCTGGTGACAAACGCGCTATGAACACATTCAAGCCGGGAGATCGG
>JAVEUP010000156.1:0-19218 GCA_034005525.1 Thermoguttaceae bacterium | reverse complement strand
GTCCCTTGCCCTCACGGCAACTTTGACGAAGATAGTCTGCGCGGAACGATTGCGCGCGAAGGATGCCTTGCAGTGACCATGGACGATAAGGAGATCGTGTCGGCGTTGCGTATTGCGTTAGCCGGCAGGGTCGGACAAGACCGATACGAGCTGTGGTTCGGCGAAACCACGCGGTTCGACTTTACGGAGCGCACGCTGACCGTGGGCGCTCCGAATGAGTTCTTCGAACATTGGATTCGCGCGAACTTCCGAAAGCAAATCGAGCAAGCATGCTTCGAGGTGGCCGGCTGGTATCCGCGCGTTGAATTCCGCGTTGAACCATCCGAGATACCCGCGACAGAAGAGCCCATGCCGCCAAGCAACTCGAACGGCTCGCTGGAATCGCCGTGCCGCGGAAATGTGCTCCGCGTGGCCGAGGCCAACGGCCACTCACTACCGCGCGGGAGCCGCGCCGTGAGTCACGGCAAATGCCGCCGGCTTGCCTCGTTCGCGGAGTTCGTCTGTGGCGAAACGAACCAGATCGCCCTTCGTGCAGCCGAACGGGTGGCATGCTGCCCGGGGGAGACTCCGCTGTTTCTTCACGGGCCCACGAGCGTCGGCAAGACGCATCTGCTCGAAAGCATTTGCTTTGAAACCCGGAAGCACCATCCGCAACTGACTGTCATCTACCAGTCGACCGAGCAGTTTACCAGTTCGTTTCTTGAGTCGTTGCGAGGCAGCGGGCTGCCCAGCTTCCGGCGGAAGTATCGGGGAGTCGGCCTGCTGATCCTGGACGATCTGCATTTCCTGGTCGGCAAGCGGGCGACGCGGACCGAGTTGCTGCACACGGTTGACACGCTGCTGCGCGAGGGACGGCAGTTGGTATTTGCCGCCGACGAACCACCGGGGCAACTCAGTGCCCTCGGACCGGAGCTGGTCACCCGCCTGCAAAGCGGCATGGTGTGTGGGATTGGTCCGCCCGACCACGCCACCCGGATGGGAATCGTTCGGGAAATGTCCAGACGACTGGGGCTTCGTATTCCTGACGACGTGCAGCAGTACGTTGCCTCCCGAGTGACCAGCCATGCCCGCGAAATCTCCGGCGCATTGTGCCGGCTTCAGGCAACCAGTGAGGCGCTGCGCAAGCCGGTGACGCTGTCGATGGCCAAGGAGGCGCTGGCCGAGTTGATGCTTCAGGCTGGGCCTGTCGTGCGTTTGCCCGACATCGAACGCGCGGTGTGCGAAGTGTTCGAGTTGGACTCTGGCACTCTTCAATCGGGACGCACCCGCAGCGTGAGCTATCCCCGCATGCTGGCCATGTGGTTAGCCCGCAAGCACACGCGAGCCGCCCTGAGCGAGATCGGCACCTACTTCGGCCGGCGGCGGCATAGCACGGTTGTCTCGGCGCAACGGCGCATCGACGCCTGGATGTCCGACGGCACTCCGCTGGACGTTGCCCACCGCACCTGGACGATCGACGAGGCGATCCGCCAGATTGAGCGGAGACTGGAGGCCGGGTAGGTTTTGGGGCGGCCGTTCGCGGGGGATTGTCTTCCTACTCGGCAGCGGCGAAAATGCTTGGCGGTAACCGTTCACGAAGTGGCGGCGCGGGCAGTCGTCTCGGCTGGATGCAAAGGGTGCAGTCCCATTTTCGCGGCGTGCCGGCCGGCCGATTGTGCAAGTTACCCTTTGTGCCGCGAAGACTGCGCCGGTCCCCCGTGAACGGTCGTTGTGTCTTGCGAAAGTTGAAGCGAAGAATGGATAGTGCGGGTTGTTTCGTTTCCGATCTACACTTGCTCGCGGCGCGCTCTAGCGCGGCCAAGTACCTCGACGCCATTCGTGCGGCGGCTGCGCGGTGCCGAGTGTTCGTCTTTGGGGGTGACGTCTTCGACTTTCACTGGGCGAGAACTCCACTGGCGCGTGCGGCCGAGGAGGCCGCCGGCTGGCTCCGCGAACTGTCCGTGGCATGCCCGGCATGCCAATTCCACTACCTCTTGGGGAATCACGATCACCACGAGCTGTTCATTGAGCGGCTTGTCGAACTGGACCGCGACGTGGCCAACCTGACATGGGATCACGATTTCCTTCGACTTGGCACGAAGGTGTTCCTGCACGGCGACGTACTTGGCCGGCGGGTCACGGCTGAAAGCCTGATTGAACGGCGCACCCGGCCGCGTCACCATCGCGTCCGTGAGATGTGGGAGCACCAGGTGTACGATCTGGCCGTCTTTGCCGGGTTGCACAAGCCGGTGCCCTATTTCGTACATCCGACTCGGGTTGTCGTGCGGAAGATCTTTCGTTACCTGCAGCGTTCAGGCCATGGGCCTGAATCGGGGGTGCGCGATATTTACTTCGGGCACGTTCACCGCGTGCTGTCCGACTACCGGTATCGCGGCGTGCGTTTTCACAGTGGCGGCGCTTCGATTCGCGGCCTCCGCTTCCAGATTGTCGAGTTCGATCTGGAATAGTCTCGGCCCTATCCCCACCAGCCGAGCAGCTCACCCAGCCGGGCGAGGAATATTATCGTTCCCACGGTTGCAGCGCCGATCGAGGCTGCAAGCACGGCGGCGCTCCCGATGTCCAGCGCCGCACCAAGGTTTGGGTCGTGCCGCTTGGAGATAGCCCGCGCCATGCGCTCCAGGGCGGAATTGAACAATTCGGCGCTCAGCACGATGGCAATGCATAGAAGGAGCAGGCACCATTGGCGCAAATCGTCAATGCGCAGAACCATCCCGGCCGCCATCACCGCCGCGCCGAAGAAGAAGTGGACCTTGAAACTGCTCTCACCCCGAATGCCCAGCCCGATGCCGCGAAATGCATTGCGGAACTTCGCGCACCATCCGAACCGCGGAGCGGGAGTGTTCATGGCAAGAGTCCTCTACTCCAGGCCGTACACTCCGGCCGGTTCGATCTGCGCGCCGCCGATGCGAGTGAGTCTGCTGCTGTGCAAGAACCGCGGCTCGATGGAGAAGTCTACGCCCACGTTGTCGCGCGCGGTGTTAACGTTGAACCCGGCCCTGACGATCAGTGACTCGCCGATGCGCGCAATGCTGAAGTTCTGCCCGATGTTTCCATCCTTGCGCAAATCGATCGAGGTTCCGAACGTCGAGACCCACTTGGGACTCATCCGATAACTGTACGACATGCTCAATACGCTATGTTGAATGGGTCCGTCGAGCAACTGCATGCCGACGTACAACGAGCCACGCGGGGGCCGCGCCAGGAACGCGCCGAAGCTGATAAGCTGCTGGCCGTCGTCGAAGAAGTCGAACAAGCCGTCGGAGGTGAACGTGACCCGATCGCCCACGTGCCAGCGGAAGTTGTAGTCGAGCAGACCGGCCACGTCTCCAAAGTTGTCGCGCGATTCCTTGGGAAAGAGATTGATGTGCGAATCGAGTACGATCCAGTCGATAATCCGCCGTGCGCCGGGGCGGCCACGTTTGGTCTGCCAGCGCTGCTCGGCACCCAGGCGGAGCAGCATCAGATCGTCGGCAATTTCCGTACTGGGCGAGGTCACCCAACTGGCCAGGCCCGAGCGTACGGCGTAGTACCGTGGATCGAACCTGTCCGGAATAGCCGGTGCGCCGCCAAACGTGTAGAAGGGCATCCGGTTGCGGAACGCCTCAATCGAGTCGTCGTCGATCGGATCGTACAGGGGGAGTCGATCGAGGTCGCGGGTCGACTCGGCTATGAGGAACTCGCCTTTGAAGTTGATCTTGTGCGCCATTCCATGCACATTCCACAGCTCGCTTTCGACGGTCGGATCGGCCGTCCACATGGGCAAGTTCGCCCGAATGCCCATTTGCCAATACGCCCGCTGAAGATCGTCCCCGTTGACATCCTGCCCCCAGTGGGCCAGTTCGCCCAATGCGTATGGGACGAACTTGACCGGTCCGAACTGGAAGGGCCAGTCGATTTCCTGCCGCGTGGCCAACCGCTCACCGCTGCTGGCGACTTCCCAGCCTTCGGGTGTCCAACGGGCGGCTTGGGTAGGGTTCTTCGGAGCGGTAGCCGTCTGCAATCGTCCATAACCGGCGCTGGAGTGCTCATACCACGTAAAAGTGTCGCCCAGCAGCGACTGTCCGAGCCAGAAGTGGTCGGCCCGCGGCAGCCACTCGGTTTGTGTAAAGAACCGGTTTAGCCGCACATCCGCCGTAATGCTCCAGGAGCGGTTTTCGATAGTCCTCTTCAGTTCGGCGCCGGTGGTTTGGTCCTTCAACTGGTCCCATTCGCTCTCGAAGTACTCCTCGAGGAAGTTTCGGTCGCTGATCAGGCCGGCTTCGAGCGACAGTTGGAAGTCGGCCGGCAACTGGTGGCGATGCTGCCAAAGGAGCCGGTAGCGATAGTCTTCTTCTGGAGTCAGGTTTCGCCGGCCGGAGCCGAGCCGGTCGAGCCCGTTGTCGTAAATGCCCCAGTAATCGGCAATGCCGCCCACCGGCCCCGCGATGCCCAGCAGTTCGGGACGCTGGTACACGAACGCGGTACCGTGCCCGAAGCCGCGTTTGCCCAGGTAGTCGAGGCTTAAGTCCCAGTCGGTACCGGCCGGCCGGTTGCGGACGCCGAACAACTCATACGCGTTCCAGGTACTACGCACCTGGAATCCATTGACACGGTCCTCGCGAAGACTGAGGGTGCGAATATAGAACGTCGGGTCCTTCACGTCGGTTGCAAAGACGGGCCAATAGAACACTGGCAAGGGTCCAAGGAAGAGCAAGTTGTTACGCGCAGTGACCAGTTGCTCGTGCGCGACGGCCTGCTCGCCTGTTGTCGGGTCGAAGATCGGCTGGCCCGTGAACGGCTGGACAGCGGGGAATTGGATGTCCTCGAACTCAATGTCGCCGGCCTGGATGCGGTAGCCAGGATGGCCCATCCGGCTGGACGTGATGAAGCCGTTCTGGGCAAAGAAACGGTCTCGACCGAGCTGCTGCACGATGTCGGCCTTCAGTCGCACGAGCCCTTGATACTTCGGCGCCGGGGTGAGCATCTCAGCGCGCAGGACCGTACCCACATTGTTGGGTACGTCATAGTACATCTGTTCGGCATGGATGACCCGCTGCCCTTGGCGGAAGACGATGTTCCCCTCCATGTAGATCTCCAAGGGCGTGCTTTCGTCCTGCAGAGTCTGGCCCGTCAGGTCGGGCTCCTGGGAGCCCCGGGTCCAAAGCACCAGCCGATCCGTGCTCACGTCGATCGAGCCGTACTGATCCAGTCCGTCGACAATCAGATTCACGCCCGAGTCGACCACGGCGATCCACTGATTCGTGGTCGGGTCAGGGAACCACTGGGCCTGGACGGGCACGTCGCCGCGGGGAAACATCCGGATTCGCCGTGCACCGCGAGGCAAACCCTCGACCACCGCGCGCGGCTGTGCGGCCTGAAGGCCGCTGATGACCGGCTCGGTGAACTGTGCGCCTCGCACCGGGTTGCCCTGCTGTTCTGTTGCGTTGGGCTGCTGCCATGCAGCCAATGCACGCTGGTAGACGCCGGGGACTGCGTCGGGCCGGCCGGCTACTTGAGGGGCATGGACATCAAGCCGGGCAACCGTATTAAACCGGTTGAACCATGCAACGTCGTTGATCCGCGCCGGGACACCCTCGGCGTCGAACTGTGCCGCCACGTCGCCTTCGAAGTATGCAATCACCCGGCTTGGTTGTCGTTCGGTCGGTTCAGCCCGGTCGATCCAGATGACCATTTCGCCTGAGTGGGCAGTGAACGGTCCCTGCTGCAGGCGGCAATTTCCGCGCAACAGCCAGACCTCGTAGGCCCCCTCCTGCCACTGATTGGCCGCCTCGGCCGTGATGCGAATTGGCTCCGATGGCTCGGGTTGCGGAAGCCGGACGGCTGCCCGCCCGGCGTGCGTTGCCGCAATTGCCAGCATTGCAGCCATGCATGTTGGAAGAACGATACCCCTCAAGCCCGGTGTGGGACCGGGCGATAGGTTTCCACGCTCCGAGCTGCCGAACTCCACACGGACGCCGGGTGGGCGCACGGCAGCAGCCGACGCGCACGTTCGTGAAACGACGCACCCTACTCCGACCGGACTATGCCGAGCATAAGCGTTCAGCAGACCAGCATCCTTGCTCTGCCCGCAGCAACCTTCCCTGGGACTCGCGGGCGTGCGTGAAAGCGCAGGGGATGAACCATCCCATACCGGGAAAAGGCACCGACTTTTCGACGAGCGGGATTATAGAGGCCCCTGCCCCGCCGGACAAGGCGGGTTCGGGCCAGAAATACACCATCTTAGGGCATAGCTGTTCCACCCGCAAGATGTATTGCGGACTGGCGTTGCTGTGGCAACGCCATCTCCGAAGCTCGCCCTACCGGCTAATTCGCGCGCCACCACCTTTCATCACACGCTGGACTTCCTGGAGCGATGCAGTCGTTGTGTCGCCGGGGGTGGTCATTGCCAGGGCTCCGTGGGCGGCGCCGTAATTGACGGCGTCCTGCGGCCCCTTTTGTTCCATGAGTCCGTAAATCAGCCCCGAGGCAAAACTGTCGCCACCGCCAACGCGGTCGTAGATTTCCAAATTCTCGCGCAGATCGGCCTCGTAAAACGCACCATCGCAATACAAGATTGCTCCCCAATCGTTCACCGAGGCGGTCTTGGCGTTGCGCAAGGTCGTTGCCACGGCGGAGAAGTTCGGGAACGTGCGCACCGCCTCTTCGATCATTCTCTTGAAGTTGCGCGGGTCGAGCTTGGAGCAGTGCTCGTCGAGCCCCTCCACCTCGAAACCCAGCGAGGCCGAAAAGTCCTCTTCGTTGCCGATCATCACGTCGACCAACCTGGCCAATTCGCGATTCACCTCGCGGGCTTTCTCCTGGCCGCCGATATCCTTCCAGAGGGAGGCGCGGTAGTTCAAGTCGTAAGAAATGATCGTGCCGTGCCTCTTGGCAATCGTCATCGCCTCAAGCACGGCGTCGGGCGTGGTGCCGGACAACCCTGCGAAAATGCCGCCGGTGTGCAGCCAGCGGACGCCGTCGCGGCCGAAGATGGTTTCCCAATCGATATCGCCCCTCTTGATTTGGGCCGCCGCACTGTGCCCCCGGTCGGAGCATCCTACCGCGGCGCGCACCCCGAACCCGCGCTCGGTGAAGTTCAGGCCCACGCGCACTTTGCGGCCGATACCGTCGAACGGCACCCATTTGACGTAATCCATAGCCACGCCGCCCTGAAGGATCAGGTCTTCCAACAGCCGCCCCACCGGATTATCGGGAATGGCCGTGGCCACGGCCGCCCGCTTGCCGAAGCATCGCTTCAGTCCGCGGGCCACGTTGTACTCGCCGCCGCCCTCCCAGGCACGGAAATGCCGCGTCGTGTGGATGCGCTCTTCGCCCGGGTCGAGGCGGATCATCACTTCGCCCAGCGACAGAATATCATATCTGCACTCTTGTTCATTTCGCAGTGTGAGTTGCCCCATGTTGATGGTCCTTATTTCTTGCTCGTTTGTGGATCAGCAGGCTTGTGCTCCGGCAAGCAGTTCAGCAGGTTGCCCCCCTGGTGGCTCGCTATCATACACATCAATTGCCGCGCCGGCTAGTGCTTTGTCAAACTTCACACGTGGGGTAAAAATCTTGCTTGCCGAGGTATTTGAGCCCGCCCTCGCAACATGGAAGGTTACGCCGCGTTTGCGGGAACCCAATGATGAGTCTTCGACAAAGCACCGGGCGCCTGCTTGCCGGTCGACTGGCGTGCGGCGTCATGCCACAGCCGGCTTTCGCTTCCACCAGTTGGCGAGCATGGAACCGGATATGTTCATCCCGGTGCCGAATACGTTTGGTGGTAACGCGGCCACGTGGCTCTTCAGCACGTCCAAGGCGATTCCCGTGGCCATGCCGCCGTTCTGCATGCCCACCTCGAAGGCGACGGTGCGGCAATCGCTCTCGTCCATCTGGTTCTCGATGGCGCGGTAGTAGCCCACCAGGTAGCCGGCGACGCCCAAGGCGTAGCCGAGCAGTCTTGCACACCAGTAGCCGAGCAAATACCCGATGCCGTTGTGCAGGATGGCGGCGGCCACCAGCGCGGCACCGACAGCCAGCAGCACGTCGCGCGTCTGGGCCGTGATGATGGCCCGGATGAAGCAAATGGCGGTCATCGACACCAGCGGCAACGCCCGGTCCATCCAGTTTTCCGTGCCCCGAAACAGGACGTTCACCACCAGCTTGGCCAGTGCCACGAAGGCGATCAGCCCGGCGCCCATCGCGGCCCCGTACCGCAGCGGAGCAAATGCGCCGAGGGGTTCGGCGGGCAGGCGTGGGGCCAGCACCGCGGCCGCAACGCATCCTGCAACAATAACCAGCAGGACGGCCCCGCGCTTCGCCCACGGCTTGCGGCTGTACAAGATGGCGTGCGACATGAGCCCGGCCACCACCGGCACAATAATCATGTTGAAGATCGACACCATCATGGGCAGAAACTGGATTTCAATGAATTCGCCTGCGAAAATGCCCATCATCAGGGGCGTCATCACCGGCGAGAGGAAGGTGGAAATGCAGGTCATCGTGACCGAAAGGGCCACGTTGCCGCGGGCGAGGTAGGCCATCAGGTTCGATGCCACCCCGCCGGAACAGGAGCCGATCAGCACGATCCCCGCCGCCACCTCACCCTCAAAGCCGAACGAGCGGGCAATCACGTACCCGGTGACCGGCATGACCGTAAACTGCAACAGCACCCCAACGCACACCGGCCAAGGGAAAATGGCCACGCGGGCGAAGTCCCTTGGGCTGAGCGTGGTGCCCATGCCGAACATGATGATTTGCGTAAGCGGCACGATCAACCGGGTCAGGTCGTAACCGAACCACGTACTGACCGTCCACGGGTAGACCAAGGCGGTCGCGACGCAAGCCAGCACCCAGCCGGTGAAGGCGAGACTTTTCAGGGTCATGTGCAACGTCAGCGCAATCGCCATGGCTACAGAAAACGCCACAGCCGGCCGTGGAGCGGCTCAGCCGGGTCGAACTCGGATTGGGTTGGCAACGCATGCTCGAACCGGCCGCGGGGGAACGGCCCCGCAATCCACCACTGGCCCGTCTCCGGCAACGCCAGATCGTACTCGCCGCGGCGCACCTCCGAGCCGGGCAGCCGCTGCTCCCGGGACGGCATGTCGTAGTACGGCCGCACCGGAACCGCCGTGTACCAGTACGCAATCCCCGCCAGGTCGTGCGCCCGGGCGCCGAACCGGATGTGCAGCGACTTCTCGAAGTGGATCGCCTCGTTCACGAAGAACCGGTAGCCCACCAGCTTCTGCTTGTTCCCCTCCGCGTCATTCTGGATGTAGTAGGGCATATCGGAGAACAGGGAGGTTTGCGGCAGGTAGTCGCCGCCGGAGTAGCTCGTACCGAAGGTATCCTCCCCGCCGATGCCCCGAAGGTGCGCCGGGTGGTCGCCGTCGCCGTCGATGTAGATATTGTCGGCCCCAGCGTGGCTCCACCGCATCACGTGCCGGTCCTGGAGCATATCGACGCTGTGGACGAACCCGATGAGTTGCCCCGGCCCGTCGGCGTCGAGCAGGATGAACTCGTCGGCATAGTCTCGCACGGGTGCTTCGCGTCGCCAGCGGGCAGCGAACCGCATTGGCTCCTTCATCTCCTGCCCGGGGTACTCGTGCCAGTCGAGCGTGTAATACAGCCCGGTGGAACGTTCACTGCCGGTCACCTCGACCCGTGCCCGGCTGGCAAACGGCATGGCGAAGTAGGCCGTCATGCCGTTCTTCGGCTTGATGGCCAGGAAGGGCGTATTCACCACGTATGCTTCCTCGGGCCTTTCGCGCCGCGCGTGGTCGTGTGGATAGGGATTGCCCATGAGGTTGTGCATCGCGCCGAAGAAGTCCGTCAGCGGCGCTTCGACGTAGGGTACCGGCTCGTCGTCGAAGTAGATGCGCAGGATGACGTCCCGCCCGATATTGTTGCCGGTGATCCAGAACCGTCGGATGCAACCCAGCCCCTCGATATCGGCCAGTACGGTCGGCCCCGGGCCCTTGAAACTGAAGTGCCGGCTGATGCGCCGCGAGACGGGCCGCGCCGGCAGGTCGAGGTTCCACTCGAAGGCCTCGAACCGCTTGGGAGCGGCCGGGCCGGCGGCAGACACCGGGGCCGCTGCATTGGGCAGCAATACAGCCAGCAGCACACCGATCGTCCAAAACCGCAAACGCGGCACAATGGGGGCTGGGAGTTCCGAACGAATTGCTGACGGGGAATTCATCAGGTCGATTCCTCTTGGGTTGAAGGTGCGGGAAGGAATGCTCGGGGCGAAATGGGCTGCGTTTCGCATCCAAACCGATCTGCCCAAAAGAAAGCAGCGACACCGGGATTCTTACAAAAGCAAACGCTTGCACCACCGATGCCGACAATGGTCCATTGTACCAAGCTTCTGCCTTGCGGGCCCTACCAGTCTGTGGCGGCGCAGCGAGGAACGGCGCAGCCACACTATCTCCCATCGCCCACGGTATCGGTCGGGCCGGTGAAGCCAGGGCCGCCGGCCGCCACGTACCCGTGGCCGGCGCCCGAGGCGTCGGGCGAGAAATAACAGCGGCAAGTCGCGATGCCTTGGCATGCCTTTCTCATTGCTCGGCCAGTTTCCGGTCCAACTCGTCGAGCTTGAAACGCACACTGACGACCGAGTGCCGTTCGGGGCCGGGCTGATACTTGACGTAGGTGGTGGCCACCAGGGTGCCGTCGGGCAGGACCTCGAAGCCGGCGTAACCGCAGTCGGCCCCGGCGTGGCTGTGGAGCAACTTCACGCGGTATTGCCCCTCGCGGCCCTCGACGATGTCGGCGTACGTGCCCACCCAGGCGACGAAGTGGCCGTAGGTGGGGCTTTCCCAATCGTCGCTGCCCTGGCCCGCCCGGTCGCGCATCACGACCACCACGCGGCCGTCAGGAGCATAGCGAAGCACGTGGCGGTCGCCGGTCAGGGCGGCGGGCAGTTCGCGCGGCTCGGCCCAGGTGCGGCCCTCGTCGTCGGAGGTGGAATAGAGCGAGTTGAACCTGCGATTGTTCTCTCGCATAAGCATGACTAGTTGCTTGCCATCGGGCGAACGGAGAATTGCCGGCTGGGCCCAGCGGCCGGGCACGCGGAGGATCTTTCGCTCTTGTTCCCAGGTGAGGCCACCGTTGTGCGAAACGCTGTCGACCACGTAGCCCGGCAGGTCGGACCACATCACGAGCTTCTTTCCGCCGTCGAACGAGAAGATGTCCTTAGGGGGCACTTCGCCCTCGACGCCGTTGGGCGCCATGGCCGACCACGTGCGGCCTCCGTCTTCCGAGACGGCCTGTTGCATGGGGTAAGGCGGCTTCCCGCCGTGCCCTCCCAACCAGTTCAGCCCGCCACCGAACACGAACAACCGCTCGGTCCCCTCCGGGGCAACCAATCGGTGGACGGTCGGCGTGTTGCTGGTGGTCCACCAGTCTTCGGGCACATCGATCAGTTCGCCCCAGTTGAGGCCGCCGTCGTCGCTCCGCTTCAGCGGGCCGATGTGTTGGGCGTGCCCGATCGACCACGCGGCGAACATGGTCTTCCCGTCGGGCATCAGGAGCGTATCGGCATGGCCCTGGTAGGTTTCTTCCGTGCCGCGGGCAACAACCACGTGCCGGCCGGCCTCGCCGGAGATGTCGACGGTGGGGATCGTGATCTCACGTGAAACGCTGGGCGTATGGCCGGTGAAGGCGGGAATCGGCTCACCGGCCCGAGCCGAGGGGGCGAGCAGGCTGCACATCACAAGGGTGAATGCGCATTGGAGAGAGAAGCAGAAACGGGACGTGAAGCTTGAACGTTCGTGGGGCATAGTGCAATCTCCAGGAATGTGTCACTAAGGTTGATCGCAGTAGTTTCTGTTGGGAATCTCGCGTCCATGCCGATGATTGCGCAGGTCGCGTCCGGCGACTTCCCCTTTTCCGGTATTCGGCCCGTGCGGAGCATCGGCGATCAGCGATCGCGGCCCCACCAGGCTCACGGCTCCAACTGTGGTGGCCACGGTGGCATGAACGAACTGCCGTCGCGATATCGGCGCCATCACTGGGATCTCCTTCTGTGCAGTCGGCAATCGCTGGCCCCGGGCAAATCGCCTAGACTATTCCCCTCCGGCGATGGTCCGTCCGCCATCGACCGGAAGGCAGACGCCGGTGGTGTAGTCGCAGTCGAGGAAGAACAACACGGCCTGGGCCACATTCTCGGGTCTGCCGGGACGCTTCAGCAGCGTACCGGCAACGGCGCCGGCTACCTCGGGTTGCGAGAGGTTCTCGGGGAGCATCACCGGCCCCGGCAGGATGCAGTTGACGCGTATGTTGCGGTTTCTTTGGGCAAGTTCGACGGCGAAGGTGCGCGTGATGGTCGGTATCGCGCCCTTTCCGGGGAAATACGCAGCGTAGCCGGGATAGGGGCGCACGGTAGCCCAGTCGCCAATCGTTACAATCAGCCCGCCCTCCGGCTGATTGGCCATGATGCGGCCGGCCTGCTGGCAACAGAGGAACGTGCCCAGCGCATTGATGTCGAACTGGCGTCGCACGTCGTCGGCCGTGGTCTCCTCAAGCGGTTTGGGTTCCCACACCGCGGCGGCGGTAACCAGCACGTCGAGCCGGCCGAAGCGGTCCATTGTTTGGGCAAACAGGTCGCTCACCTGCTCCTCGTCGGCCACGTTTGCCTGGAATGCAGCAGCGTCCACTCCATACCCGCGCAGCTTCGCGGCCGTTTCCCCAGCCTCTGCGGCGGACCGGTTGTAGTGCAGTACGACGTCGAAGCCGCGCTGGGCCAGCGCGTCGGCCACCACGTTGCCTACGCGGCGCTTTCCGCTGCCGGTGATCAGAGCAAGCCTACGCGTGGTGTTTGGCATAGAGATGTTCGTTGTTGGTTGTGAGTTGCCGGTAATGGCGCGCGCAATCCAGGCTACATCATGGCAGAATAGCCGGCGACCCGCAATGGCCGTAGTGTGCGGCCAGATTTTCTGGCACGCTTGACTTGGATCTGTGAACGCGTGCCAATTGCAGCTTATGCAAGCGCTCGGTACAAATAATCACCGCCGGGCTCGCCCCGGCGGAGTCATGACTGGCCAGCTACACGCTGACTCGTTTTCGCCTATCGCTTCCCGCCCCGCTACTGCCGCCGCCAGAGCGGCGGCAGTGGCGGGGCGGGAAGCAGGGGAGTCCTTCCAAAGCTCGGCTGTAGCCGGCCAGTCACCGGGCCCCCGGGACGAGCCCGGGGGGGAGACTCGCGCCGCACACTGGCCGCAGGCATGTAGTTGCCCGCGCCGGCTAAAGGTCGGTCTCGGCGCGGCGGGCGTCCACGGGGCGACCGGCGGCCAGGTAAGCTTCGCAAAGGACAGGCAGCAAATCGCGGTCAAACCGCCTGCCACGGCGCAGTTCCTGCTCGCACAGTGCGATGGTACGCTCGGGATGCTTGGCACGATTCCACAGCGACATGGCCCAGGGCATCCGCTCCGCCGGCAGGTTGCCCTCCTCGGCCAATTCCCAGAATACGTCGCCTGCCGCACGCAGATCGACCAGCAGGCCGGCATGGATGATCCGGAGCCGGGTGCGCAGAGTGTCATCGCGGGACTTCTCGGCAAGTTGCGCCGGAACGCGGGCGTGGATCGGACCATCGAGTTCACCCAGCAGCGTATCGATCCACCGGCGGCGAAGGGGCGAATCGTCCGGCAGGAGTTCCGCCGCCTCAATCAGCCGTTCCCAACGCGGCAGGCCCTCACACAGGTCGGCCAGGCGGCGGAGCAACCGGGCCCTCTCCTCGGGGGCTGGGTCGCGTCCAGCGGCTTGGGCCAGCAGATCCGCCGCGACCTGCCGGCGGTCTGCCGCCAGCAGGGTCTCGGCAAGCACGGCGATCTCCCCCGGCGCGGCATCGTCGCGTTCGGCCCAAAGCGATGCAGCGGCTTCAGCCTCCAGGAACCAGTCCAGTTTCAGGAGCAGTTCGACGCGCAGCCGCTGCTGATCGAAGCGGGCGCTGCGGTCGTGGCCCGACACGTCGGCCTTGATCGCCCGATCGAGCAGGCTGAGCGCCTCCTCGTGGCGCCTCGTCTGCATGGCCAGCTTGACCAAAGCGTGAACGTCGCCCCAGGTCTGAGGCTCCTTGGGGGACTCGCTGAGGATCCGGTATCGATGCTCGGGTTTCAGCCACGCAAGATGCCCCTCGGCCAGCCAGCGGGAGACAACAGGATGCCCCGCCGCCACGGCGGCTTGCAGGTCGGCCAGCCGTTCGTCGGCCGGTTCGAGATTGGGCGCCTGGTCGTGGCACCATGCCCGCAGGATGGCCAGCAGCGGATGCCCCGGATTGCGCCGGGACAATTCAGCCAATTTGCCGGCAGCTTCCGGCCAACCGCGCTTTTCGAGGGCGGCCAGCGCCTCGGCCAGCAAGCGATCATCGCCCTGCTCGGCGCCGCGCCGATCGAGTTGAACGAAGCCGTCGCGAGGCTCGGCCGGCGGCGGTAAAGGCGCGGGCTCCGCCGTGTGTTCGACAAGCTCCCACCGGGCCAGCAGTTGCCCGGAAGCGCCCTCCCAAACAATCGCCGGGCCGCCGGGATCGCCAGCGGCCCAACGCAGCAGGCCGGTTTGCTCCACTTCCAAGAACGACGCTACGCGCGCGGGCAAATGCTCTGCCTCGGACGGTTCCAGCAGCAGGTACGTGCCGCTGTTGGCATCATATCCCGGCGGAATCAGGCGGACTGGCGGTGCCTCAACGCCGTCATGTTTTGCGGGCGCGGGCGCCACCTGATACCATCGAGCAAGGTTCTCGTTCGTCCGGTGCGGCAGCCACGGCAAACGCGCGTCGAGCACGTGCCGGATCGCTTCAGCCCACGGGCCCAGTTCCACCAGTCCCAGCTCGGGCCATGCGACCGCCACGTGTTCGCCCTCGATGCGAACGCTGCACTCGGGCAGCACCACTTCAAGCCGCCGGCCGTCTTGGATCAGCGTGATCGTCTCGACCGCGTCACCCTCGGGCGTTACCCTGCGCCAGACCCATCGTCCTCGCTCGGGCATCCGGCGCCAGTGGAGGGCCGCAAGCTCAGCCGGCTTTGGTTCCGGCAGCTTACTGGGTTGCAGCCCATCCGTTGCGGCACCAAGACCCCAAGGATCGATCATGGGCCGGCCGGGGCCCGCGCCGGCCTCCCACGGCCGGTCGGGCCGGACTTGCCCGTAGCGGCTGCGGCGCAATTGCGTGAGCACGTGCCGCAACTCCTTGTGAATGTCCTGCGTTTGGGAAATGATCAGCGCACCGCGTGGGAAATCGGGCATGATGCTGCCCGATCCACCCACCTGATCCCACGTTTGGGGGCGGACGCAAGACGTGAGTAGCTCGATGAGTGTTTCAAGCTCGAAGTCGGAGAACGTTACCGGATGCGGCAATTGGGCCGGTCGCATTGCCGGATGCGAGGCAAAAACCGGCGGCATGTCGCGTAGGCGGTGAAGCAGCCGTTCGATTTCGTCATGGATCTGCCAAGTATGGCACACCATGAGATCGAGCGTATAGGGAAACGGCCCAATGCTGCCGGGCCCGCCCACCTCGTCTCAGGTGTGGGGAGACACGCTTTGTGTGATCAACTCAATGATGCTGTCGAAGTCGATCTCATAGGTCCATGCCTCGGGTACTGCATCCACGAGGAGGTCGCGGGAGGAGGCCGGCAACTCGTCGCCGATCGCTGGGCCGTCTTCGCTTGGCGCGTCGCGAGCCGGGTCCGGTTCGCTTGTCTGATCCGGCTCCGGCGGTGCAAGTGGAAGCTCACCTCCGGTGGAAAGACCGGCGTGGACCGTGGAGCCGTCCGGACTGCGGCGGGGCGTGGAGCCTAACGAGGAAGCATCGCCAAAACCACCGAAGAAGGCCATGCCGCCGAGTCCACCACCGGCCACCCGGCCCCTGCCGCCCCCTCCGCCTCCCAGCCCTCCAGCCATGCCTCCACCCATTGCAGCGGATCCGCCGCCCTCACCTCCCAAACCGGGGAACCATGCCGGGAGGGACTCGTGCTCCTGACGCGCTACCCTGTACTCGTACGCCACGCCGCGAACGGAATGAAGCCGAACCGTCAGGCCGTAGTCTACGTCTTCCGGTGTGGTAACGACCAACGCTTCGTCGCGAACCGTGTAGCACAAGCCCTGCTGCCAAAGCATGGTGGTCAAGACCTCCTCGCCGGGTAAGTCCTCGCATTGAACCGAAACCGGCATCGTTGCGTCCAGACCGGCGTCGCCGAGAGCCCGGTCGTCGATTATTAGCGGGACGTCGAGCTTCGTGGCCAAATTCGTGAGGATTTCGGACAATGGCGTATCCGACGCCTTCACCGAGATGGGTTGACGCAGATTGCGCCGTATCCGAGCCTCGGCAGCTTGTCCGAGGTCGAAAAGGGGATCGGCCAGCAACTCAGGCGGTGTCACGTGGTCGGGCAACATCAGGTCGGCGACGGGATAGATGTCCGTCAGCAGGCGGGCCTCGGCCTCTTCCGGCGTGGTAATAATCAGGCGGTTTGGCTCGCCATGCACCGTTAGCGCGAAGCGAGACAGGACATGCCGGACATAACTGTGCAACGACAACTCCCCCCGGCCCATGACGATGCCTTGTGCATCCAGTTTCATGTCGGCGCTAAGCCCAAAGTCGTCCAATGCCTTGTGGTCCACTTCCACTGGAACGCCTGTGCGTTCTTTCAGCCATTCGGCGAACTCGTCGAGCGTGAAGAACAGCCTGGAGATGTCGATCGGCGTCAACAAGGCGCGGTAGTGGGGAAACAGCCGTTCGTAATCCTCGCCCGCCTCGAACGGGGCGCAGAGCAAGGGCGTCAGAGACGGCCGGGGCGATTCCGGCGCCTCGGACGACGGCGCAAACAGCCGTCGCTGCCAGCCCAAACCATCCAGCGGGTCGCGGTGGCCAAGCTCGTCGAGCAGCCGGCGCAGACCTTCCGGATCGTCCTCGCGCGGACGCTGCCGGATGGCCCGGTCTGCTGGCAGCCCCCGGACCGCCAATACTCGGTCAAGCCACTCTTGCGGCAGCGGAACGTCGTCGGCCGCGCCGGCCGGACGCCAGTATCGCCGGCGCAAGCGGTCGATGCCCCAACGCGCGTAGTCCCGCTCGCTTTCGAGCACCAGGAACGCCGTCAGCGGCGAAAGCACGCTCCACTCGCGCGACAGGGCCACCACGCGGCGATGCTCGGCCGAGTCAGGCCGGGGCAACGCCGGCAGAGCAAGGGCGAGTTCGCTCAACTTCCGCTGGGCCCAGAGCCGGCCGATCAACACATTGCCGTGCTGCTCCTCGGCCTCCAGGTGATAGTGCAATTCCATCGGCTTGCCGTCGAGCAATGTGGTTACGTGGACGTCGAACCCGTTGTGCATGAGGCCGGTCACCATGCGCCCAAGGATGACGAACGGCTCGCCGGGCGTCCATGCCGTGGGAAAGAACAGGTCGTCGGGCTTCGCGTCCGTTACGCGAACGTCGGTAATCCGCAACGGGGTGGGCATTCCGAGGGCGAGCCAACGATCGAAAGCCCGCTGTGCGGCCGGGTCCCAAGCGTCCCACATCAGTCCGCCCGTGGCCAGCGCCACCGCTTCCAGCAGTTCGCGGCCCTGCGGCATCGGGTCGGCCGGCTCTTCTTGGGCCATAGCCGCCAAGCGCAGGTCGCGGCCGAGCACGTAAACCGTCAAGAGCGGCGCGGCGGCACCGTCGAACAGCCGCACCAGCTTCTCGAGCCGTTCGGGTTCGGAATCCGGCGCGAGCGTGTCCGCCCCGCTGCCCACGTAGACGACCAATCGACGCCGGTCGGCGCCGGCAGGTTCAAACGCGCCGAGCGCCTCCCGGAAGCTGCCCGCCAGATCGGCGCCGCCCAGGCAGAACTCGTCTCCAAACCGCTCGCGGGCGTCCTTCAGTTCGCCGGACCCCGGCGTCAGCCAGCCTTCGTGCATGGGCCGGGCCGCCACGTCCACACACACCAGCCGCACGCGATCGTCCGGCCGCAGATGGTCGATGAGCCGCCCGACGGCCTCGGCCACTTCCGGCTGCCCTCTCACCGCGGCCGACGTATCGGCCAAGATGAGCAGGTCCAATGGCTTGGAGGTCCGGTTGCCGATGGCCGGATCGTGCAGTTCGACGCGGAAGTACGTCAGCGGATAGCGCGAGTCGGGATCGGCCGGCTCCTGGCCGCGGCGCCAACTGGTGACCAACGGCGCAGCACGGTAGGTTTGCAGCGAAACGGCGCCCTCCGGCGCGTGTTGGAAATGCAGCGTGAACGGATGGCTCGGCTCGTAATTCTGTCGAGTAAGCTCGAACGGAATCGACGGCCCGCCAAACGCGCCCACGGCCGCATCCTCGGCATCGTCGGGTACCTGTGCAGGAAGCAGATCGCCGAGGGTCAGGTCCGGGTGTGACGGGGAGGCGATGCTCTCGCGTGGCACGGGGCCGAAAATCCGCCCGCCGACGCGGAAGTCCCAGATCGGTTCCAGGTCGCTCAGCAGCGGCAGGGAGAACCGGCACGTGCCGTCCGGCTCCGGCTCCAGCGGCACGGTGAAGTCGAGGAGGATTTGCTTCATACCCCGGCCGGGGACCGGGAACACGCGCATGCGGAACAAGTTGTCGCCAATTTGTTCGAGGATGGCCGGGTCGCGCTTTGTGCGGACAATCGACTCGTAAACGTTCGACGCACGGCCTCGCTCGACCAACTCGCCCTCGATCAACTCGGTAGGCGTCACGTACATCGCAAACCGGCTGACCGACGCGCCGCGCGGCAGGTTGAATACGAACGTGCCTTCCTCCTGGCCGTCGTAGGGGTTGTAGAACGTCTGGTCGATCTGCACCAGCGCCACCGGTGCGTGCAGGACCACGTTGACGTGATACCGCGCCACGCTCAGCCGTCGCCACGCACCGCTTTGCGCATCGCGAATCAGCAACTGTCCCAGTCCCTGAGCGGCGGGTTCCGCCTCGGCGTCCGGTTGGCCACGTTGCAGTTCCTCGATGCCCGATGGCCGGTCTTGCGCCCAAACCACAGGACCTCGGGCGACGACGAAGGGAAACAGTACGCCCGCAAGAAATGCGAGGCCAAAGAACAGACGAGCCATCTTCCTCTCCCTTTCCGGCCGCACGAGTGCCGGCCGATCTCAAGGCCGCCCTCTTGCCCCACAAACACAATTGTCATTGCAGTTCTGCGGCCTGTCAAGGGCACCCGAATTAGGGGGAGCCGGTTGCGCTGTCAGGAACGCCTTTTCGCATAAGGACTTACGACACGCCCCAAAATCTCTTCCCCGCAAGAGCGTGCGTTTTCGCCGGGT
>JAVEUP010000155.1:0-19237 GCA_034005525.1 Thermoguttaceae bacterium | reverse complement strand
CGAAGCCATGAAGGTCACCAACTTCCCCAACGCCGACCCGGTGATCCAAGGCGCCTACCGTGCCGGATGGGAAGTGGAATAGCGGCTTCCCGCTAAGAATGCGTTGTGGGTGGTGAACTTATGACCCGCTCGCCGGGTTAGCAGGGATTGTCTCCCAGCGAACATGGATAATCCGGGCCAGCCCCTTGCATTCCCAGGCCGAACGTGCTATGTTACTGCTTGTGGGGGAGTGATACGAAGATGTGAGCCCTAACCTCCTTGGGAGTGTTCCCTCTTCGCCGCTGTGGTTTTGCGGAGTAGAGCCTTAGTATGGCCCTTTCCGAGGTACCTGCAGGTTACCTTCCCGCGATATTGTGTGGCCAGAGTCCCGCCCCTCTATAGGGGGCCGTACGGGTGGGCTGTTGGCCAAGTGACTGTCTGTTTTTCTATTTGGAAGGAGTGGCTACCATGCCGCAAGGGACGATCAAAAAGCTGATCGCCGACAAGGGGTTCGGGTTCATCGAGGGAGGGCGGGGCGACCTGTTCTTCCACCACAGCGATCTCGAAGGAACCAGTATTGAGGCGCTTCGCATTGGTCAGCAGGTGACCTACGAAGAGGGACGCGGCCCGAAGGGACCACGTGCCGAGAAGATCCAGCTCGTCGACTGACGCGCCGATCCTCGAAAGGGCCGCAAGCCTGTTTGGCCAACGCCCTAAGCTGAAAAGACAAGACGCCCTTGGCCCGCAACGCGGACCAAGGGCGTTGTCGATGGGTACCGGCCTTCGCGCTGGGCGATTACCATTCGACATGCCTTAGCCCGGATTATTCATGTAGGGACAAGGTCGCGTAAGTCCTTGGTGGGCCTGCGCAAGCCAGACCCGGGGTCGATTGCACGTCGAGCGCTGGAAGCAGGCCCGGCCAAGCGACCGAAGGCCCACCAGGGGCTTGGCTTGCTTGTCACCACCCTACATAGTCATGAATAATCCGGGTTAGTGCCACCTCTTCACATGCAGCAGAGAGAACTGCCCGCACCGCTATCCTGTGAACGGTTACAAGCCTGACACCTGATGCCTCTCTAGTCACCTCATGGTTGGCTCTTCCATACGGTCTCTCCCGCAGCGTTTCGTGATGTGGATTTCGTCAAGGTCACTGATTGCGGTGGTGGGTGGGTGTTCATATCTTTCCCTTTGCGTCTTCGCGGCTTGGCGTCTTTGCGTTCAGGTATACCCGGCTCAAAGTCACACGCAAAGACGCCAAGCCGCAAAGGCGCAAAGGGAAACAAGGAAAAGGCCGTATGCACTCCCGTCCAGCAGTGCTGCGCGCCAAGGCGATGCGGTCTTGCGGGGCAGTAATTCCAGGGCGCGATGCTCGTGGAGTTCCGGCCGGCAGGTCAAGCAGGCAAATGCCGTAATCCTGTAGCTTTGTTGACACCCCTTCCGCCGGGACTATAATCGCTCTTGTGCCTGCGATGGCTGCTCACGGGCCTTGTGCAGACTGACGACATCACGAAAACCTAAGGGGATTGCCATGAACCAACACCAGGTTACCCGACGCGAACTGCTTGGATCGCTTGCCGCGACGATGGTCATGCCGGGCCTCGCGCGCGGTGCGGCGGCGACGCCGAAGACGCGGCATATTGTCGTGACGTACGCGTGGAGCTATTCCAACATCGGCGATATCGGAATCACGCCGGGGCTGCTGACGCTGCTGAACCGCTACATTCCGGAAGCCCGCGTGACGATCGTCTCGAACGCTCGCGACGATGCGCAGGCGACGGAGAACCATCGCGCGTTCCTCGGCCGGTATTTCCCCGACGCGACGGTCATCGGCACGCCGTTCCGCGGCGGCGACGGCGAGGCTTTCGACGAGGCCATGGCGACTGCCGATTTGCTGCTGTACAACTCGGGCACGACGCTGTCGCACGGCCGCTGGAGTAGCGAGTGGAACAAGACCCTGCCCTACTGGATGCCGCTCTTGACGGCGCGCGACATGGGCATCCCATACGGAGTGTACTGCCAGTCGTTCGAGATGTTCACGGGGCTTTCGAAGCGGTTGATCGTGCCGTTGCTGTCGCAGGCCGACTTCTGTTTCGCTCGCGACGGGCAGTCGCTTGAGTTCCTGCGCGAGTTGGGGGTGAAGAACAAGCACCTCGAGTTCGGACCCGACGCGACGTTCGGTTACGAGAGCCGCGACGACCGTTGGGCGGCGCAGTTCATGAGCGAGTACGGCCTGAAGCCGCGGCAGTTCATTACGCTCACCATCCGTTCGTCGATCCAGGGGTTCATCGACGAGAAGCGCGAGGCGGTTCACGCGGCAAAGATGCGCGAGCTGGCAACGGTTTGGGTAAGGCAAACCGGCTTGCCGGTGCTCGTCTGCCCCGAGGTGAAGCATGAACTGGAGCCGGCAAGGAAACTCATCTTCGACCCGCTCCCGGAAGACGTGAAGAAGCAGGTGCGGCTGAAGGAGACGTTCTGGGACCCGGATCAGGCGTTTTCGGTGTACGCGCAGGCGCGGTGCATTGTCAGTATGGAAATGCACTCGGTCATCATGTCGATTGCGGCCGGGACGCCGACCATTCACCCGCGGTTCGCCGAGGCGGGCCGGAAGGCCTGGATGCTGCGCGATCTGGGCGTGGAGAAGTGGCTTTCGGACCTGGATGCCGACCCGGCGGAGAAGCCGATTGCCGCCCTGATGGACATCCACAACGACTTCGACGGCGCCTTGCGCGACGTGAACAATGCCCAGTCCATCGTCGCGCGGCGCCAGGCAGAGACGATGGCGATTGTGAAAGCGGCGGTCGAGCGAGGCGCTCGCCGGCACGCTTAGGCACGGCGTGGGATAGGCTTCCAGCCTGTCTCGTCTCGTGAGGTGGGTTTTCGCGTAAGCCAGCAGAATTGACAGGCTGGAAGCCTATCCCACGCAAGGGTATTCCGGCCATTTAAGAAACACGAAACCAAGGAGCTTAAGAAATGCATATGACACGACGTGATTTTCTGAAGACGGCTGCACTTACCACCGCGGGTTCGTCGATGGTTGGACGAATGTCTCGCCTGGCCGGCGCGGCCGAAGCAGACTCCGGCGTTCCGGTTCGCGTGATCACGCGCGGTCCGAAGCACCATTGGTTCGGCTATTACGACAAGTTGCAGTTCGATCCGACCGACCGGTACGTTCTCAGCATGCAGGTGGATTTCGAGCATCGCACGCCCGAGCCGGACGACGTGATTGCTGTCGGCATGGTCGACCTGGAAGACAACGACCGCTGGATCGAGTTGGGCCGGAGCAAGGCGTGGAACTGGCAGCAGGGCTGCATGTTGCAGTGGGTGCCCGGCTCGGCTAGCCGCGTCTTGTGGAACGACCGGGAAGGCGACCGCTTCGTGTGCCACGTGCTCGACGTGAAGACCGGCGAGAAGCGAACCATCCCGCACCCGGTGTATTCGGTCAGTCCGGACGGGAAGTCGGCCGTCACGGCGGATTTCCGCCGCATTCACGACGTGCGGCCCGGCTACGGCTACGCCGGCCTTCCCGACCCGCACGCCGACGACCTGGCGCCTGCCGACTCGGGTGTCTTCCACGTCGATCTGGAAACCGGCGAGGCGAAGCTGATCATCACGCTGGCCGACATCGCCCGGCACGGGACGATTCCCAACGAGGAGCCGGGCATCAAGCATTACTTCAACCACCTGCTCTGCAGCCCGGACGGCGCGCGGTTCATCGTGCTGCATCGCTGGCGGTATCCGAACGGGCGGCGGCTGACGCGCATGATTACCGCGAATCTGGACGGAAGCGATATTCGCGTCGTAATCGGCAATGGATATGCCTCGCACTTCATCTGGCGCGATCCGGCGCACATTTTGGCCAATTCGCGCCTCCGGTCGGATGACCCGTGGAGCAACTTCCTGTTCGAGGACAAGGAAGGCGGCGAGCCGGAGGAGATCGGCCGCGGCATGCTGGACGGCGGCGGCCACGTGACCTATCTGCCGTGCAAGCAGTGGATTCTCAACGACACGTACCCGAAGGGCCCCGAGCGGCTACAGACGCCGCACTTGTATCACGTGCCGACCGGCCGCCGCATCGACCTGGGGCACTTCCACTCGCCCAAGGAGTACACCGGCGAATGGCGAGTCGACACCCACCCGCGGCTCAGCCGCGACGCGCGGCGCGTCTGCATTGACGCCCCGCACGGCAGCGAAGGCCGGCAGCTTCACCTGCTGGACATCAGCGGGATTGTCGGTTGAGTATTTTCCGGTGGTAACCGTTCACGGGGGCTGTCGCATTTGCATGCGGCGGAGAAAGCAACCTGTTCCGCGACCCCGCGAACGGTTACCCGAAACCGACGGCCCTTCCGGTAGTGTGGGCTATCCGTTTATTCGCTACAAAGCCAGCCGCTGCCCTCCAGAACCTGCCACGCCATACGGATGTGTGGCTCGCGGAACAATTGCTTTCGGGGATTCCAAGCGTAGACCTTCTCTACAGCCCGATCCGCATTCGTGGCTGCTTCTCTCTTCGCGACCCAATGCACCGTCGAAAGCAACTCCATGCCGTAGGGCGTCTCAAACCCTCGGATCAGCTCACCAACACGATCGAAATGGGCACGGGTTTGCGGGTGCTTCTGAAGAAACCTTTCCGCTCGTTGCGAGACGTCGGTGACCAACTCGATCTGCTTCTCCGGGTCATCTTCAGCATCACCGAACCCATTGATGAAGTGCCCCTCGATCTCGGTGAGTACGTGGCGGAGATTCTCGGCGTACGGTCCATACGGTCCCTTCGCGAATCTCAATCGCAACCGTTCACCGGCCTCCTGCATGAAGTACATTAGCTTATGCATCTCCAACAGTGACACGTACGGATCCATCACAGCCGACAGGTATCGCCGCATGAGGCCCAGCAGAGCCGCCCTTCCAGGCGTCATGTTTGGGGCATTGTTCGTCCTGGCCATTGCGTCGGAGGCCGGCGCGCCGCAGGGTTCATAGACCAGCACCTGGACCTCGGTAAGACCACCAAGTGTCTGCTCGATCCGACGCCGGACCTGACGCCAATCGAGCCCGCCCAGACCGCACCCGAGCGGTGGCACGGCGATGGACTTGACGCCAAGTTCCCTGATCGTTGCCAACAATGCATCCAATCCGGCCTCAATGTCTTCGATGCGGCTATTCCCCTTCCAATGACGCTTCGTGGGAAAGTTGATGATGTAACGGGGGTTCTGCAACTGGCTCAGGCGGACCACGAACATCTTCCCCGGACGCACTTCTCCGCGCTTGCATGCCTCCTCGTAGTCGTCGAAGTTCTCGGGAAACGCCTTCTTGAACTGCAGCGCGATCCCCCGGCCCATCACGCCGACGCAGTTTACCGTGTTAATCAAGGCCTCGGCATTGGCTTGCAGGATGTCACCCTTCTGAAACTCGATCATCGGCTCTCTCCTCAAAAGTACCAACCGCGCTCGACGGCTACAGGTGGTTGGTGTTTGCTTTCAGCAAGGACGGATTCCACCTGCTGCAAGGTCATACGGTTGGCCCCACGCCAATCCTCTCTACCAACGTCCAAGGGAAGGACTCATGCATAAGGAACTCAGCTTGTTTCCACTCCCTGACGGCCGCACTTCGAAAATCAGTGGCTTCAACTGCCGCCCAGTCGACGTCGTCGAGCCGGTCCAGACTGTTGAAGAAGCTCGCATAACGCGCCCCCGCATTGCAGTTGGTAAACGCCCAGCGGACCTTGCACCTGTTGGCAAGGTCAACGACTCGCCGGAGATCGGCCTGTAAATGCACGATCGGCCCTTGCCCCTCGCGATAGCTTACTTCAGGATGGTTCCCTCTGTAAAGGATATACAACATGATCGACCGTGGACAGAAGTAGAACGGTACGTACTGGCCCACCATCGTTCCCGGGTGGCAGCCGACCGGCAGTTCCTCCAATCGTCGCCGCTTGATTTCCGCCATGCCCACAATCGTGCAACTCAGCCCCAGTTCCAGTCGCATGGCGTCGGACCAGATCCGCCCCGCCTCCAGCAGCAGCGGAAGATTCCGCACGTGGGTGACGTGATAGACCTTCGGATGGGGCGGAACGTTCACGCCTCGACCTCCTGGGGCTGGGCGTCCGAGTCGACGTTTGGCCCCTCTCAATTCCTTGATCTCATGTCTTTTTCCGGTCATTTTGCGACAGAGAGCATTGAGTTAATACCAATTCTGGCCCCTAACCTGCTGTGAGTCAAGACTCGGTCATTTGTTAGGACCACTCCTTCGGAGTTCTCACACATCTGGGTCCCCAGGGTTGCGCGACGTTCGTTCCTCACGTTATCTGGGCTGATTCAGGACCGTCCCTTGGGACTGGAACAAGGATACCACTGAGCCCCACCGGAACAAGAATGGCGTAGGGTCCTGCCGCCCATACATCTGGTTTTGTGCAGCCCAGTCGCACCCCGCGTTACGCATCCGGCGTGGGTGCCCCGCGGGATACGCTTCCAGCGTGTCGGTTCCGCGTTCAATCCTTCAACTGGAACAGCTTCCGCAGGGCGTCCATGAGCCGGCTGGGGATGCCTTCGCGCGATTCGTCGCGGAGCGATTGCAGCGGCGGATGCAGAAGCTTGTTGATCAGCCGGTCGAACGCGCGGCGTACTTCGTCCTGGCCCTTGGCGTCCAGTCCGGGCAGGCGGTTCAATAGACGGGCGAGTTCCTCCTCCTTGGGCTTCTGCCAGCCGGCGAGCAATTGCTGGATGATCGGGCCGGTGGCCTGGTGGTACAGTTCGGCCATGAAACGGCCGGTTTCCTGCTCGATGATGCGCAGTGCGGCGGGCAGCTCGCGGTCGCGCTCGGCGCGGTTCTGCTCGCACGCGGCGAGCAGGTCGTCGACCGAGTACAGGTAGACGCCGGGCCGTTCGCCGATCGCCGGATCGAAGTCGCGCGGTACGGCCAGGTCAAGGATGAAAAGCGGCCGCCCGTGCCGGGCGCGCTCGATTCCCGCAAACGCCTCGCGCGTGACCACGGTTTCCGCCGAGCCGGTCGTGCTGACCACGAGGTCGGCGGTGGCCAGCGCCTCGGCCAACTGGTCCCACGCCACCGCCTGCCCTCGCCATGCTTCGGCCAACTGGGCCGCGCGTTCGTAGCTGCGGTTGACCACGGTGACCTGGTGGGCGCCATCGTCCTGCAAATAGCGCAGCGTTTCCTCGGCCATCTCGCCGGCCCCCAGCACGACAACGTGCTTGTCGTCGAACCGCTCGAAAATCTGCTTGGCGAAGTCGGCTACCGCCACGCTGGGTATGCTCACGCGGCGGCGGTGAATGGCCGTTTCACTTGCCACGCGCCGCGCGCATTTCAGCGCCGCCTGGAACGCGGCATGGGTAATCGGGCCGGTGTTGTCCGACCGGGTGGCCAGGTCGTACGCCTGCTTCACCTGGGCGAGGATTTGCGGCTCGCCGACCACCATGCTGTCGAGGCTCGACGCTACGGTGAACAGGTGCCGGACGGCCTCGGCATGGCGATGGCAATACAGCGCGTCGGCGATTTCCCGCGGTTCGATCCGGTGGAACTGTGCGAGGAACCCGGCCACCTGCTGCCGGTCGGGTGCGGCGGCCTCGGCGGCTCCGGCGGCGGCGGAGTACAGTTCAACGCGGTTGCAGGTGGACAGCAGCACGGCCTCGACGCCGGGGAACACCCGCCGCCAACGATCGAGCGCTTCGGCCGCTTGCTCGCCGGAGAAGGCAAGCCGCTCGCGAAGGGCAATCGACGTTCCGTGATGGCTACAGCCGACAACTTGCATTTGTGTTTCTGGAAGGCGGAACGAAATCCAGTAGCTGTTACCTGTTGGAGTTCACGCTTCCGTGTGTGAATGGACGTTGTGTGGTCTTCCGGGCACGCGAAAGCGTGAACCCGAGCAATCGGACTCTGCGATCACGTGGGTGAACCCGGCTGCTTTGGCAGCCGGAACCACCCACCCTACGGCTGCACGGGCTGTATTGTCTTGGTTTTTGCCGCCGTGGGCCGTGTCCAACAGTAGCATGGCAGCCAGGGCCACGGCCAGGAACACGAAGCTTACCAGCGTCAGGTAGGCCACCTTGCGGCCCTGCCGTTGTATGGGATAGCGGGCGGTAATGGCCACGGCCGAAAGCAGCCACAGGAGCATCACCAGCGTGGCGAATACGACCGGATCATGCCAGGGCAGCAGGTCCAGCCCGCCCGCGCGCCGAAGCGCGCTGAGCACCACGCCCGAAACGACGCCCACCACCAGCATGAGCACGGCCACGACCAGCGCCCGCCCGTTCACCCGCGCAAGCCATTCCAGGCTGGGCAGCCGCACGCCGCGGGGCGGCGGCAGCTTGCGTTTCAAGCGCCGGTCCTGGTGGAGGTACATCACCCCGGCTGCAAAGCCTACCAGCACGGTCACCGTTGCCAGCAGGATGGCCGTGCCGTGGATCAGGCCCCAGACGCGCGAGGCCGGTTCGCGGGCAAAGGGCTCGCTGCGGGCCAGCAGTTTGCCGACGCCAATCAGGGCCAGCACCAAGGGCAGCAGGAACAGCCCGAAGCTCTGCCGGGGGTGATACCACATGAGGTACAAGTACACGGCCACCAGCAACCAGGCGGCGATCAGGTACCAGTCCTGCTCGCTGGAAAGCGGCGAACCAGGCGTGTTCACGGCACGATGATAGAGGTACGCCGTGTGCGCCACCAGCCCGGCGGCTGCGAAGCCGAGCATCAGCGCACCCCGCACCCCGCTGCGGAACACCATGCGGGACACTTCCAGTATGAAGGCCACCGCGTAACTGGCGGCGAAACAGATGATTTGCACTCCGGCCAGCATCGAACCTCACTTCTCCAGTCCGAACTCCTGGAGCTTCTTGTGCAACGTGTTGCGGTTGATGCCCAGGTGCGCGGCGGCCTTCACCTGGATCCCGTCGCAGGCGGCCATCACCTGCCCGATCAGTTCTCGCTCCACGCCGCTGACAATGGTGGCGTGAAGGTTCTGCGGATTGGGGCCGGCCATGGCCACGCCGTGCTCGACCAGTTCGGCGGTGAGGGTTTCCATATCGACGGCCCGGTGCCGGCCGATCCGCCGCGGCTTCTCGCCCAGGACGGCCTCGGGCAGCAGGTCGACGGTGAGTTCATCGCCGGGGGCCAGCACGACGGCGCGTTCCACGTAGTTTTGCAGCTCGCGTACATTGCCCGGCCAGTCGTAGCTCTGAAGCGCCTCGAGTGCCCGCCGCTCGATGTGCGGCACGTGCCGGTCGTTGGCTTTGTTGTAAACGTTCAGGAAGTGGCTGACCAGGGAGGGAATGTCCTCCCGGCGCTCGCGGAGCGGCGGCAGGTAGATGGTTACCACGTTGAGCCGGTAGTACAGGTCCTCGCGGAACCGCCCGGCGCCGATCTCCTCCATCAGGTCGCGGTTGCTCGCGGCGATGACCCGGGTATCGACGCGGATGGTTTGCGTATCGCCCACCCGCTCGAACTCGTGCTCCTGCAGCACGCGCAGGAGCTTCACCTGGAGCTTGGCCGTGGTGGAGTTGATCTCATCGAGAAAGACGGTTCCGGTATGCGCGGCCTCGAAGCGCCCGGTGCGGTTGTCGATGGCGCCGGTAAACGCGCCGCGCACGTGCCCGAACAACTCGCTCTCCAGCAGGTTCTCGGCCAGGGCGCCGCAATTGACGCGCACGAACGGGCCGCTTCCGCGCGGGCTCAGGCGGTGGACGGCCTTCGCGATGAGTTCCTTGCCCGTCCCCGTCTCGCCCAGCAGCAGCACCGAGGCATTCGAGCGTGCTACCTGGCGGGTGAGCTGGTACACGCCCTCCATGGCCGGCCCCGAACCGATCAAGCCCGGAATGGGCGGGCCGGTTTCATTGGTTTCGGCGGGTGGTGTGTAGCGTGGCATAGGCGTTATGTGGGTGGCTCCGTTGCGGCGCTACGATCTCGTTCTGTTGGAGTTCACGCTTTAGCGTGTAAATTGAGCATGGGGCAAATTCAGCACGCTAAAGCGTGAACTCCAACGGGGCGGCCGCCGGTCAATCTTCCTTTCGCAATTCCTGGGTCGGCGCTTCGATGTAATCGAGAATGAGTGCCAGCACCTGCTGGCTGGCCACGTCGCGGGTTCCACTGGCGTTGTAGAGATCGTACTGCCGGTGAATCTCCTCAGTGGTCAGCAGGATGCCGTGCTGCTCGATGCTGTGGCCCAGGGCCGTAACCGCCGCCCGCCGCACCGCGATGGGCGCCGTGTCGCGGCTCGCCAGATCGACCAGCGCGCCTTGGGCCGCCGGCGTGCCGAGCCGGCCCGCGAGCACCGTGGCACGCTCGGCCAGTTCGGGCACGTACAGGGCCGTCAATGGCACGTCGTCTAAAGCCCGCACCTCGAACACGCCCCGGCCCGGGCGGCTGATTTCCACCAACAGGTCCATGGCCCGTGAAGCCATGCGCTGCCGTTCCTTGGGAAGAACCAGGTGTGCGGCGTCCATCCCGACCAGCTTATCGAACTGCCAGGCGAAGGTCGCCTCGTCGTGCGGCCAGGCAAACCACAGGGCCGCCGAGTCGTTGCGGACCATGTGTTCGGCGCGGCCGTACTCCTCGGCCCGCGCAACAACGCCTACGCGGAGGTCGGCGCTTCGGTAGTCGTAGCGGAGCTTCTGCAGGGCAATGTCGATGGTGGGATTGTCCAGGCGCGAGTCGACCAGCGCCACGACGTAGTCGGGCGAGGCCGCGGCCATCCGGAGCATCTCCTGCCCGTTGGTGGCCGTATCGACCTCGATTCCGCGGGCGGCCAGGAAGCCGGCCAGCTTGAGCATCTCGTCGCGTTTGGGGCCGGCCAACAGGGCTTTCGGACTGCCGCCGGCCGATGCGGTGAACGCCAGCGACTGCGGCACGTAATGCGAGCCGGCGAACGGGCGCGTGGGCTGCAACGCCACGATCGACTCCAGGGCGGCCATGCGCACCCGGCGGTCGGCGTGGATGGCCGCCTTCACCAGCGCCGATGCCTCCGGTCCCTGGTGGATCAGCAGTTCGGCAACATCGGGGCCTTCGGCCGATTCGTGGGCGGCTTCGACTTCGGCAGCGGGGCCGACGTTTGCATACGCGGGATCGGCCCCCGGGTCGGCGGGCGCCGGCTGGGAAACGTCGTCGCCGGCCGCGACGTCCGAAACCCGAGCCTCCGGCGCGGCCTGATGCAGAAGGAAGGCCGCGGCGGCGGCAGCCGCCGGGTGACCGGTCGCAAGCGCCTCTTGCATGACTTCCTCAAGCATCACCGGGCCGGCCTCGATCGCGCGGGCGGCCGGCGTTCCCGGCTCCGTGGGCAACGGCTTGCCAAGCCCATGGTCGAACGCCGCTTGTTCAAGCATCGTGGACAGGTGCAACAGTTCGATGCCACGGTTGTCGGGTGCAATGGCGTGGGCATCGCGGGCAAGGCGCGCCGCCAGCAGGCGGCGGGCGGCGTCCTCGGTATACGACTTCGATTCGAGCGATTGCCGCTCCGGGTGCCAGTGCCACCACCCGACGCTCCCCTCGATGGCGCCGAAGATGGGCCGCCGGCGGTCGAAGTACTCGCGAGCGTTCGATTCCAGCATGCGCGCCGCATCGGCCGGCGCCGGCCGATGCCCCGTGATGTGCTCAACGGCTGCCTGCGCCAGCGTGCGGAGTTCCGGGGCGTGCTCCGGACTGAACGCAATGCCCAGCAGCCGAGGAACGGCACGGTCGGCCTTTAGGGCTGCCAGAACGCGGATGGCCTGGGCAATCAGATCGGGGCTGCCGTCTTCCAGCAGTCCGAGCAGCGGCTCCACCGCGCCGCCCTCCATGGCCACCAGCGCGCTGCGCACGGCGGCGTGCTCGGCCTCGCGGGCCGGATCGGCCAGAATCCGGACCATCGGCCCGATGGCCGCACCACCCGCCTCCAGGATGCCAAGCATGGCCCGGTTCCGGTCCGTAAGGGCCGGCGCGTTGAGCTGCGAAATCCACTGTCCGATGCGATCGGCGTCCTGCCGCACTCCTCTGGCCGCGGCCAAAACGGCGCCGGCCAGTTGCTCGGCCTCCGGGTTCAGTTCCGGCCGCCCGGCCAGGCCGAGAAACGCCGGCGAACCGAACTTGTCGGCCAGTTCGGCAAGCTGTTCCCGGTTGAGCTTCATGGCCAGTACGCGGGCGAGGAACGGCTTGGCGAGTTCCGGGCGCTGAAGTTCCGCAAGGATCCTGGCGGCCTGGAAGCATTCTGGGGCGGTGGTCGGATTCGTCTGGAGCAGCGCGTCGACCTCCCGGCTGGCAAGCGGCGCTTCGATCGCCTGGCGGCGCGCCGGGCTTTGCAGGTCGACCTCGGCAGCCTGGGCGCCGAGAAGCGTCAATGAACCAAGCGTCAGTATGGCCGGGTAAAGTCTCATCATGCTGCTCCACATCAGTTGCTGAAAAGTTCTCGGTGTTCTTCCTGCACGAATCATGTTCGACGCTCCGGCGGGCTTCGGGACGCGGTCACGATTGCCCGTGGTATGGACTGCCGAACAGATGCTCCTTCCATCGTTGAATTTGCTGCCGCACTTGTTCCCGGCCGGTCGAGCCGTAACTCAGCATGGCCGCGACGGCGCGCTCGGCGCCCAGCACGTCGTAAACGCTTTCGTCCAATTCCGGATCGACCCCGCGCAGCTCCTCGGGCTTCAGGTCGGCCAGGCGCACGCCGCGGTCGAGTGCCTTGCGGACCAGGCGGCCGACGACCTCGTGGGCCGTCCGCTGGGGAGTTCCGGTGCGAATGAGGTGCTCCATCAAGGTAGTCGCGTCCAGGTGCCCCCGGTCCAGGCCGGCGGCAATTGCCTCGCGCTTCAGTTCCGCCTCGGCCACCAGGGGCGCGGCCAGCTCCAGGCAGGCGTCCACCGTATCGAACGCGTCGAATACCGGCGGCTTGTCTTCCTGCAAGTCGCGGTTGTATGCAAGCGGCAAGCCTTTGACTAACACCAAGAGCGTGTGCAAGGCCCCGATGACGCGGGCCGTCTTGCCGCGGATCAGCTCCAGCACGTCGGGGTTCACTTTCTGCGGCATGATCGACGAGCCGGTGCAAAACGCCTCGGGCAGGTCGAGGAACCCGAACTCGACGGTCGACCAGAGGATCCACTCCTCGGCCCAGGTGCTCAGGTGCTCCGCAATCAGCGCCAGGGCGAAGGTGAACTCCAGCAGGAAGTCACGGTCGCTCGAGGTATCGAGGCTGTTGGCCGTCACTTGGGGCTCGCCGGTGGTTTGCCCGACGAACCCAAGCCGGCGCGCCGCATCGGCCCGGTCGATCGGCAGGCTGGTGCCCGCCAGCGCCGCGGCGCCCAGGCTGCACACGTTCACGCGCCGGCGGCAGTCGGCAAGCCGGCCGCGATCGCGCTCGAACTTCTCGCAGTAGGCCAGCCAGTAATGCGGGGCCAGCACCGGCTGCGCACGGCGAAGGTGCGTATAGCCGGGCAGTACGACGTCGAAGTCGGCGTCGCACCGTCCGACGAACGCTTCCTGAAGCTGCACCAGGCGGGCGTCGATCCGGTCGATGGCCTCGCGAACCCAGAGCCGCAAATCGGTTGCCACCTGGTCGTTGCGGCTGCGCGCGGTGTGCAGTTTGCGGCCGGTATCGCCAATCCGCTCAATCAGGGCCGCCTCAATGTGCATGTGGATGTCTTCCCGTTCGGAGGAGAACGGGAACCGGCCCTGCTCAATCTCCAGGCGGATTTCCGTGAGCGCCTGCTCAATCTGGTTGCACTCGCCGGGCGTCAGCAGCCCGACCTCGGCCAGCATTTGCGCATGGGCAATCGAGCCGGCGATATCGTGCGCATACAGCCGCCGGTCGAAGCTCACGCTTTCGGTGAACTCCTCGACGCGCCGGTCCGTTGCCCCGTCGAATACCCCGCCCCAGGCTTTCTTGCTCACGTTATTCCTCTTCGTTGCACCCTGCGCGCACACTACCGCCCATCCTTCCATAGTAGTTGGGAGGGGGGCGAGTGTCAATGGGGAGGTGTGCGGCAAGTTTCTGGCAGGCTGGAAAACGCCCCGAACGGGCTGACTTCGCCCATCCTGGGACAACTTCCCTCACGGTTGTACACAAATCGTGGCCGCCACCGAGGTGCCGGAACGAACTGGCTCTTCCGTTTCTAGTCCGGATTATTCATTAGCCGCTGGGTGCTAGCCCAATGCCCTTTACTTTGTAGCGGCACGGCGCGAGCCGTCCGGTATGACAGTGGGAAAACCGGGCGGCTCGCGCCGCTCCGCTAAGAAAACGCCCCCAAATGGTCCCAAAGCAAGCGGCAGCTCGCGTGATGAATAGTCCGGGCTAGGTGCAGGCTGCGGCAATGTAGTAGGCACACGCCGTTGTGCCGTCTCTGAAATAAGGGTTGTCTGCACCTGGATCAGGCCGGCTGCCGTTTGATTTACCATCGGATTCCACCCATCGCCGGGGCAGTCGCTTCTTCCCTTGTGACCCAAAGAGGAATCAATCAAGCGATGATGTCGGTCGGTCCTCGTGGCGGACTGGTTGGCCGATCGGGCGAATCCACACCCATTGACCACCTTCGTTCCCCCTTGCTACACTCGTTGATAATTCCTCTCAGGGTGATGATTCTCGTGCATGACACTGGGGTCAGAGCGCACTTTGTCATTAGGCATTCCCTGCTAATGACAAAGTGCGCTCTGACCCCAGTGTCACTGCGTGAAAGACATTAGGTTGCCTGCACCCGTCGAAGTACTAATGCATCCGTGAACAGCCGCAGAAAGATGCCGTGGCAAGCGTCGATGTCCTAGGTGCGGCGGCGGAAACGGAACAGCCCGATTGCCAGAGCAATGAGGGTCAGGCCAAGCGTACCCGGCTCGGGAATTTCGCTTATCGAATGACCATAGAGCCAGCGAACCTCGCTGGCACTGAGCGCATGGTCCCAGAAGGCATACTCGTCGATCATGCCGCTCCAGTCTTCGTTGTTGCTATAACGGTTGCCCAGCCAAAGCATGGCGGGCGAACGTTCCGTTACCGTATAGTCGAAGGTCGCAAAGAGCCGCCCGTTACTGTACACTTTCTGCTTCTCGGAAGGCAGCGAATTGTCCCACGTAATGGTGAGCAGCGTCCATTCTCCATTGGGCATCAACTCGGGTGCCAGACTGGGCATCGACTGGTTATTCAAATACCAATTGTAGTTACTGTAGAAAAGGGTGCGGTCACCGTTGGACGAATCGAAAAGGTACATTGCTCCCGGTTCCCGGTAGGCCCAGACCGACAGTGTACCCTCGGTGCCGAATGTGCGACCTTCGAAGTTGACACGCTTGTCGTTCGTCGAACTATCGTACAGCAACGCATGATTGCCTTCGTATGCCAACGGCGTGTTGGTGGTCCATTGGATGTCGGAATACAGCGTACCCGGTCCACCCCCTGGAACAAAGGATTGGGTTGTCGTTCCGGCCCCCTCGTCGAACAACCAGGCATCGTCAGGCATGGCCGGGACCTTCGTCGCGAGGTCGTGAAGGCTGTTGCCGGCCAGCCATTCGATCTGGTTGGCATTCAGCGGAGTATTCCACCGGGCATACTCGTCAATCTTGCCGCTCCAGGTCTCGTTCGCTGACTGCCTGCTGCCGAGATACGTGACGGTTTGCGTGGCCGCATTGAATGGCACGTTGAACGTCGTTAACAAAGAACCATTTTTGTAGAGTTTCTGTTTCTCGGTGCTGGCCGTGTTGTCCCAGACCACTGCAACATGCGTCCAACTTCCATCGGTGGGAACCAGGTCGGAAACGCTGCCTACATGCGTACCATTTTGATAATAGTTAAGGCTACCTGTAGCCGAGCCACGGTAGAGCAAGGTTCGACCACCGTCCGTATCTGTAATGTACTTGGGTTGCCCCGTGCCGTTGTCGGTTACCCAAAGGGACAATGTGCCTGCCGCCGGACTGTTCAGGCCATCGAGCCTGGCATAGTTTCCGGCGCTGTAACCTGCCGGGATGAACTCAAGCGAATGATTGCCCGTGTAGTCAAAAGGCGTATTTTCGGACCAGGTAGGTTGCGGCGTCCCCTCGAGCGAGCCTGAGCGCCATCCAAGCAAATCCAGCAACTGACCTCCAGAGCCTTCGTCAAACAGCCAAGCGGTTTCGGGCAACGGTGGCCTGAAAGGGACCGCACGAACGAGAGTGGGTGCCAACAGAAGCATGGAACCCACCGCAGCAAAAAAAAAGGCGCGTCGGAACAGGAATGAAATGCCCATTCTTGCTCTCCTTCATTGGGAGGAATCGTAAACGTGAAGGCGCATAACCTCTCCTTGCATGACTTCCTCGATCCTTCTGTCTACTGCTTCTCTGCAATAAACCCAAACATACGCACGTTCGCTATAATGGCCAGTGTAAACCAGTTCCCCATCGGTGTCTAGCATCTGTTCGGACTTTTTGGGCAAGAAATGCCCGACGTCACATTTCGGTGGGGTACTCCACCGCTACGGCGAGTTGCCGACCCCAGTGTATCGCCTCGCTTGCCGAATGTGCCGAGTTCTATACGCTTCTCGCTAAACGGCATTCCAACCGAGGACACTTCGGGCTTTCCCGGTGGCCCGCCTGCTGGTGGCCCGCCTGCTGGTGGCCCGCCTGCTGGTGGCCCTCGCCGGCCGCCCGCGGTGGCTCGGCCGCGACCCGCGAGGCGTTAGCCCGAATTATTCATATACGTAGGGTGGGCCAAGGTCGCGCGGGTCATTGGTGGGTCCGCACAAGCCGCAACCAAGCTAATTCACAGCCCGCGACCCAGAACCACACCGGAAGCAGCGACCGATGACCCACCGAAGAAGCGGCTTGTTTGACCCACCCTACCTGTCGTGAATAATCCGGGATTCCTGGTATTCCGTCGAGGGATGGACTACAATACCACCCGTCGATCGAAGACAATCGATACTTTCGGGAGGTCCCAGGGCACCACGGGTTTCACCATGGCGGATGATCCCAACCTGAGCGCGGGGCTCCCGTCGGGCACGCTGGGCAGGCACGTCGAACAGCTTGCCGAGCGGTTCGACGCGGCGTGGCAGGCGGGGAACCGGCCGCGGATCGAAGAGTTCCTGGGCGATGAAACGCTTGTCCGCAACCCGGCGGGACTCCGCCAGGTGCTCCTGGAACTGGTCAGGCTCGATCTGGCTTGGCGCTGGAAAGGCCCGCCGGCCGAGACGCTCTCCTCGAAAATGGCATCGGAGCGGACGGACGGCGGGACGGGCGTGCTGTTGTCCAGCCGGCCGAAGCTCGAAGACTACTGCCGCGCCTACCCGGCCCTGGGCCCGCTCGATGGGCTGCCCGA
Organism: Thermoguttaceae bacterium; assembly: GCA_034005525.1. GTDB lineage: Bacteria > Planctomycetota > Planctomycetia > Pirellulales > Thermoguttaceae > PWXP01. The sequence continues at coordinate 2,034 of JAVEUP010000155.1, read as the reverse complement.
CGCGCTGATCGTGGGCGAGTACGACGCCCGGCATCGTCATGGCGATAAGCCCTCGCACGAGGATTATTGTCGGCGTTTCCCCGGCAAGGCCGAGCGGTTGGTCGAGCTGCTGCGGCAGGCCGACCTGGTCCTTGTGTCCACTCCGAGCAAAGGGTCGCTCGGCGAAACCGTTGCCTTGCCTGCCGGCGCGGGCCTCGACCTGCGGCCGATCACACGCGAGCAGTTCCTGCACAACATCGAGGAAAGCGGGTTGATGACCGCCGAACAGGCGGCCGCCGTGCTGGGAAGCCTACCATCGGAGCAGACCGCTGGGAGTGAGCCCGGCGACGGGCGCGACTTGGCCACGCGGCTGGTCCGGGCCGGCAGGTTGACGCGATACCAAGCCGAGCAGCTATGCCGGGGCGAGACGGGCCTGTTGGCGTTCGACGAGTACACCGTGCTCGACCGCCTTGGCGCCGGCGGCATGGGCGAAGTCTTGAAGGCCGAGCACCGCAGCATGGGCCGGCTGGTGGCCGTGAAGGTGCTCGCGCCGAAGCTGGTCGACTCGCCCGAGGCCGTCCGGCGGTTCCATCGCGAAGTGCGCGCCGCGGCAAAGCTCATCCACCCGAACATCGTTGTCGCGCACGACGCCCGCGAACATGCCGGCCGCCACTGCCTGGTGATGGAGTACGTCGAGGGGTACGACTTGGGACAGATCGTCAAGCGGCAAGGCCCGCTGCCGGTGGCCGAGGCGGTCGACTACGTCATCCAGGCTGCCCACGGACTGCAATTCGCGCACGAGCACGGCATCGTCCATCGCGACATCAAGCCGGCCAACTTGCTGCTGCAATCGCCCTACGCTTCGTCGAGCACGGTCACCACAAGCGGCTCCGCGCGGGCAACCGTGAAAATCCTCGACATGGGCCTGGCCCGGCTGGACGACGCGGCGGGCGGCGACGACGAGGCCGAAGACGACCGGCTGACCGGCTCCAGCCAGATGATGGGCACGTGCGACTACATGGCCCCGGAGCAGGCGGTCGATACGCACAATGTGGACCACCGGGCCGACATCTACGCGCTCGGCTGCACGCTGTACCGGCTGGTGACCGGCAAGCGGCCCTACACGGGCGCCACGCCGGTTCAGGTGCTCATGGCCCACCGCGAGGCGCCCATCCCGTCGCTGCGCGAGGGGCGCGACGACGTCTCGCCGCAGTTGGACACCGTATACCGGCGCATGGTGGCCAAGCGGCCCGAGGACCGGCAGCGGTCGATGGCCGAGGTGATTGAGCAGCTTTCGGCCTGCTGTGTGCCCGAGGACGATGACGACCGGCCGAGCGACAGCGCCCTGACCGCCTTCCTGCACGAGGTAGCCGCGCAGAGCACCGGCACGGGCCTTACCCGCGCGGCGGGCGTATCGAGCACGGCCGGCGCCGGCGGGCCGCCGGGCGCCGGTGGAAAGCTATCAACCGTTGCCGGCGCCGCCCTTGCACCGGCCGTTTCGGTGGCCCGGTCGCTGCGGCCGTATCTACTGGTGGGCGGCACGGTGATGGCCATTGCCGTGTTGGCCGCTTTGTTGGCCGTAGCGCTTCGCCCCTCGCAGCCGTCCGCCGCTCCGGGCCGCGGCACGCTGGCCTTTGAAGGCCCGCTCGATCAGGTGCAGGTGGTCGCCCGGCACGAGCAAGAGAACGAGGTACAGTTTCTCAAGCCCGACGCCCAGGGCCACATCCAACTGCGCGAAGGCGCCTATCGGCTGGCCCTCGCCCGCGGTTATGAGCAATACCGGCTCGTACCCAACTCGGTCACCATCGTGCCCGGCGAGCAGGTGGCCGTTCGGATTGAACCGAGCAACGGAAAGGCTACCCCACCCTTGGCCGTCGCGCCGTTCGATGCCGCACAAGCGAAAAAGCACCAGCAAGCCTGGGCCGACTACCTCGGCGTAACGGTGGAAATGACAAACTCAGTAGTTCCAAATTTTGCTGAAAACGTCGGATGTGTCAGAAGGTATTGCGTGGCCAGAGGTTACGTCGAGGATGCGTTGCGTGATTCCCATTAGTG
>JAVEUP010000345.1:0-4509 GCA_034005525.1 Thermoguttaceae bacterium | reverse complement strand
CAGGGGACTGTCGTGGTGTCAGGCGTTGCTTCGACGACCTCGATCTTCTCGCCTTGTTCGTTGAACCGAACAGTGAACCGACGTGTTCCAGGGCAAAGCCAGGTGCGTTTGCGGTATGCCTTGGCAAAGGCGGCGGCGTACTGCCAGATAATCGGCCCTGCCGGGGAAAGAGCGGGTGCCCGCGAATCCGGCCACCGGAATCGGCTGCAATGGCGCCGGCTACGGCTTCCGCGTCCCGGTGGTGATCCCCAGCAGAATCGGCACGCCTTTTCCGGCAGACACGAAGTCGATGGCCGCGATTTCCTCTTCTGGATGCGGGTTGAGCCATTCGAGCATGTAGACGTTCACCTGCGGGAACACGAGCCCGCCGCCCATCATCTCGGCTACGCTGGGACGCACACCCGGCGTCTTGCGCGTGAATCGGGCTTGTGAGCCGGCCGCCGAGCTGCAAGGTCGCCTGGGACGACGCGGCGTTGGCCGGCGGGCCGATCAAGGTGCCCCGACACGGCCGCGGTGCTCGACGAGCATGTTCTTCAGGTAGACGTGCAAGTTGCCCCGCCATGGCTTGGAACAGATGTCGATGTCCCCGTCTCCGTCCACGTCGGCTGCCACGCCCTCGTGGCACTCCGGCCCTTCCAGGATCAGATGCTCCCGCCAAGCTTTCCCGCGGCCGTCGAGGTTCTCCCAAATGAACCATCGACGCTTCCCGTCGTCACCGGTGCCTCCCAGCGGTCCCTCGCCGGAGAAGACGTCCAGGTCACCGTCGTTGTCGAAGTCGGCCACGGCCAGCGTGTGCAGGTCTCCCTTGTCCGTGGCGATCATGTGTTCCTGCCAGGCACCCCCTTTGCCATCCGTGTTCTCGAACCAGTGCACTCGACAAGAGTTGATCTCCGTGTCGCAGTCAGTCATTACGACGTCGTTGTGTCCGTCCTTGTTTACGTCGGCGATCCAGGCCCGCGTAGTATCCTTGAAACGGCCGCCGTGCCCACCCGGAATATTTTCGTGCCACTGCCACTGCTCTCCCTTGCTGTCGACGTTTTCGTACCAGCCGGTGGAACGGACGATGTCCGGGTCACCGTCGCCGTCGAGGTCGCCTACGCCCCGGGGTCCGATGCCGCCATGCACGGCCGCCCCGACACGGTACGACTTCCAGGGCTGGGTGGGATCGGCCGGGATCTTGTACCAGAACACGCCGGCGGAATCCTGCATCATCACCACGTCCAGTTTCCCGTCGCCGTCGATGTCGGCCACGACCACGTCATGGGCGTTGTCGATGGCGCCGTTGGGGAACCTTGCCCACTCTTTGCTGGCCGGATCGCCAGGATTGCGGAACCAGGTGCTGCCGGAGACCTGGTCGACCCAGCCGTCCTTGTCCACGTCGAAGGCCACGCCGCCGACTTCGGTGCCCGCCTTGCTGCCGATCGTGTGGCGGACCCAGCGGTCCGGCCCCTGGTACTCAAACCACCAGACGTCGCCATGACTGCACCCGGCGATCCAGTCGAGCTTGCCGTCGCGATTCACGTCGACCAGCGACGTCTGGCCCATGCGGTTCCCGATCTTGTCGATTTCGTGATACTCGAACTTCGGGAAGTCCTCCGCGAAGCCCGCGCAACCGGCGAGCCAGAAACCGGCCGCGAGCAGTGCGTGCCGGATGGCGACAAACGGGTGTACGTCTCTCATTCTGCTTCCTCCGCTTGGGCGTAGGTGCCCGTTATGGTACAACGCGATGGTGCATCCCTCGTTCGGCATGTCCGAACCGTTTTCAGTCTTCCCGGGGCGGATCACTGACTTGCGCATGATAGGTTCCTCGCTCTTGGACTCGCTCAACGCCTTGCCGCCATTTCCCCAGTCCGGTTTGCTCTGCGCACCCATCGTAGCACACAGTATCGGTGTTAGGTAGACTCGCCCCGGCGCCGCCGATTATCTCGGAGACAAGGGACGATACGACGATGACCGACCAGGAGTGCGTAGATTTCCTCCAATGGACGTTACCACGCTCGGGATGCGCTGGACCGGGTTCCGCAAGGTGCGCCGGCAGGTGCATAAGCGCATCAACCGCTGGATGGATGGACTCAGCCTTGCGCGGGTCGCCGAGTACCGCGGCTACCTGGAGACGCACGCCGACGAATGGCGGGGCTTGGACCGCTTGCTGCGGATCTCGATCTCTCGATTCCATCGCGATCGCGGTGTCTGGGACCGACTACGCGACGAGGTTCTGCCCAAGCTGGCCGGCAGTGTCCACGACGTGGGAGAAAGCCAAACTGGATGATGGTCTAAATCAAAAAACAGTTTTGAGAAGCTGCTAACCACAATCCCACAGGTTGCCCAGCTTGTCGGCGTCCCGACGTGACTCCGGCCGCGATTGGGACTTTAGGCCGTAACGCCGTCTCTACGGCCCCTAGCACGCTCCGGGAGGCGTTTTGCGGGCCTCAGCCTGTGTTCCCGCCCGTTACTTCTGTGGTGTCTACGGGCCTTCTGGGGCCTTTGCCGGGCCGCCCTACAATCTGGTGCTGAACTTGGCACCTGTGATCGACTCCGACGTCAGGCACCTAGGAGTAATCAGGCAGTCGCCTCGCTGTTCTTCCTTCTGTGTTCACGCAGCAGGTGCAGCGAGGCCTTCGCTTCGGCCAGCCGGAACGCGATCGGGGTAATGGTTTGCATCGCCCCGAAATCCAGATGTTAAATCCACTTTTCCGTACCCAGGCTGTCGTAATCGGCGGACGGTGAAATGGTACGAGTCGACTCTCCAGTCAGCCGTCCGGCGCGTTTGTCACCGAATATAGTGTGTCAGCGGCCCATTACTGCGTTTTGCCCCACAGACTGCCCCGCATGCGAGGGGTAAACGGAGCGCCGAAATCTGTTTCGAGGACTCCGAAACCTGCCCGTGCGCAACCGACTGGCTTCGTGAGGAGCCTGCTAGACCGTCATCATAAGCCGCAGACGACCATATTCGGACAAATCCAGGCGCCCAAATTCGCAGGTTGCGCATCTTGGCGACTCGGGATACCGGCGCCAACCGTGCCGATTTCGCGCCGCTCGGCCCTGGGCACGTCTGAGTGTCGTCACCGGACCTTGCAGCCGTGGCTACCTACCTCGCCGAGCTGATTGACGGTCCACTTTCGCCCGAGCCGTCTCGACCACTGGGGAAAGCACTCGCTCTGCTTCGCTCGCCGCTCGGCTCACCTGCTGAACCGCGTCGAGGTAGGCCTCGTCGTTGCAAAGCAACTCGATGTGTTCCAGGCACGTTCCGCCGGCCAGCAGGTTGTAGGCAATGTTGAGCACGTGGTCGGACTCATGGTACGGAAGATGGACCTTCAGCAATCGAAGGCGGCGGTCGATTTCCGCGTCGAGTTCCAGTTTCCGCGCCAGCAGATGGACAGCCCCAATGCCGCCATGGACGGTTGCCCGGGTATGGTCGCTGATCCCGTGATGGATGTTGGAAGCGGTCATGACCGGCTTGTCGCATCCCCGGTTGTCGTTCCTATCCAACCGTCGTTCGATCCGCCGCTTGCGTCGTTTCATCTGTTGTTGTATCTTGGGACTCACTCGAAAACCTCCGTGCATTGGGTTGTGGGAATGGTAACAGTCGCCCTGTTACCCCCACAATCGCCGAAGGTTTTCGAGCTTATTCCACACTCCACTCAAACGCACGCCTCGGAGTTCGCTTGGTTAAGGGCTGGTTGAGACTCTTCGGGAGGAGCCGGCAGTCGGACGTGATCATCTGGCATGGGATGATCTGCCCGCGCACATCCGGCGGCTATTGAGTGAGGTTGCCACCGCGCTCGAAAAGCTAGAGCGGGCGACGGAAAGGCAGCTCGTGGCGGCCCAGGCGAATGGACGGGCAAAGTCACGGTCGAGATCTCGCAGTCGACCGAGGCGCAAGGGAGCGACCACATGAAGACGGATTCAGGCAGTAATCCGCCTAGTGGCATGGAGCGCCAAAACGACGGCGGTACACGGAAACTGTAGAATCAGGCAAACCCTCTGAAAAAACGTTTTTGGGATCGTTCCGGTCACTGGGTGGCATCTGTCATGGCGAAAAGAGACCTACATGAAAGCCGCGGAAGGGTGCGAATAGTCAGGGTCGATATCATGGGCCAGGTATCGTTGCTCGACGAGAAGGCGACCCGCGACCCGTCAATCACCGCCCTCGTCCTGGCCCAACTCGAATACGACCGCAAAGTGTTTGAGGAAGGAGGACCACAAGGCTACCAGGAGCGACAACGCCGAGCCGGGCTGTACGGCCTGCACTTGGAGAGACGCGGGGCCTTCGATACCGGCCTGGTTCCCCGGATTGTTCGCATGCTGAGGGAACACGGCTACAAGGTCGAGATCACCGACTACCGCGACTACAGTACCGAGCGGTTCGGGGTGGACAAAACATACCTGCGGCGGCTCGATAGTGAGGATCGGTAAGTTCTCAATAACCCCGTGAAAATGGTGTTGACTCGGAGGGCGGGTTTGGTGTTTCTTATGGGGCATGGATGGAGCCGAACCGAACAAGATTGC
>JAVEUP010000019.1:17032-67026 GCA_034005525.1 Thermoguttaceae bacterium | reverse complement strand
TCTCCCGGGCAGGCTTCATACCCGCAGGGCTCCGACAGAAGGTTTCTAACTCACCTCATGTTCGTTGTCCTCCTTCTCCAAGCTTCTTGGCATAATCCCCTTTTCTTGCCCGTCGCGGGGGAAGGCTCGCTTCCGTTCCGCTCGCTACGCTCGCTCCACTTCAGCGAGCCTTCCCCCGCGTCTTCCTCTTCCTCTCTCTTCCAAGACCACCACTTCTTCTCACTCATGACTTCCTCCTTTGCAAGGAGGAGGTCATTACCCTACGCCTTTAACCCCAAAGATTGGCAAGGATTTTGCGAAACGGGACATCGCTTCGGCGCCGGGATCTGAATCGTCCCGTCCTCAGTCACGGCCGTAATGTCCTCACGCCTCGTGGGAAACCCGTGCCGATCCGGAGATTCAACGCGGTAGTTGTACGTGAACTGCTTCACCGGGTCCCCAGTTTCGGCTTCCACTACGTAAACCGTCACCGGCTTCGGCGCTTCCTCTGCACAAATCGCGCCGCCTACGAACACCACGCCGCACAAAGCAGCTACTGATTTCACGACCATGAGATTGCCTCGAGCATGAGTGGGGCTGGTCTAGGTGCTATCGGGGTCAGGGAAAGCGCCGGTTTTGACCGGCGCTTTCTCCGACCCCAAAGCTGCCTAAGGCCTGCTTTCACCAGGAAGTGCTGCATCATGGGGTTCATATCGCGGCGTCTGGTGAATCTGGTCCACGCTCTCGGGTGGAGTCACTGTTTCGCCAAGAGATGCTTCCGTGTCGAGTCCGTATCGGTGCATTCGTTGAAGCTGGTCAACCTTCATGCCTCGCTCAACCTCAATGGTAGGCTTGAAGCTGCCCGTCGATCCTGAAGTCGGAGACACAGGATCGGACAGAAGTGAGGTAGATGGCTCGCTGGTCACACAACCACTGACCATTGCCACGGCAAGCAGTGTTCTGAAACTGTTGTTCTTCATACTGTGCCTCAAACACAGGGGGAATTAAAGCTCCCGGTACTCTTTCTAGGTCGTACCGGGCGTATCCCCCAGCACCCGGCTGGTGCGGCGGGAACCGGCGTCGTAGGCGAAGGTAGCGACCATATCGGTATTGTAGTCGATCTGGCTGAGCTGGTCACGGGCGGTATATTGTCGCGCGACCACCGAGCCGTCCGGGCAAGTGATGCCCGTGCGCCGTTCCTCCTTCCACCCCCGCCGGCCCCGTGCCGGCGGAGCGAGTGATTGGCCACTACAAGCGGCCACCAGCGCCCCATCCCCCCCCTTGGCATGGCCGCCGCCAAAGGCGGCGGCCATGCCAAGGGGGGCTATTTCGGATCAATCCCGCCTGTAGCTGACCAGTTATGATACCGGCCGGGGCAGGCCCGGCGGGGAAAAGGGTCGAGGCAATCCGCGGTTGTCGGAAAGAAACCCTTCTGGTCTGGGAGGAAAAAGGGTCAGAGGAAATAGGAGGAAATAGGGTCAGACCGGGATTAGGGATTAGCATTGTGGGATTCGATCTCGGTCAGCAGTTCTTGTTCGAGGACACACAAAGCAAGACCCCAAGAGACTTTTTTGACCCCAAATACTTCTCTCTGCACATCGCCCCCATGCCAGCGGCACGGCGCAAGCCGTCCGATCCGTTCGCCACGACGACGTGCGGCATTCACTCACACGCCAGGACCGGAGGGCTCGCGCCCTTCCGCTTCTTCCCGCCGCCGGTCTTCGTCCCTGGAGTGAACGTGGCGGTGGTCCGTGGCCCTTGGGCGCTTCCACACGTGCCAGAAAAACTGGCCGCACACGCGGAGCGGCTGGTCAAGGTCGCTGGTTCAAAGTACGATAATCCCCCTTTGTGACGCCGTAACCGTTCACGGCGCGGGCAGGTTTCTCCGCTCCATGCGAAGGGGACAGGCCCATTTTCGCCGCGGAAACGGTGGATGATTGGGCAATAACGCCCTCTGTGCCGCGAAAATTGGGACAGTCCCCCTGTGAACGGTTACGTGGCGTCCGATTTCGCACATCGACCACACCAGCCCGTGAAACTCAACTCCGCACAACACGAAGCCGTCGAAACGCTGGCCGGGCCGCTACTGGTGCTGGCCGGGGCGGGGACGGGCAAGACGCGGGTGGTTACGCACCGCATTGCGAGGCTCATCCAAAGCGGCATTCGCCCAAACCGCATTCTGGCCGTAACGTTCACCAACAAGGCGGCCGACGAAATGCTCCATCGGGCATCGGCCATGCTGAAGAAGCGGCAGCGGGACGAGCCGGAAATATCGACCTTCCACTCGCTGTGTGTCCGGATCTTGCGACGCAACATTACCCAGCTAGGCTATCCTGCTCAATTTGCCATCTACGATCGCGGGGATCAGGAGAGCATCGCGCGGGCCGCGCTCCGGGAAATCAAGGTGGCCGAGGGTACCCTGCGACCCGGCGAACTGCTCTATCGGATCAGCCGCTGGAAGACGGTCGGCGTTTCGCCCGCGGAGGCCGCGGCGACGGCCGCTTCCGATAAGGACCACCTGGCCTCGGCGGCGTTCCGGCGGTACCAGGCCGCACTGAAGGCGGCGGGCGCGGTCGATTTCGACGACCTGCTGCTGCTGACCGATGAACTCTTCGGCCGGTTCCCCGAGGTCCACCGGGCCGAGGCGGGACGCTTCGACCATGTTCTGGTGGACGAATACCAGGACACCAACGCGGTGCAATACCGCATTGTCAAGGCTCTGGCCGGGCGGCACCGCAACCTGTGCGTGGTGGGCGACGACGATCAGTCGATCTACGGCTGGCGCGGGGCCGAGGTGCGCCATATCCTCCGCTTCAAACGCGATTGGCCCGAGGCGAAAGTCGTTCGGCTCGAAACCAATTACCGGTCCACCCGCGAGATTCTCGACTGGGCAAACCGGCTGATCGCCTTCAACCGCGTGCGGCACCCGAAGACGCTCCGCGCCGTGGCCCAGGGCGAGCCGCCGCGCGTCTTGCAGCTTCAGACCGAAACCGACGAGGCGCAGCGCGTGGTGGACGAGATTGCCGAACGCATTCGCGACGAAAAGCGGCGCCCGAAGGACTTCGCCATTCTATGCCGCACCAACGAGCAGCCGCGGGCGTTCGAGACCGAGTTGCGGCGCGCCGAGGTGCCGTACGTGCTGCTCGGCGGCATGTCGTTCTTCGACCGCAAGGAAGTGCGCGACGTGCTGGCTTACCTGAAACTGCTGGCCAACCCGCGCGACGAGGTTTCGCTGCTGCGCATCATCAACACACCGCCCCGCGGGCTGGGTCCGACGGTGGTCCGGCGGCTACTCGACGCCGCTGTCGGGCAGGGCAAGACGCTTTCGGAACTGCTGCCGCGCGCGGAGCAACACGTCGCCTTAACGCCCACGGCCCGAACCGGCATCGATCGGCTTCGTTCGCTGCTCGGCGAGTTCGCCCGCCGCGCCAAGAAGGAAGCCCCGGCCCGTCTCGCGCGGGAACTGATTGCCGAGGTGGGCTACTACGACGAGATGGCCCGCCAATACCCGAATCCCGACGAACAGCAGGCCCGCTGGGCCTCGGTCGAGGAAGTGGTCAACGCCGTCGGCGCGTACGAGCGGCGGGCGAAGAAGCCGTCGCTGGCGGGTTTTCTCCGCGACGTGGCCCTCAGCGGAACCGACGAGGACCGCCAGAAGGAATCGAAGCTCAAACGCGACGCCGTTGTCCTGATGACCCTGCACGCGGCAAAGGGGCTGGAGTTCCCTGAAGTGTACATGGTGGGCATGGAAGAAGGGCTCTTGCCGCATCACCGGGCGGCGGCCGAGGGCGGCACGGGGGTCGATGAAGAGCGACGGCTCTGCTACGTGGGCGTTACGCGGGCGCAGCGGCGGTTGACCCTTTCGCTCGCGCTGACCCGGCTGAAATGGGGCAAACCCCGCCCCACACACCCCAGCCGCTTCCTCTACGAACTCGCCGGCCAGGCCGACAACCCAAACTACGCCATCGCGATGCGCGGGGGAAAGACCGGTCATTCGCCTTCAAGCAGCGGGGGCAGGTCTCGGTAACCACTCACGACACGAGCAATCTCAACACCTCCTGCCATTTGGCGGAATACGATGACATAACTGCCGACCGAGAACACTCGCAACTCTGCTCCCAGGTCTGGACGAGCTTCACCCATTTCGGGACTGCGAGCGAGCATATGGAAGCGGTCAAAGAATGCAGCAGTTTGACGGTCTGCGGCTGCCGGATTGTCGGCAGCGATGAACGCCCGAATCTCGGCCAAGTCGTTCCTCGCCAAGGCCGATAGCCGGAAACGCGTCATTCTTCTCTTCCCGCTGCTGAAGGTGTGTCTGTCGATCGAACGTCAGCAAGGAAGCGATCCCGGTCTGCTTCGCCGTACTCGTCGAACTGACCCTGATCCAGTTGTTGGACCCCGGCCTGCACGTCATGACGCAATTGTTCACGGCTGCGCAACAAGCGCAAAGCCTCACTCAGGACCTCCGATTCGTTGGAATAGACTCCTTCACGCACAACAGAAGCGACGAAGCTTTGCAGATCATCGGAAAGAACCACATGCATAACGACAACCTCATAAACCGCGAACGGGGAACATTACGTTCACTATACCCTTCTGTGGAGGATAATCTAGGTATTGCCTTCGAGCAATAGCGCGGACCGGTGTGTGGTAGGGTTTTCCCGAACACTGCAAACCGAAAGGCAAGCGGGGGCCGTGAGGCCCCTGTTTCTGCCCCGATTTCCACGCCAGTCGTCGCCCATGCGTCCGGCAAGCAGAAACACACCAGCGGTGCAGTCTGTCACGGGGACGCTGAACTGCGCAATGTTTTGCAGAAACAGGGGCCTCACGGCCCCCGCTCGCCGGGCTCCGGGCCGGGCAAGCCGGCCGGTGGCGTCCACGACGTGTGTACGAGGGATGGGGCCCCATGCTTTGGGACACTGCTGGCGTTAGGCAAACTAGGTAAAATACGAAACTCGCCATCTTCACAACTCGAGCCGTATCGCGTCTTTCTGGAAAAATTCTCGCATAGCCTCGTTTCGCCCGGCTGGGTAAACTGACGGCGCAATATATTGTCTCTCGTGGTTGGATTCTTGGGCCGGTGCGCCGTCCGGGGCCCCGGACGCCGACTGATTCCGGCCGCCGAAGGGGCGGATGCCAGCCTTTACCGACGTCGAGCACGGAGGCCGACCATGCCGAACGGTCCGTTTCGCTTTCTCCACGCCAGCGACTTCCACCTGGAAATGCCGCCCCACGGGGTGGCCGAGGTACCGGAACACCTGACCGACCTTTTCCTCGAAGCGCCCTACACCGCGGCCGAACAGGTGTTTGAAACCGCCCTGGCCGAGGAGGTCGCGTTTGTCGTCCTCAGCGGCGACCTGCTCAGCACGCAGCACACCGGCCCCCGCGGCCCGCTGTTCCTCGTCGACCAGTTCGCCCGGCTTGCGGAACGCGGCATCCGGGTCTACTGGGTGGGCGGCGGCATCGATCCACCGGAAGCGTGGCCGCCGGCCATCCGGCTGCCGGACAACGTCTGCCGGTTTCCCGTGGGCCGGGTGGAATCGTTCACCGCCGAGCGCGACGGCTCGCCGCTGGCATGCATCCAGGGTGTCAGCCGCGACGGGCGGCAAACGATCCGCGCGGCCGAGTTTGCGCCGGCCGCAGGCGGCTTGTTCACGCTGGCCGCGGTCCACGGCTCGGCCGAGCCCGAGGCGCTCAGGCAGCGAGGACTGCATTATTGGGCGCTGGGCGGACGGCACGACCGGAGCACGCCGCTGAGCGGGCCAACCCTGGTCCATTGGCCCGGTACGCCCCAAGGGCGCCGGCCGGCGGAATCGGGCATGCACGGCTGCACCGTGGTCCACGTGGACGAACAGGGCCGGCTGCGCACCAGCCTGGCAACCACCGACGTGCTGCGCTGGCTCAACGAGCGGCTCGTCGTGGACGAAGCCACCAGCCGCGACGCGCTTGAAACGCAACTCCGCGAACGCATGCATACCCTGGTCGAAACCAACCCCAACGTCGACGTGGTCGTCTCCTGGACCGTTGCCGGCACCGGGCCGCTGCTGGGCAAGCTGCGCCGCGGGCCGCTGGCCGACGAATTGCTCGGATGGCTGCGCAGCGAATACGGACACGGTTCGCCGGCCGCGTGGAGCCTGGCCATCGAGGCCGAGCCCAGCCTGGCACTGCCGCACGAATGGTTCGAGCAAGAAACGATCCGCGCCGACTTCCTGCGCGCGATCCGCCGTTACGATAGCGACCCCGGGCAGGCGCTCGACTTGGACGCCTACCTGCCCGCGGGCGAACTGGCCGAGGCGATTGGCCCCGGCATCGCGCTTACCGACAAACAAACCCGGAGGAAGGTGCTGCACGAAGCCGCGCTTCTGGGCGTGGACCTGCTCACCGGCGAGGAACCCCAATCGTGAAGATCAACCGACTGACGATCGACGGTTACGGCGTTTGGACCGGCCTGCGCGTCGACGGCCTGGCCGACGGCCTCAGCGTGCTCTACGGCCCCAACGAGGCCGGCAAGACAACTCTCTTACAGTTCATCCGCGGCGTGCTTTACGGGTTCACGCCCGGCCGGTCGCGGTACCTGCCGCCCTTGCGCGGAGGGCGACCGGGCGGATCGGCGGAACTCGTCGGCCCGCACGGCCGTTTCACGCTCGATCGGCACTGCGACCCCGCCGACGATGGAACCCTCCGTGACGAGTTCGCCCTGACCACCGCCGACGGCGCCCGGCAGGGCGAGGCGCTGCTGAAGGTCGTGTTGGGAAACGTCGACGAGGCGGTCTTCCAGAACGTGTTTGCCGTCGGCCTGCGCGAGATGCAGGAACTCGGCACGCTGAGCGACTCGAAGGCGGCGGAGTTGCTCTACAGCCTGACCGCGGGATTGGACCGCGTTTCGCTGGTCGAGGTCGTGCGCGAACTCGACCGGTCGCGCAACCTGCTCGTAAACCGCGCCGGGGGATCGTGCCGGGTCCGGCAGCTTCTCGACGAGCGCACACGGCTGAAGGGCGAAATCGATCAGCTTGCCGCCGGCATGCGCCGGTACGTCCGGTTGGCGGCCGAGCGAGATCAGCTCGACCAGGAGGTCCGCCGGCTGGAAGACGAGCAAGTTTCCATTGAACAGCACGCCCGCGAAGTCGAGTTGGCCACCACGCTCCAGGAGCGGTGGCGGCGCCGCGAGGAACTGGCCGAGCAGATTTCCGTGCTGGCCCCCGCCGTTGCGCTTCCCGAGGGCGCTGTTGAGCGGCTCGATGCCATCGTCTCCCGGCTGGTCAGGCATGAACAACGCGTCGCCGAGTTCTCGTCCCGCCGCCGCCAATTGAAAGCCGAAGTGGACTCGTTGGGCATCCATCGCGAGTTGTGGCGGCAGGCGCCCCGCATCGAGGCCATGGTGGAACAGCAGTCGTGGATCGAGTCGCTGGAGCAGACCATCGGCGAACTCGGATCGGAGGTCGCCAGCCTTGAGGGCACGCTCCGCCGGGAGCGCGAGGCACTGGGGTTCGCCGCCGACGTGTCCATCGATACCCCCTTGCACCTCTCGCACCATGCCATCAAGCGGCTGCGCACACCGGCCGCGACGGTCCGCGCGGCACGCGGGAGCGTCGAGGAGGCCCGGCAGCAGCTTGCCGCGGCCCGGGAAGAGGCCGACTCGCTTGAACAAGAAACGCGGACGGCCTTCTCCGGACGGAACGAGAACGAACTGGCCGGCGTGATCGACCAGGCCGGCGCCCGCGTTTCGCAGTTGCGCCGCCGGCTGCTGGTCGACGACCGGCTGGATGAGCTTACCCGCTACCAGGCCGACCTGGAAGAGCAGAGCCGCGAGCATCTTCAACGGCAACTGCTGCCCGTGTGGGTGGTTACCGCGTTCGGGGGCTGCTTCGCTCTCGGGGTGATCCTTGTCATGGCCGGCCTTTTCGTGCCGGCCTCGGTGACCGGGTCGTTCGGCTGGGCGATGACCGTGCTCGGACTGCTTGGCGCCAGCGCGGCGGGGTTCGGCAAGGTGCTGCTGGAGCGGTCCAACGCGAACCAGCTTGAGGCGTGCCAGCGGCAGATCGTCATGCTGCAGGCACAGATCAAACAGGCCGAGGAGGAACGCGACGCCCTCGACGCGCAACTCCCGCAGGGCGGCGGCCCGATCGCCGTGCGATTGCAGGCGGCCGAGAAGGAGTTGGCCGCCCTGGAGGAACTCGTCCCCATGCGCAGCAGGCGCGACACGGCGCGGCATCGGGTGGACGTCGCCGCCCGCCGGCTGGCCGAGTCGGAAGGCGACCTGACCGCGGCCCGCCGCCGATGGAGCGAGTCGCTGGCCGAACTCGGCCTGCCCGCGAAACTGAGCCCGAAACAGGTCCGCCACGTCGTCGCCCAATGCGAGCAGCACGGTGAGTTGTTCCGCCAGTTGCAGCGGCGCCGTGAGGAACTTCAGTTGCGTCGCCGTGAACTGGAAAGCGTCGCTGCCCGGGTGCGAGAGATGGCAGCCGAAGCGGGAATCGGAGCCGGAGGCGCGTCGCCGGTTGCACTGCTCGCGCAGCTCGAAGGCGCACTCGCCCGCCAGCGCGACCGCGTGGAACGTTATCGGCAGCTTCGCCATGAAGCACGCCAACTCCGCCGCCGGCATCGCAAACACGTTGAGGCCGCCAGCCAACTGAAACATCAGCGCCGCGCCCTGCTGCTCGAAGCGGGCGTCGACGAAGAACAGCAGTTGCGGGAACTGGCGGTCCAGGCGGCGCGCGCGGCCATGCTCCGCCAGGAGCGCGACGGGCTGACGCGAGAAATCGAGGCCGCCGCGGCCGGCACCTGCACCACGGAAACCATCGGCAAGGAAATCGAAGCCGGCGACCTCGAAGCGCGGCTCGATGAACTGCTCCTGAAACTCGATGCCGCCGAAAACCGCCTGCGCGAGCTTCTCGAACAACGCGGGCAAACGAACGAGCAGCTCAGGAACCTGGCCGCCGACCGGCAACTCGCCCGCCGCCAACTCGACCTGGCCACCGTTGAAACGCGCTTGCAGGCGGCAATCCGCCGCTGGCAGGTGTTCGCCGTCGCCGGCCGGGTGCTCGACGATATCCGGATTGACTACGAGCGCGACCGGCAGCCCGAAACGCTGCTGGAGGCTTCCGGCTACCTCAGCCGGCTCACCTGCGGACGATATCGCCGCGTATGGACCCCGCTGGGCGAGGACTCGCTGCGAGTGGACGACGCGGAAGGCAATCCGCTTATGGTCGAGTCGCTCAGTCGCGGCACGCGGGAACAGTTGTTCCTCGCGTTGCGTCTGGCGCTGGCCGCCTCGTATGCCCGGCGCGGCGCCCCGCTGCCCCTGGTGCTGGACGACGTGCTGGTGAACTTCGACGCCGACCGCGCCCGCGCCGCCGCGGAACTGTTGCGAGACTTTGCCGAGGCGGGCCATCAGTTGCTCGTCTTCACCTGCCACGAGCACATCTTTGAGCTGTTCCGGTCGCTCGAAGTCCCCGCTGCCCAACTGCCGGGCAACGCCGAGGCGAACCCCGCGGTCCTGTACCTCACGGCGCCCGAGAAGCCGAAGCGTCGCCGGGCAAGCAAGCCGAAACCGGTGGTGGTCCCGGAGCCTGTTTCCGAAGAACCGTCCGAGGAGCCGGAAGACGACGTGCCCGTCGAAGTCGAGGAAGAACCGGCCAACGACGAGATTGCCGCCATCGAGTCGGAGGAGGCGCCCGCTCTGGAGTGTATCGAGGAGGAACCGGCCGACGACTTCTTCAGCAACGGCGACTTGTGGGAGGACGATCACGAGATCGCCAACACTCGCGCCGCCGACCGCGTCTTCGACGCCGACTTCTTCAGTTCCGAGGACGAAGCGGCCGATTCAACTGCATCAGCCGATTGGGGCCGGCACGACAGCGGCGATGGCTTCGGTTGGTATGAAGAGGAGACTGACGAAGAGGAGGAAGAAGAGGCGGAAGAAGAAGACGCGTTTGGCGAGGACGCCGAGGAGGCGTACGACGAAGAGGACGAGTACGAAGAGCACGACGAAGACGAGGAGTACGACGAGGACGACTCTGAATGGGACGAGGAGGCCGACGGTGAAGACGACCTCGACGACCCGGCCCGGGCGGCCTGAATTGTCTGAGCCTACCAAAGCCCGTGCAGCGGCCCGCCGCGGGCGGCTAACTCATCGACGCGGCGGGTGACGGCGGGGTCTTCGATAAGCGGCGGCGCGTGGTGCGGCTTCGAGCGGGCGTCGACTACCAGTGCGCCCAGGCAGCCCCAGTGCTTCTGCTGCTCGAACGGCTCGATGCCATGCACGTCGGAGGCCGGGTTGCTGCGCGTGAACGTGGTCCACATAGAGTCTGTAGCGGGCATTCACGCTTCCGCGAAGAGCCCAAGCTGTGTGGCTTTCGACGGCACGCTGCCGTCTGGCAGCAAATCCGCAATGAATACAGCAGGCAGATTGCTAAGCTCGCGCGGCTCCAGTTTGTGCAGCCCGCCACCATAAACGCGACCCTCGCCGAGAAGAATGTCGGGGGATACGTCATTAAGTGCGTTCCAAACCCGGCGCAGAAGAGATGGGTCACGATCCATTTCGCGAGCCATCAGGGGCGTCGGGTACAGCGCCAAGTATACGTTCGCTACGGTGGCACACGAACCGTTGAGGATGAAGCGAAACGGCCTGCCGCTCTTCGCGTCGCCACGACCGATGTAGGTGCAGACAATCGGTGCTGGCGGCCGGTCTTCCTGGCCATACCAGAGGGCGCGGTGCCTGCAAAGGTAGCGTTCCGGCAGGCCCTTGGCTTTGCCTTCTTCGAGATAGGCTGCGAGGGTCGGAAATCGTCTATGGATTGCTTCCTCGGATAGCTTCGTGTCGAGCAGGAACAGGCGACGGTCGATATCAGGAGAGCCATCTTCCCGGGCTTCTACTTCGTCGTGCCGCAGGTAACGCGGGCTGGGGAGGATGGGGGTGAAAACCTCCATTGGCAACCCACGCGCAGCAATTGCCTCTTCAGAAAGGATGAAGAACTTGTTGTCGCCGGTGGCAATGCCGCGTTTGATTCTGAAGAAGTCGGAGAGCACCGGGATGGCCGAGCGACTACGCACAGCACGAACGGGAAAACGGGTCCACTTAGACTCGCGCGCAAGAGCCCGGACTGAGACGGCGCGCGTGATTCTGGGCTCGAAGAGCGTACCACCGAAGGTAAACTTGACTTCGTGGTGGGCGGAAGCTGGTTCGTTACGGAACCACACGATCGCCGAGGAAACAAGGGCATCGGCAAACTGCACGTCGTTTGGATCGAAGCGGTGAATGTGCAGCAAGGTCACACGGTCGAGGAGATAGTGCTTCACGGCGCGCCCGTAGTTCACGTCCATGAACTCGCTCGGGATCAGCCAGCCCGCAACGCCGCCTTCGGTCATCCAAGCGTGGGATAGGCCAAGAAAGTGGCAGTAGAGGCCCGCCAGGCCGCTTATCTTCATGCCGCTGGCCTGTTTCGTGTGAAGCTGCAATCGCGTCTTGTCACCGTTCTGCATGTGGTGATGCCGAACATAAGGCGGATTACAGATGACCAGGTTAAACCGGGGCGAGGGTGCGGCGTGCGTAAAGTCCGCTTGGTTGATTGTCAGCCCGAGATCCTTCCAAAGCTCCGCAGCGGGCTTGCCGTAGTGTGGATCGACCTCGAAGCCGAGGGCTTCGGCGATGTGCTTCTGCGGGAACGCCTTGAGAAACGCTGAGTAGAACGAGCCGGTGCCGATAGCCGGGTCGAGAAAGCGAATTGTCTCGCCGGGCGGAAGGAGCGAAGCAGCGTAGCGGAGGATGTCCTCGGCGAGAGCCGTAGGCGTCGCGAACTGTCCGAGGCGATTGCGCTCGGCCTGGGTTCTTGCCGCATCAAGTGAGGCCTGAAGCGCGAGGCGCTGCTGCTCAATCACGTCGGTTATTCGACTCATGTTCAGATTCCGAACTTGGCAAGGTCGTCGATGCGGTGTTCCCAAACCCAATCGATGCCTTCGGCGGCCTCATATCCGAGGTACCCACTGTCGAAGTACCCGCAGAGGAAGAGGTTGAACTGCACCTTTCTTCCGTAGGTGCTGCGAATCTGCGACATCTTCATGGCCTCTTCCTTGCGCCGCTTGTTGGTGTTGGTGAAATCGCCTGCCGACTTCGCCTCGAAGAAGATCGGGAAAGCACGCCTCCTGGGCGTCTTGGGATTGATGACCGCGTCGATGGGAATGTTTACTGACTTGGCGCCATCTTCGAGCCTGACCGGCACATTCATTCGGAAGCTGAAAGTGCCGGTTGGCATGGCGTCGAACCTGATCCCTTCGCCAGTCGGGAGGTGTTTGTAGCCGCGAGCCTCCAGCCACGTCTTGATTACGGCAAGCTGCCGCTTCTCCTGGGCGTTGCGAATGATCGGATTGGCGACCGCGCCGCAGAGCCTGTCGGCGACAATAGTGGCGGCTCGATGGATTTCGGGCGCCGTGGCCGGTTGGTTCTTGCGCGAGAGCCAGACGAAAATATCCGGATCGGCCATCTTCTCGATGATACTGGCAATGCGAGCAAGTTCCTTGTCCGTCGCTGCCTGCTTCATGCGAGCGGGCAGCTTCTTCGTAAGTTCCATGCACTTCACAAGATTGCGGGAGACGCCGGCAAGGCCGATGAGACGATCGACGGCGAGCGGGGGGCAGGTCGACATGCGCAGCGTCGGAAGGATCTCCGGATGCTCCCGCATCGTCGCGGGTCGAATGTTCGTGAGGTTTCCCGTCGAACGAAGGGTAGATTCCACGTCCTTCGTAGTCTGAACGCGCGTTTCGCGGAAGGCTTTCGGCGCGAACTTGATGAACCAGTCGTTGTACATGTCGACTGACCGCGCAACGTCAGCTTTCCATCTGCCCGGTTTATCTCGATTGACTGCCATGCCCCATGCGATCTCCGTTCGCGCACTAACCCGCTATTGTACCCCGATTACCCTTTCCCGGAAGGGCCATTGCGGAATTCTAGCCATTTCAGGAGCCCGCTGCAAGCGGTTCTGCCTTCCCGGCAAGCGGGCTGCAAATCAGCTTACTTGCGGCTTACGCAGACCCGCCAGCGATGTGCGCTACCTCGACTTACCCTACGTTAAGATTCATCGGGCGGGCGCTCCACTGTAGGCCGAAATGCGGGTTTCGTGGCGAAGTAGAGTCCCACCACCAAGGCGCCGCCGAGGAGCAAACCTGCGACGGCGAAATTGATGGCCGGTCCCTGATCCGTTTCCGGAGGAGAGAGGATCAGGCCTGCTGCGGTCCAAGCCACGCCGAGAATGATATAGGCAAGAAAGGCAAACCATGCCCATCGGCACCTTCGGATAAGACCGATAGCAAAGACGATGTGACATATCCCCAAGCCTGCAAGAATCAGTCGCTTCACGGCGTACGATTCAACGAAGGGAATCCATATTTGCGACCAGGGCAATGCTGCAAGGACTGTAGCAAGAGTACCGTTGGCTATCAGGAGGACCGCCAAAGGCACGACGCTGAACCAATACGCGCGCTCCGCAGTGTAGGGTTTGCGGTCCTTGTGGAAAACCCGCATTTCAATACTCCACTGAAGCGCTACCACAATCCGTGCAGCGGCCCGCCGCGGGCGGCTAACTCGTCGACGCGGCGGGTGACGGCGGGGTCTTCGATAAGCGGCGGCGCGTGGTGCGGCTTCGAGCGGGCGTCGATCACCAGCGCGCCCAGGCAGCCCCAGTGCTTCTGCTGCTCGAACGGCTCGATGCCATGCACGTCGGAGGCCGGGTTGCTGCGAGTGAACGTGGTCCACAGGAAGTTTTCCAGGTTCCGGGCCGTGAAGGCGCTGTCGTCCACCACCACAATCAACGGAAAGCCGTTGATCGCGTCCTCGCGCTTGTACGCCTGGCAGAAGCGGGCCACGCCCGCCTCGACGCCGTTCGGATCGTGACGATAGGGCGGCCCCGAAACGACCAGGATACCCGGCAAGAATACCCGCGGATTCGAAAAGCCCAGCCCGTCGGGCAGGTGCACGCGGCTGTCGATGGCCACGGCCAGGCTGCGGACCGGGGGGCCGGTGGCGGCAATCACCAGCTTCGAGCCCTGGTTCAGGCCGGTGCCGGTGTAGTCGAGCGTGTCGATTGTGGTGCACGTTTGGAAGTGGAGGTCGCGGCGCCAGTCGCCCCGCTCGAGCACGTGGCGAAAGAACTCGGGGATGTTCTGCACACTGAGGTCGGCCCCATCCTCCTCGGCGGCAATGAACAGATATTTCGCCAACGATAGCTGCCCCTGCCCCAGCAAGGCGTTGGCCTGGGTGAGCAGTTCGCGCGGGCGGCGACGCTTCTCGTAGGGCACGTACCGTTCGCTGCCGATGGCCAGCAGTAGCGGATGCACTCCGGCGGCATCGACGGCATGGACGGCCCGCACGCCCGGCACCTTCTTGTCCAGCACCGGCCCGACCAGCTCGTGGATGAGCTGGCCGAACATGGTGTCTTCCTGCGGGGGGCGCCCCACGACGGTAAACGGCCATACCGCCCCGTTGCGATGGTACACCCGCTCGACCTTCAGCACGGGGAATTCATGTGCCAGGCTGTAGTAGCCCAAGTGATCGCCGAAGGGCCCCTCCGGTTTGACCGTTTCGGGA
The DNA here is from genome assembly GCA_034005525.1 of Thermoguttaceae bacterium. Lineage (GTDB taxonomy): Bacteria > Planctomycetota > Planctomycetia > Pirellulales > Thermoguttaceae > PWXP01. The sequence continues at coordinate 52,469 of JAVEUP010000019.1, read as the reverse complement.
TCGAGGTAACCGCTAATGCAGAAATCGGCCTCGGCGTGGATGGGCAGTTGACCGTCGCGGCAGATCATGGGCACGCGGCGCCCGCCCAGCACGCCGGCGAAGCTCAGCTCGCTCATGCCCTCGGGCAGTGGCATGACCGCCGCGACGCTCATCGCGGGCGGCCCGCCTACAAAAACGTTCACCCGCAACGGCTCGTCCCGGCGGATCGCCGTGGCATGATGCACTCCGATGCCTCGCTGAAGCTGGTAGTGCATTCCCGCCTCGCGGTCCGGCTCGTATTGCCCGCCGGCAAGCTGCACGCGGTACATGCCGAGGTTGGAATGGTCGAGGCCGGGCCGGTCGGGGTCTTCCGTATAGACTTGGGGCAGCGTGATATACGGTCCCCCGTCGTCCGGCCACGACTTCAGTTGCGGCAAGCGGCTGAGCGTGGTCTCGTTGGCCAGGACGGGCCCCCGCCGCACTCGCCGCGGGCGGGCGTTCCACGCCGACCATGGGGTCTTCAGGTACAGTCGCGGGCGGCGGAGCAGATCGGCCGGATCGGCCTGCAAGCTCACAAGCTGCCGGAGGCCTTCGAGCGTATCGCGGAACAGGTACCGCATACGGTCCATGGTGCCGAACAGGTTGCATACCATCGGGAACGCGCACCCTCGCACATTCTCCAGCAGCACGGCCGGGCCGCCGGCGCGGAAGAGTCGCCGCTGGATTTCCGCCGCTTCGAGGTTGGCATCGACCGATGCGTCGACGGCGACCAAATGGCCGGCCGAACGCAGGTCGAGCAGACAGTCGCGAAGCGTACGATATCCCATAGCTAAGCTTGTCAGACGCCCTTCTTCCCCTTCACCTGCCCGCGCAGACGCACCTTTTCCATGCGTTTCCGCAAGTGGGCGAATTTCGTAGCCGGCGCGCGGACCGTCCGCTTTGCCGGCCTTGCGTTACCCCGTTGATTCGACATAAGAAGTCATGTCCCGGAGAAGCGATGAGTCTCAATATGATTCATCATATCGCAATCGGGCGGCGGCAACAAGATATCTGGACCTGGCTGCGCAAGAGGGGCGGTTGACGAAACGGGGTGAAACGCCGACAATCAGTCGCTCTCGGGCTTGGGGCTGACAGCCGGTCGCACCTCCAGGGTGCCCATTGTGCACCGGCAATGACGGCCAGAACGACGCGCCAGATGGACTTACGGCGATTGGTGCCAACGTCATCGCGAAAGTATTTCCCACAAGATTAAGTAAATATGAGGTATCGATGAACCCCCTTCCGGACCGGGACCCCCAACTGTGGGAAGCTATTGCCGGCGAGATGCAGCGTCAGCGGAGCGGGCTGGAGATGATTGCCAGTGAGAATTATTCGTCGCCGGCCGTACGCGCCGCCTGTGCGTCGGTGCTGACCGACAAGTATGCCGAGGGTTACCCCGGCAAGCGGTACTACGGCGGTTGTGCGTTTGCCGACGTGGCCGAGGACCTTGCCCGCGATCGCGCCAAACAACTCTTCGGCGCCGAGCACGTGAACGTCCAGCCTCACTCGGGGGCACAAGCCAACACGGCGGTTTACCTTTCCGCTCTCAAGCCGGGCGATATCGTGCTCGGGCTCGACCTGGCCCACGGCGGACACTTGACTCACGGTATGCACCTGAACATCTCGGGCATGCTGTACCAGTTCCATGCATACGGTGTTCGTCCGGATACCCACCGGATCGATCTCGACCAGGTCGCTGCGCTCGCCCGGGAGTATCAGCCGAAGTTGATCGTCGCCGGCGCCAGCGCGTACCCTCGCGAAATCCCTCACGCCGAATTTGCTCAGATTGCCCGCGACTGCGGCGCGAAACTCATGGTTGATATGGCCCACTACGCCGGCCTGGTCGCCGCAGGCGTCCACAACGACCCGGTGCCGGTGGCCGACTACGTGACGACGACCACACACAAGACGCTTCGAGGCCCGCGGGGCGGCATGATTCTGTGCAAGAGCGAGTACGCCCGCGAAATCGACCGGGCGGTGTTTCCCGGCATCCAGGGCGGCCCGCTCATGCACGTGGTCGCGGCCAAGGCGGTCTGCTTCGGCGAGGCGCTCCGGCCGGAGTTCCAGCAGTACGGCCGGCAAGTGCTCGAAAACGCCCAGGCGCTGGCCGAGGCCCTCATGGTCGGCGGGCTCACTCTGGTCAGTGGCGGCACCGACAACCACCTCGTTTTGGCCGACGTCACGTCGTTGGGCGTCAGCGGGAAGATTGCCGAGGCGGCGCTCGACCGCTGCCGCATTACGGTCAATAAGAACATGATCCCCTTCGACAAGCGCAAGCCGCTGGATCCGTCCGGCATTCGCATTGGCACGCCGGCGTTGACCACGCGGGGTATGAAAGCGGCCGAAATGCGTACCGTTGCCGGTTGGATTCTCGAGGTGCTCCGGGCGCCCGAGGACGATGCGATTGCGGAACGCGTCCGCGGTCAAGTTTCCGAACTGTGCGAGCAGTTCCCCGCTCCGCAAGGAGACCTCCTGTGATATTAGAAAGAGGCAATTGAATGGCTCTGCTTTCCATGGACGTTCCGCACCAGCTCGGTTTGGAGGAGGCCCTGCGACGCCTGCGTGAGAAACTCGATTCGGTGCGCGACCAGTTTGGCGGACAAGTGAGCGAGTTTCGCGAAGAATGGCGGGAAAACGAACTGGCGTTCGGGTTCTCGGCGGTCGGAATGAAGATTGCCGGCACCGTGGCCGTCGAGGCATCCAACGTGAAGGTCGCCGCGCAGTTGCCCTTTGCGGCCGCCATGTTCAAGGGGCTCATCGAGCAGCGCATTCGTGATGAGTTGGACGCCGTGCTCGCTTAGGGCCTGCGCAAGCCTCGCCCAACGTGGTTTGCACGCCGTGCGCTGGAAGCAGGCCCGGCCAAGCGACCGACAGCCCACCAGGGTCCCGGCTTGCTTGTCACCACCCTACCTATCCAACTGCGGGTCCCGGAGAGACTTGCCTACGCATTCGCCGGTGTGACGTGGGCCATGAGTTGGTCCAGCGTGGTGATGAGCGCGTCCTTCTTGAACGGTTTCAGAATAAAGTCGGCCGCTCCCAGCCGGAACGCTTCCTTCAGCACGCTCCGCTGCTCGAGGGCGCTGACGACGACCACGCGTGCCTCCGGGTCCAGTTCTCTGATGCCGCGCAGCCCGTGCAGACCATCGTATTCCGGCATGACCAGGTCGAGGGTGACCGCCGTTGGTCGCGTGCGTGCATAGGCGTCGATAGCCTCCTGCCCGTTGGCAGCCTCGGCCACAACCTCCCAGCCAGCCGCGGTGGCCGCGTCCCGGATCATGGTGCGGATAATCAGTGCGTCATCGGTGATCAGCAGTGTCTTTTGCATGGGTTCTGGCTCCCGGCAGGAGTCGGCGCATTAGAGCACCTTCGGTCTACAGCCGGCGATCTCGACGGTTAGTGTTCCAGATTCGCAATCAAAGATGATGCGCCGGCCCTTGGTGCCGCCGATATCCTCGGCGAGGATGGGTATCCGTAGTGTCTTCAGTTCGCGCCGCACGGCCTCGGCATTCGCCAGCCCGATCTGCATGGGCCCCGTCGCGCCGAACATGCAGGCGCCGCCGGCGATCTTGGCGACAAGGCCGCCGGTGGAAGCCCCCTGTCGCGAGAGAATCTCCACCATGTGCGGAATGGCCGTGTCGGCGAACTTGCCTGGAGGGGCTTCCCGTCCGCTGGAGTCGGGCAAGACCACGTGGCTCAGGGCGCCGAGGCGCAGCCGACGGTGATATAGTGCCACGCCAAGGCACGACCCCAGAACCGCGCCGAGCCGGGTGGGAGGCCCGCCGACGGTAATCTGACCCATGCCAACGCTGACAGTCTGGGGTACGGCGATGGCGGTTAGCGCGGCCATATCGTGTTCCTTCGTTGCGAATAGCGCCATAGTCTCTCAATCTGATACGTAGTTCTTGGCCCGGTATTATGCCCGCCGATGCAGCGCGCGCTCCATCGCTTCGCGCAGGGCGGCGGTGGGCACGAAGAGCACTCGCCAATTCAGTTCCTCGCCGGCCCGGTGAAACCCCGTGCGGCAAACCAGTACGTGGTCGCTGGTCATCGCCTGGACCATCAGCGCCTGCTGCAAGACGCTTGCCCCGTAGTCTTGGATGAAGTAGGGCGCCGTGGGCACAAGCTCATGGTTGATCAGCCGCGTGATGGCATTCATATACGCACAGCCGAGGATATTCCCTGTTTCGGTGAGGGCTGACTTTTCCAGATCACTCCACTCGGGATCGCTGCCGACCGGGCGCCCCAGGAGCGAAGCGACCAGTTGCCGCCCGTTCTCCTCATCAAACGTGAGGATCATCTCGCCTCCAATGTCGCCTTCCAGGCTCAGCACCACCATGGTGAGCAATTGATCTCCCAGATCGAGTTCATGCGTGGCTTCCGCCAAGGGCAGTTCCCGCACCTCGTCCAGCGTTAGCGTAATCAGCCCGTCAGTCCACTGGCACATCGCCGCCGATGCATCGTGCGTCGCCGACGCAAACAGTTGGTGCAATACCGCCAGTTTGGGGTCTTCAGTCACGCAGGTACTAGTCATGAATCAATCTCCCTTGTCCACGCATAGGTAGTTCAGTGCTCGCCGCCGTCACTCTCCGTTCAGACGGATGCGGCCACCTTGCTTCCGGCGCACAAATCAATCAGGGCGGCCAGGTCGAGTATTAGCGACACGCGGCCGTCGCCCAGAATGCTGGCGCCGGCAATCCCAGGCACGTTGCGGTAGTTTTCGGCCATGGACTTGATGACGATGTCCTCCTCGCCGAGAACGCGGCTGACGGTCAGGCCGATTTCCCTTCCCGCCTCCCCTACGACCACCAAGGTCGTCTCCTCCGTGCTTCCGGGTGGCTCGGAGTCTCTTCCGCCGTGGAAACTCAGCAGTTCCGGCAGGCGAACGAGGCTGACTACGCGGCCCCGGACGCGGGCGGTCCACTGGCCGTAGACCGTCATGACGTCTTGGCGGCCTACACTCACGATCTCGACCACCGATTCCAGCGGCATGGCAAAGACGTCCCCGTCGATCTCGACCATGAGACTCGGGAGGATGGCCAGTGTCAGCGGCAGCTTGATGGTCATTGTCGTGCCCTGGCCCGGCTCGCTCGAAAGCTCTACCGTACCGTTGAGGTCTTCGATTTTCGACTTGACAATATCCATTCCCATGCCGCGGCCCGATACCTCGGTCACCTTCTGGGCTGTGCTTAGCCCAGGCTCCCAGATAAGCTGGAAGAGCTGGTGCCGCGTCATGCGTTCCGCGTCGGCCTCGGTGATGAGTCCCTTCTCGACGGCTTTCCGGCGGATTCCTTCCGGGTCGAGCCCCTTTCCATCGTCGCTCACCTCGATGACAATGCTGTTGCCCCGGTGGAAGGCGTTGAGCTTGACGGTGCCTTCCCTCGGCTTGCCGGCGGCTTCCCGTTCGTCGGGCAGTTCGATTCCGTGGTCGGCCGAGTTGCGAACCATGTGGATAAGCGGATCGCCCAGTTCGTCGATCATTCGCTTATCCAGTTCCGTCTTCTCGCCGTTGATGAGAAGGCGGATTTGCTTACCGTTGCCCCGCGTAATGTCGCGAATCACCCGCTTGAAACGGGTGAACAGCGGCCCAATCGGCAGCATGCGCGTGTCCATCACGCTCTGCTGGATGCCGTCGGTGACGCGGTCCAGTTGGTGGATGGTTTCCATCAAGTCGTTTGTCGCCAGACGGATATCGGCCATTCGGGCCAGGTCGCGCTCCACCGCTTCCAGTTCAGCCTGAATGCGCCGGGCGCCGGCACGGAGTTCTTCAAGTTCGGCTTGTACGTCGGACGGGTGCCCTTCGCCTGCGCCCGACGCCATCTTCCGCAGCGAGTCCAGGGCATTCCCCAGCAATTGGGACGACTGTTTTCCGACGATCGCCTTTCTGAGACTATCGCCAATCTGAGTGAATCGCGCCTTGTTGATGACGAGTTGTCCGGCAAGGTTCATCAGGTGATCGAGTCGCTCAATGTCGACCCGAAGCGTTTCGGCCGGCTTGGCGCCCGAATCGGCCGGACGCGCCTTGGTTCCCGCCCGCGGACCGTCGGCGATGGACTCCTTCAGGCTCTGTGGATCGACGACCGCATTGTTGCCAGCCGTGGCGCCCGGAGTGCGCTGACTCGGCTGGCTCGGTTGCCCGGCTGGGACAGCCGTAACAGCCACCGCGGCGCCTTCCGCCCCGGTTGCGCTCCTTGCCGCCGCCTCCGCGCGTCGTAGGGGCTCTACGCACAGCCCCGCCACACCTGCCACGTGAAGCTGCCGCAGGACCACCTCCGGTGCTGCATCGGATACCAGCCCGAACGAAATGCCTTCGAGGATCTCGAGTTCGTCCAGGTCTTCGCCGGGTGGGTCGAAGTAGCAGAGATCGCCGAGATTCGCAAGCTTCTCGCGAAGCAACTGGGCTTTAAGGCCCACCAGCGTCAGGCCCTTCTCGAACACCGCCCGCCCCACGCTCGTTGTGTCCGGGTCGGGCGACACGAGGGCCACCTTGGCGCGCAACTCGTCGCTGAGCGTGGCTTTGCCGGGGATCGGGGCCATTCCGGACTCTCGCTGCTCGCTGCCGGGGGGAGCCGCCACCGTAGCGGCCTCGGCCGCTGAGGCGTCCAAATCGACTACCTCGCCGCGGACTTCGTCGGCCTCCCGGGCATTGATCAGTGTCGCCGCCAGACGGTGGAACTCATCCGTTCTTGCGTCACCGTGCTTGAGGCTCTCGACGTATTGCCGAAGCGCATCGGTGCAGGCGAGTAAGGCGTCGGTGATCGGCGGCGTGAGCGGTCGCTGCAACTCGTGGAAAGTCTGCAGGGCATCCTCCATGAAATGGGCCAGTTTCGCCGGGCGGTTCAAACCCACCGACGCGGCGGATCCCTTGATGCGGTGCGCCGTAACCAGCAGCAGTTCGACGGCCCGCCGCCCCCCCTCATCCTCACCGGCCAGGAGGATCTCGGTCAGTTGGTCGAGCGACATTTCCGCTTCGTCAATGAAGATCGACAGGTACTTCGACGGCGTCTCCGTTTCATCGTCGAGTTCAGCGAACACATCGGCAGCGGCAGGCAACTCGGAAGGGTTTTCGGGCAGTGGAAGGCCCGAGACCACCGGCGCCGGGGCGGGGGCGGGGGAATCTTCATTCCCGATTGCCGCGGCCGGCTCGGCGACGGTGGACTCTTCCGCCGCCGTATGCAATGCACGCTCCGCGTCGGCCTGCGAAGTCTGCTGCTTCTCACAGCCCGCCGACTGGAGCATGCGTGCGATCTGGTCAGTAACCCCTTCACATTCGACGGGCTCCGATCCCGGATCTTTCAACGCCTGCACGAGCGCACCCAGCCGGTCAACGGCCTGGAATACGATCTCCACACAATCGCCGTTGATCGGCAGCTCGTCTTTGCGGGCTGCGTCGAACACGTTCTCGACTTTGTGGGTCAGTGTGTTGATGTCCGTCAGGCCGAGCATTGCCGACAGCCCCTTCAGACTGTGCGCCGAACGGAACATCTCGTTCAGGAGGTCTTCGTCGCAACGCTGCTGGCAGCCGTCATCGAGACTGCGAACCCATTCGTCCAACTGCAGCAAGTTCTCGTTCAGCCGGTCCAATAGCTGCCCCGATTCGTCGAGGAAATCGCCGAGCAGGCTGTCGAAGAACTCGTCCCGGGGTACCGCTTCCGTGTCGCTCATTCCCGTTCTCCACCGCGTAAGTGTGTTCAAAACAACTCAGGCACTCACTCGCGGGCCGCCGGGCAGGCGTTCTTCCGCCCTTCCGCCGGCCGAGACTCTTGTGGTTTTACTTCCTGCGAAAGAGCCAGGGCTGCAATCGCTGAAAGTCCCGTACGAAATCGGCAATCCCTTCCGCGGCCCCGGCCAAAAGCAAACCGCCCGGGCGGACGACGCTCTTGACGTTGGCCAAAACAGTCCTCTTCGAATCCGTATCAAAGTAAATCAAGACGTTCTTCAACAGCACAAGATCGAACGGTCGCTCCCGCAGGGGGTCCATCAGGTTGTGCTGCCGAAAGCTCACAATGCCGCGTAAGGCGGGCTTCGCCTGCCAGAGATTGGCGTCCCTGGCCTTGGTGAAGAACCGGTGGCGGTAAGTCTCAGGCACGAGCCGCATTGCGCGTTCGCCGAAGACGCCGGCTCTGGCCTGTTCGACCGCGCCGATGCCGATGTCGGTCCCCAGAATCTGGACGTTCCACAGCGAGAGATTTTGCAGGCCGTCGGCAATGCAACAGGCGGCCGTATAGGCCTCGTCGCCCGTACTCGACGCAGCCGACCAGATGCGCAGCGACTTCGGTCCCTTCCCGGACCGGGCAAGGCTGCTCACGGCTTCCAGGTACACGTTGCGGAACCACGCCCACTGCTGCTCGTCGCGGAACAGGTAGGTCTCGTGCGTGGTGATCTCCTGCAGGAATGCGTCCCACTCAGCGTGCGCAGCCGGTAATCGTTTCAAGTGGTCGAAGTAAGCTGCGAACCCCTCGATGCCCGTCTGCCGCAGCCTTCTTCGAAGGCGATTCGACAGGAGCATCTTCTTCTGAGGCGACACCCGAATGCCCGTCCTCGAGTAGATCAACTCCGCGAATTGGCGCAGCTCCTTGTCGGTAACCTGTTCCAGGTTCCCCAAGGGGGTGATCGGTGGCACGGCCTGCAGCGTTGTCATTTCGTTAGGTTTCCTTGCTCAATGCGTATCGGGCGCACATTCAAGGGCACGGGATGGCTACACGGTCACCGCGTCGATGGCCGCCACTTCCTCTTCCCCGAGAATCCGGTCAATGTCCAAGAGGATCAGCAGGCGATTCTCCAGCTTGACCAGGCCCGTGAGGTATTCGCGACCCATGCCGGCCACCGTCGGCGGCGGCGGTGCAATCTGCTCGTGCTGGATCCGCAGCACCTCGCTGACCGCGTCGACAATAATGCCGATCGTCTTGCCGGCCACGTTGACCACCATGATCCGGGTTTCGTCCGTCACTTCCTGTTGTGCCAGCCCGAAACGCAGGCGAAGATCGACAATAGGAATCACCGTGCTGCGCAGGTTGATCAAACCCTTGATGTAATCCGGGGTTTGTGGAACCCGCGTGATCTCGCCCATGAGAATGATTTCCTGCACCTTCGTGATCTCGACGCCGTATTCCTCTTGCGCCAAACGGAAGCTGACCAACTGCATGGTCCCCGTCGCCTCGGTGAAATGGCTGTCCTGGACTGCAAGCTCTGCGGTTTTGGTGGACACGGTTACGCTCCTTGATACTGTGCGGAGATTGACAAAATGGAAGGCAGACTTCGCCCTCGTTCCGGCCCGATGCACGCAGGGAACGGCGGCCGTCACGCGGCCGCGCCCTTGTGCCGGCATACACCGTGAGCCGGTTTCCGCGTCAACTATACGTTACGCTTTTGGACGCAGTCAGCCGGTTGGCCGCTAATCGGCCAGATCGGCCCAGTGCGGCCGTGCGCCGTTTGACTTGTCCAATTGCCGACCTAGGGTTGGACACAGTCTCGCAGGGGCGACTTTGGCAACTGCGACTCTGAGCGAGTTGGGCGGCGTCACGCAGCAATCGGACGCCGCCCCCCTCGGCCGCGGGGGCCTCCGGTGCGTGGTCTCCAGGCCTCCGGCAAGATTCCGCCTTGGTCAGAAAAAGCAAAGAGGAACTATCATGAGCGCGCGCGTCTTGGTCGCCGACGATTCCAGTACGATGCGGAAGATCATCCTTCGGTCACTTCAGGCCGTCGGAGTCAGCGGAGCGGTGGAAGCCTCCGATGGTGCGGAAGCCGTCTCCCTGTTCCAGCCCGGACAGTTCGACCTGATCCTGACCGACTGGAACATGCCGGGCAAGACGGGTCTGGAAGTGGTCCAAGAAATCCGTACGAAAGACGCGAAGGTGCCCATTATCATGGTCACCACCGAGGCGGAGAAAGGCCGTGTCATGCAGGCCATTCAGGCCGGTGTGTCCGACTATCTCGTGAAACCGTTCACCGCCGATATGCTTCGCGAGAAGCTCGAGAAGCACGGGTGCTGAACCCCAGGCTATTGCTCGGGTCGAACGTCCACGACTCGCCCATCGCGATGCAGCGCCAACCCGGCACTGCCGGCAACCTGCTCGAGTAACTCGTCGAGCGAGATGCCCTCCGCGTGCACGGTGATCCGACCGGTCAAGGAAACCCCCGCCTCTCGCAGCGCAGCGTGGTCGATCCTAAGCTCCAGATTTAACTGCGAGGCGATGTGTTTCAGCACGGCGCCAACCGGAACGTTCTCGACCGCCATGCGCTCGATCCGGGTAAGGCCCACGTCACCGGCGTCCCCCGGATTCTCGTCCGGGCGTGAAGGAGTGCGCGACGCTGCAATGCGCTCGTGCTCCTCCACCGAGCCCTTGACCAGCACCTCTCCACCCGATAAGCGGACCTGTGCCCCGGGCGCCAGTGCGGCGATTCTCGCCATCGCCTCGTTCGGGTGGGGCGCGCCCGGGTATCGGCGCACGATGCCAATCTCAGAAGGAAGCGGCGCCAACTGAATGGTGGCGCCGTCGGATGACGCCAGGAAGGTCAGGTTGAACTGGATCGTAATCAGAGTCAACCGGTCCAGCAGACTGAGCGAGGGCAGATCAGCGGCCGCCCACAAATCGTGCGGTATCCGTTCCAACCCTTCCAGCTCAAATTGACCCTCCTTGGCCAGCAAGCCAAGCAAATCGCGCGGTGTGGCCAGATCGTCCCAACGCCACGCGCGCGCCCGAGCAAGACGCAATGCCACATCGCGCGGGAGGCCCTGCAATTGCTCTCGCGTCATGGCCGCCAGGGTGCGAAGCTTCGCGGCCGCCGGTTCCGGACCGAAGTAGAAGAGCGGACCGAGTTGGGTCACCCCCATCTTGCCCCTCTCGGCGATGTCTCGAAATGCTTGCCCGAGCGGAACCTGATGGAGCGTCACATCAAGTTCCTGACCGGGATCAATCCTCCGGTCCAGGAGAACCGCGACCTGCTGTGTCCGGCCAAACCGGTACAAGCCTTCGCGGAGCGGGCTTCCCCCCAGAGTGATGCCTACAGGTGTGGCTAAGCGACTGGCCAACGCAGCCCCGGTTGCCCAGTGGACTTCCCCTCGCTCCGAATCGGCAGGCCCTGCCTGCGGAAGAAGAGAAACAACCAGGGCAAGAAGGACCCCCTCCGGGCGAGGGAGGGCTTTCGAGTGTCGGTCTTTTCGGGCGTATGGCCAGCACATAGAAAGAACTCTTATTGCCCCTATCCCTATTGTGCCGCACAACAGGCATGAATGCTAGCCCGGGCTCATCTGCGTAGGGTGGGTCAAGGTCGCATAAGTCCTTGGTGGGCCTGCGCAAGCCACGCCCGGGGTGGTTTGCACGCCGTGCGCTGGAAGCAGGCCCGGCCGAGCGACCGAAGGCCCACCAGGGTCTTGGCTTGCTTGTCGCCACCCTACACTGTCCTGAATAATCCGCGCTAGCCCGGATTGTTCTACGTAGGGTGGGTCAAGGTCGCGTGGTTCATTGGTGGGTCTGCACAAGCCGCAACCAAGCTAATCCACAGCCGGCGACCCAGAAGCACACCGGAAGCAGCGACCGATGACCCACCAAAGAAGCGGCTTGTTTGACCCACTCTACCTATCATGAATGATCCGGGCCAGCGGGAACTACCGGCGCATTGAAGGGTTTTTCGTTGAACAAGATGGATGGCTTCGAGTACAATCGAAGTTATCTGCCCTCCTTCGGAGTTGAACCCGTGAGCGCGAAGCATGCCCGCGAGCCCCTGATTGCCCAGCTCTACGAAGCCTTCCTGGAAAACGGGAACACGGTCGCGTTTGTCGACTGCCTGTCGCGGCACTACAATTCCGGGACCCTTCAACGGCTGGCAGGCCACGATCAACGCGAGGTTCGGCGGGCAGCCGTTTTCGCCCTGGGGCAGGTGGCCGAGTATGATGCCAACCACACTCTGGGACGGGCGATGCTCGATGAAGACCGGACGGTACGCACCCTGGCGGAAGCCGCCATTCGCAAAGTGTGGTTACGCATTGGCTCACCCCGGCAGCGGCGCCATTTGGTGCTCATCTCGCGACTGAACGCCGCCAGGCAGTACCGCGAGGCGGTACGGCATGCGCAAACGCTGCTCGACGAGGCACCCCATTTAGCCGAGGCATGGAACCTGCGCGCCACGGCCCTGTTCCACCAGGAACACTATCCCGAAGCCATTCGCGACTGCCACGAAGCGCTCGAAATCAATCCCTACCATTTCCTCGCCGCCACAACCATGGGGCATGCCTATCTGGAACTGGACAGTTACGTTTCGGCCCTGGAGTGCTTCCGTCGGGCGCTGAGGCTGAACCCCGACCTGGAGGGCGTGCGAATGCAAGTTGTCCGCTTGGCAAGGCTGGTCGAAGAATAGCAGCTTGCAGGCCCTACCTTGGCGGCACCGGCTGGAACGCCAATCGCACGGCGGCGTCGGCGTATCGGTTCGGATGATTCTCGAAACGCTGCAAGGTCTCCTCACTGGAGAACAGGTACACCCGGTGGCCGAAGAAGGCCCCATGCTCACGCTGCCCCGAAACATAACGGCCCTCGTCGACCGCCAGCACCACGTCCTGGCCCGACAACACCGGCGCATACCGGTCGGGATCCTGGAAGAAGCGAGCGGCCTTCTCGGCGTCGGCGAACAAGTACGTTCGGCCGCGATGGATCACACCGTGCGCCTTCTGGCCCAACACCCAGCGACGCCGAGCAGCCAAGAGATCATCACTGAGCGATACCGCACAATAACCATCCAGTCCCAACGGCGGATTCTGCTGCGCAGCGGGCGCCTGTTGAACCCCTTGCGATGCCGGTGTATAATTGCTTTGTAGTGGCGGTTGTGGCTGGACAGGTTGTGGCTGGACAGGTTGTGGCTGGACAGGTTGTGGCTGGACAGGTTGTGGCTGGACAGGCTTCCGTGCGTTGGCTGCCACTGCGCCCAGCCGATTTACAAGCTCCTGGGGGGCAAGTCGGCCTTCGACTCGATCTAAAGGCATTCCCTCCGGTGTGAGCACCACAATCGCCGGTAAGCTGCGGACGCCGCAGTGTCGCACCAGTTCGGGCGCCTCGTCGTAGTTGACCTTGACCGCAACAAATGCTGCATGGATGGAAGTCGCGACATTGGGCTGGCTCAGCACATCGCGTTCGGTTGGAAAGCATACCGGGCACCAGGGTGCCCAGAAATAAACCATCACGAGCTGCCCCGATTGGGCCGCCAGGCTCTTTGCCCCCTCTATGTTGGGGTGCCACTGAACGCCGGATTGGCCCAGCGCACTCGAGACATATCCCACAGCCAAGAGGAGTCCCACAGCAGACTTCGCTAAAGCCCGCATATTCGCCATCCTTACGCCAACTGGATAACAATACACTCAGACAACGTCATGTAGTATCGGATGGTGCGATTGGCTAGTTCGGGGAAAAGTCAACAATCAGGCGGGAATTGCGGATTTTTCCGGAGAAGTACCACCCGCATTTGACTTTCCTCTTGCAAAACACACAGCCCTGTTGTATAAGGAAATAGAGTTTGCTAGAATAAATAACCCAGGCTGGATGGCCCATTCATGAAGGGCCTGTCTGCTAAGTAGCCTGGAATCCGCTTGTGCCGAGTTCGCCTCGGTTATCTGGCCTGTTATCTGAGAACGCCCGTTTTGTTTCCGGGCGAAAGATCGGGCCGGAGCAGGGTGGCAAGTCGTTGATGCCGGGAATATGCCCTGCCGGGACAAAGCGTGCCTGGGCATCGGGCCACGACTTTACGCGATTCGTTATTCCAAGAAGCTCGCGCTTTTGGGGCGTTCGAGCCAACTTGAAGGCTGGTGGTCGTGACCCAACGGCAACCGACGCCCGGACTCCTGGCTGGCATTGAAGGAAAATCGACGGAATCCGATGCCTGACATGCATCCCTGTCGTTTCGTGGAGTGAAATCTCCGTCGTATCCGCACGTATCCGAATGCGCGCGGTAGTAGCGTATTCATTGAGGGAAACTGAGTAGGTATTCTCATGGCCAAACGAAAAAAGAACCGGCCTCGGGGGCGCGGTAGCAGTCAAGTGATGGGCAACCGCCATCGGCCGCGGCCCGGACGCATCGAGGACAACGGGAGCCGCCCGGTCGATACGGTGGATGCCGGCGATCCGGGCGTTACCGAGCCCGGTGGCGGCGTGTTGGAAATGCATCCGAACGGCTATGGATTCCTGCGCGACCCGAATGCCAACTATGTCCGCCAGCTTTCGGATCCCTTCGTGCCCGGCAGCATGATTGAAAAGTATCGCCTGCGCGAGGGGGTGTTTCTCAACGGACTGGTCCAGCCGGCGCGAAAGCAGCAAGGTCCCCGGTTGCGGGAACTCCAAGACGTCGATGGAATGGACCCCGACGAGTACCGGAACGTCAAGACCTTCGACGAGCTAACGCCCATCAACCCTGAATCGTGGCTGAAGCTCGAAACGGGCGCCCAGCCGCTCACCACGCGAGTGATGGACCTGCTCACGCCGCTGGGCAAGGGGCAGCGAGCGCTGATCGTGGCGCCCCCTCGAACCGGCAAGACCATCCTGCTGCAGCACATCAGCCACGGAATCTCAACGAATTACCCCGGGGTCAAGCTGATTGTCTTGCTCATTGACGAGCGGCCCGAAGAAGTGACCGACATGAAACGCGCGGTCAACGGCGAGGTCGTCGCCAGCAGTCTTGACCGCGAAATCGAAAGCCACGTCCGCCTTTCCCAGCTCGTCGTCGAGCGCTGTAAACGACTTGCCGAAATGGGCAAAGACGTGGTCATGCTCATGGACTCCATCACGCGACTGGCCCGGGCGTTTAATAAGTGGGTCGGCAACACGGGCCGGACCATGTCGGGCGGCGTCGATATCAAGGCGATGGACATTCCCAAGAAGCTCTTCGCCACCGCCCGCCTGTTTGAAGAGGGCGGCTCGCTGACCATTGTCGGCACGGCGCTGATCGACACGGGCAGCCGCATGGACGAGCTGATTTTCCAGGAGTTCAAGGGAACGGGAAACATGGAGTTGGTGCTCGACCGCAAGCTGGCCGACCGGCGCATCTGGCCCGCCATCGACATCACCCAGTCCGGCACGCGGCGCGAGGAAAAGCTCCTGCCGCCGGAATGGCTCCACGCCGTCACCATGCTGCGCCGCACGCTTTCGAGCATGCACCACGTCGATGCCATGGAACAGCTCACGTCGAAATTGGCCAAGTTCAACTCCAACGAAGAGTTCATCAAGCTCATTAGCGGTTCCGCATAGCTGCGCCCGCGCATCCGGAGGGTAAGCGAATTGGTTAGCAGCCTCACTGGAAATGAGGTGCCCCTTGACCGGGGTTGCGGGTTCGAGTCCCGTGCCCTCCGCTTCTGACATCGCTGAAGCCGCCTTCGGGCGGCTTTCTTCTTAGCCCGGACTGTTCGTGTAGGGACAGGGTCGGGCAAATCCTTGGTGGGCCTGCGCGAGCCACGCCCGGGGTGGTTTGCAAGCCGTCGCTGGCGTCCACACCCGCGCTCGAATCGACATGAAAGGTCCGGCGGATGGTTCATGCCACCCAGACATCCATAAGCCCGATGGCGCATGCTTCCTTCGGGATCAGAAGGTGGCCTAGAGTTCCGGCCACCTCAATCACTACCTCGTTGCGTCCCGGACGGGCGGCGCCAGCCAGTTCAAACTCGAACGGCGACCAGGGACGCCGGCCGCATTCGCGCCCGTTGACCACCACTCGCGCCGGCAGGGCAAAGGAATCGAGTTCCAGTCGGGTGGGCGCGGTGGGCCAATCGACCGTCGTCCGATACCGGCCGAGGCCCCAGAGCATCGGATAACCGCGCTTGCGCCAGTCGCCCAAGGAGATGGTCTTCGGCGGCGCGACGAGGCGGCCTTCCCCGTCCACCGCAAACCGGCCCCACAAGACCAGCGACGGGAGGAACGGCAACGGGGCAGGTTCGTCCGTCTCAACTTCGAACGTGTTCCCGCCTTCCTTCAGCAAGCTGCCGATCGAAACGCGGCGATAGCTCAGGTCGAACTGTGCATCGGCCGGCGCGGCAGCCAAATCGATGGCCACGCCGTTTATGCGAAGGCCCCGCACAAGCTGCGATTGGACCGACAGTTCCAGCGCTTCCGGCCGGTCAACGATATGGAGCGCCGGGCCGTCCAGTCGCAAGGAGTTCATGGCCACCGGCTCAAACATCCAGGTCGTTTCCAGCTTCCGGCGGTCAACGCTCGCGGCCGGCGGACAACTCGCCAACCGCTTCGCCTCCAGACTCGCCACGCGATGCCGGATGACCTCCCGAGCCGCGTCGCTGAATGTCTTCGTCATCTCGCGCAATCGGGCCGACTGCCGCGGGGTCGGTCCCGCCGCCTGCCAAAGCTCCTCCTCGGCCGGCCAAGGCACGCCCAGCGGCTGCGCCTGCCGGGCGCGCCCGGCCGCTTCGGCCAGGTAGTCGGCCCAGACGCGAGCGTAATCGCGGAACCACGGCTGCTGAATCCCATGCACGCCCAGGTACTTCCGATTGGTGAAGTTGCCGCTCAGGTCGTGCGGGCAGATGGCCATGACATACCGATCCACGCCGCACACGGAGCATACGTCGACCATCTTGCGCATGGTTTCGAGATGCATGTCGCAAGGTCCCAGGGCAAAGACCTCGGCCATCCGCTCGCTGCCGGGGTACTCGGCAATGGCGGCCAGGGTCATCGCCTCACAGCGGTCGACCTCCCATCGCGTGCCGATTTCGTCGATGCCGGGAAGATGGAATTCGTCCAGTTGCCGCCGGAAACCGCCATAGTTGGTGACGTGCGAACCGAAATCATTCTCGCCCAGCAGGTGGCCGGACAAGGCGATATCGTGCGTCCTGCACCACTGGGCGATGGGTTGCGTCCAGGCTTCGTGAAACACCTTGGCATACGCCGCCCAATACTCGCGCCACAGAGGCGACTCAGCCGCCTTCTCGCCTGCCGCGGCAAGCCGCTGGCGGAAGTCGCCGCCCAGGACCTGGCCGAGCACGTCGGACCACATGAACCGCCAGGAAGTATCGCCGGGCGCACGCCCCTTGTGTTGCAGCGCCAGCGACGGCTCGTCGGTGAAGATGGCACGAATCGTCTTCCCGAAGTACTCGCCGACGGCGGCTGCGTAACGCTCATGCGTTACGGCAAGGAACCGGTCGGTCGCCTGCGGCAAGAGCATGTTGGCGCTCCCCAAATCGCGTTCGATGCGGCTGCTGCCGTCGCGTTGGACATAGAGAAGCTCCGCGGCCAGTTCTTCGCGATCCTTGGTCACCAGGCCTTTGGCATGTCCGCTGGGCCAGCAAAACTCGTCGTACAGCCAGATTTCCATCTTCCTGGCCGCTGCCTGCTCAACGATATATCGAATCCGTTCGAACCAGGCATCACCAAGATACTCGAGTTCCAAGCCCCAGCGAGGATAGAGCACTGCGCCCCAGCCGGCCTCGGCGAATGCGTCGAGTTGCCGGTCGACTTCTGCCGACTTGAGCGTTCCGGTCAGCGCCCACATGGCCAGCGGCGCGGTGTGCACCGGCCTGGCATCCGCCGTCGGCCCGGCCCACCCGCGCGTCGGCGTCAAGTGCGCCGCGGCCACGCCTGCCGCACAGGCGCCAAGAAACTCACGGCGGCCGAGACGGGCTGTCGCCGGTCGGTTCGAATTGGACAAGGGAGTCATGGGGAACCTCGCTGTTGGAAGTGTCATGATTGAAATCAGTTTCGCGGCAGGTCGTGCTATGTTGTCGTGTTAACCGGGTTCGCGCGTCCCGAAAGCGGCTGACCGCCGGCCCGTCGCAGACGAGGATGCCTTTGAAGATTGCGCCGCCGGCGTCGTAGTGCAGCAGCCAATACCAGCGGTGGAAGGCAAGATCCATGCCCGGACTGTCATGCGAGGAGTTCACCTCCGGCTCATATCTGCACCAACACCTCCTCCAACGGCCGTTTGGGAACGTGATGCACCCCTTGACGATCGCGCCAGTAGGGAACCGCGTCCGGACTCCCCCCTTCTTCGAGGACCACGGTCTCGGCGGGCGTGCCCAGGGCAAGCACGAGCAGTATGTCCAGGAACCCGGGAAGATTCAGTCGGCGGCGGAGCCCCTCGCGGTCGATCGAGCCGACCATGCAACCGCCCAAGCCGCGTTCCACCGCCGCCAGCAGGATGCTCTGCGCCGCGATGCCGTGGTCGCAATGAAAGTCGCGAGCGATCCGGGTGTCGCCGAGGATCACGATGTACCCGGTCGGCCGTTCCCCCTCGGCTGGCCCCGGCCAGTCTTTCAGGGCGGCAGCCCAGCGAAGATGGCCGAAGATCAGGGCGTTTCGCTCGGGATCGCACGAGATCAGGTACTTCAGAGGCTGCCGGTTGGCCGCCGAGGGGCACAGTCGGGTCAGGTCGACGAGTTCCCGCAGCAGGCTGCCGTCAATCGGCCGATCTTCTCGGAACCGCCGGAAGCTCCGGCTGCGGACAAGCAGGTCTCGGACGGTCATGGTTCTGGCTCCGCGGCAAAGATGTCCCGGCTCAGGAGGGTTTCGGCGACGCGCCACAACGGCACCATCATCCCGCGCCAACGCACGAGCCTCAAGTCCCCATATCCGCCTGGCCCCCGGAGCACGATCCTGCGCCCGCGCCCGCCGCGGTCCTTGGTCCGCCGAATGATGCTGCCGGTGCGAATGACCGTGTGGCACAAGAAACATCCTTATGGGCTACAGTATACCACCACTAAGTGGCTTTCACTATTGACAGCTCTCGAAACCGGCATTAGAATTCAGATTGGAGTAGTACGATCTCGGGGATGAGGAGTTGCTGAATGAACCTGTCGCGAAAATGCCAATACGCCCTGCGGGCGCTGTTTGAACTGGCCAAGAGGCAGGAGCAGGGATCGTTAACCAGCCGGGAAATTGCAGAAGCCCAATCGATCCCCACAAACTTCCTCGAGTTGATTCTCAAGGAATTGCGTCAGGCCGGTTGGCTCGATTCGACAAGAGGCCCCAACGGGGGGTACGTTCTGGCGGTCTCGCCTGAGGTGCTCTCGGTTGGCGAGGTCATCCGGTTCATCGATGGGCCTCTGGCGCCTGTGAAGTGCATGGCCGGTTCAGGCGGGCGTCATTGCGCGAAGCAAAACCGCTGTCCGTTCGCCCGCCTTTGGGACCGGGCAGAGTCGTACCTTTCCGAGCTGTACGACACCACGTCCCTTCAGGACATTGTCGACGAGCACGCCACCACGACGGCGCCTCTGGTAGCAGACTACCACATCTAAATCGATCAGCACGTGAAATGCCTGATCGGCGAAGACGATCCGTCGCGATTGATCAAGTGATACCCTCTTCGAGTTTAATAGCACCCCCCTAATAGGGCCCTCGTCCGAAATTCCGTTGAAAAACGGACACTCACCTCTTGACGGCCTTCTGTCGAATAGTATAATACCGATTGATTCACTACTATCCCTCCGATTCGATCAGCGTTCGGACAGAGGTAGAGGTGGGTCGGAAACTGAAGGCTTCGCGTCGCTTCCCGTGCATAGAGCTTCGCAAAGCCGGTCGCTGCTGCAAACCGTAACGCCAAGAGAGGGAGGCAGCTTATGCGAACCTGGAGATTCGGAGACCGAGTTGTCGCGGAAGCGATTATGCCGGCTCCCAACTGTCGGAGCGAGTGCCGGCGAACGCCAGGCGCCGACCGGATGATAGCGGCCGGTTTCGCCAAGGGCGTTTCGACGGACGACATTCTTTTCGCGGGCCACGACTTCGCTGCAGGACCGTCTGCCGAACGGTTAGCGGGTCTTCTCGATACGGCGCGCATTCGGGCGATCATTGCCAAGAGCTTCGACCCGGACTTCGAGCGGGCAGCCGCCAAGAGCGACTTCGCCATGATCTCGCTTCCAGATGCCGTCAAGGCGTACGAGCGCGGCGAGTACGCGCCGCCGGACCGCTGGCTGGTCAAGTTCATTCTCGAAGCAGGACCGGACGCGACCAGTCGTCAGCCATGCGTGGAACTGGACGTCGAGAAGGGGCGACTCGTCGTCGACGGAATGGCATTCGCCTTCGAACCATCTGCACTTTGAGTCAAAAGGGGAGAGAACGTGACTGTTTCCTTCGAGCCACCGGTATCGAAATCTCAGCGCAGAAGACAATTGGAGACCGAAACCGCGCGAGCCCTGTTAGGCGACGCTCCAAGACGCGTGAAGGGGCCAGCCACCCATCGCGATGCCCGCGAAATCATGGCCTCCGCACTGAGTCGGGTGCTTCCGGAATCGGCCGTGCGGCGCTACGTGTCGTTCGACCCAACCACGGCCGTTCTGACTGTTGCCGGCAGGCAGTACGATTTGACGCGGTACGATAACCTGATTGTCGTGGGCGGCGGCAAGGCCGCGAGGCGCACGGCAACGGAACTCGCGGCCATCGTCGGCGAAAGGATTACCGCAGGAGCGCTGAACGTCTATCAAGATCAGGCCCACGGGACGATTGCCGACAATTTGAGATTGTACGCCGCCGATCACCCGACCCCGAATGAAGAGGGCGTCGAAGGCGCCAAGGAGATGATCAGGCTCCTCGAGCAGGCCGACGAGCGCACGCTGGTCATCGCGCTGATCTCCGGTGGCGGCTCCGCGCTGATGGCCCTCCCGGTCGAGGGTGTCGGCCTGGACGATTACCAGGCCGTTTGCAGGCTTCTGTTGACAGTTCCCGCGACCATCGACGAGATCAATTGCGTCCGCAAGCATATCGATCCGCTCAAGGGGGGCGGCATGCGCAAGTATGCCAAGAATGCCGGCGCCTTCATCTCGCTGGTGCTGTCCGACGTTCCCGTAACGAAGACGGGAATCGTCGACGATCCTTCGGTGATTTCGTCGGGTCCCACGGTGGGTGACGATTCCACCTTCGAAATGGCCCGCAAGGTGCTTGCCGATCACGGACTCTGGAACCGCACGCCGCCCTCCATCCGGCAGTACATCGAACGCAACGTCGGGCGGGAGGACCGGGAAACGCTCTCGAAGTCGTCGGCGCTGCTGGCGCCCGACAAGTCGCAGTACGTCATCATCGCCGACAATGACCAGGCAATGGCGGCCGCCGGGGAGAAGGCCGAACAGCTCGGCTACGCGGTCCGCCTCTGCGGATGGAATACAGGGACGACCGCAGACAAGATCAAAGAAGAAGTCAGCGACGAGATTCAGCACATTTGGGACACGGTGTCGCCTTCCCTGGCCGACAACGACCGGGTCACCTTTGCGAGCTTCTCGACCGACGGCGTCGACGGCCACTCCGAGCTTGCCGGCGCGATTGCCGACGCCAATACGCTTGCGGCCGCGCAGGCAAGAGGGCTCGACTACGAGGACCATCTCCGCCGTTACGACTCGGCGACCTTGTTTGAGAGAGTGCGCCAGGACCTCCGGACCGGGCCAACTGGGACAAACGTGGCGGACCTGTGCCTGGTACTCGTTACGAATCCGACCCACCCGCGGCGCAAGTTCGCCTTCGTATTCGGCGGAGAGGCCACCGTGAACATCCGGCTGCCCGACGGCGCGTCACCTGGTTTCGGCGGACGGAACACCCACCTGGCACTTCTGGCGGCTGAGAGGCTTGCCCGGCGGCCGATCCGTGAAGGAAGGCTCGGCAGCGAAGAGATCAAACAGGGATTGATCCGTGCAGGGATCGTCGAGTCGCACATCGACATCGATCCGGTCGCGCTGCTCGGGTATTCGACCGACGTCGGGCCCATCAAGATGGAACCCAAGGCGGTGGTCGGCGTGCGCAGCCACGAAGAAGTGGAGAATGCGGTGGCGTTTGCGCGCGAGCATGCTATTCCCATCACGGCCCGGGGCGCCGGGAGCGGCTTGCCGGGCCAGTCGGTGGGAGAGGGCATCGTCCTCGACATGCGGTCGATGGATGCAATGCGCGTACTGGAGGACCATCCCGAAGGCGGGAAATGCGTGTGGGCGCAGGCCGGCGTTATCTGCACGAACCTCAATAAGTATTTGAAGGAGCACGGGGTCTTTCTCGCCTCGTATCCCTCGTCGACCGATATGGCGACGATCGGCGGCATGATCGCCAACAATTCCTCCGGCGCCAACTCGTGCAAACTGGGAACAACCCAGCACCAGGTGCTCGACGCCCGCGTCGTCTTGGCCGACGGCACGAGCACGTGGACCTCGGCAATCCAATCCGGGACGCAGCCCTGGAATCGCATTCTCGAACTGGTGCGCGAGAACAAAGAAGTTATCGAGCAACGGTTTCCCCGCGTGCCCAAGAACTCGTCGGGCTACAACGTCCTGGACATTCTCCGGCAGGTCGAGGCCGGCGCCCCGCGCGACTGGAGCATCCTGTTCGCCCACAGCGAGGGGACGTTGGGAATCGTGACGGAGGCCAAACTGCGGGCCCTGCCGTTGGCGACGAACAAGGCGACCTGCATTGTCTATTTCACGAGCCTCAACGACGCGTTCGACGCCATTCCAGCGGTGTTCGAACTGGGGCCTTCGTGCTTCGATACGGCCATGACGACTAATCTCGAGCTCATCCGCCGCACCTTTCCTGCGATGAACATCCCGGAAGACGCCAAGGTGATGTACCTGGTCGAGTTCGACGACTTGCACGTCGCTCCCGATCCGCGGGATCCCGCCCGGAGGATCGGCACGATCCGCAGGATGGACAAGGAGGAGGCGGAGCAACTGATCGCCAGTCAGGTGGAGCAACTGCGGACACTGCTGGCCCGGAAGTATCCCGACAGCGCGATGGGGTTCGAAGTCGCTACCGACCCCGCGCGTCAGGACATGCTATGGCAAGGCCGCCGAAACGCCTTGCAGGTTCTCTATGCATACGACAAGAAGAAGAGGCCGCTTACGATGATCGAATGCGTGGTCTTGCCGCGGGACGGCGTGAAGATCATGCAATTCGTCCATGCCATGGAAAAGATCTTCGGCGAAGAGGGGGTCGTTGCGGGCACGCACGGACATGCGGGCGACTGCAACTTCCACATCTATCTGCTGCTGAACCTGAAGGACGCCGAGGACCGGGCAAGGCTGATCAACGTGATGTCGCGAATTGCGCGGGAGGTCGCCAAGGTTGGGGGCAGCATGAGCGGTGAGCATGCCGACGGCAGGACCAGGGGCATGATTCTGCCGCATGTCTTCGGCTTCGAATTGTTCGACTTGTTCGTCCGCATCAAGGACCAGGTCGATCCCGGCGCCGTGTTGCATCCGGGGACGAAGATCATCAAGGAGGCGCGGAGCATGGATCTGCGCGAGGCGGTGGCCACCTTGGTGGGCGTCGAAGAGCACCAAAGCCGGTTGAACCTGGCCCGGTTCGGCGATTTCTCCCACCTCTATTCCGGCGTCTGCTCTTGCTGCTCGCAATGTGCCGACGCTTGCCCGGTCTTCAGCAAACTCCCCGGCGAGTTCACTGCCCGCAGCGAAGCCGCGCCCGTCTTCAAGCGGGTGCTGGCGCACGAACTCGAGGGCGGTGACGCGGCGTCGCTCCGGGACGACCCGCTGTTCGAGAAGGTCTTCGATATGTGCCTGCTTTGCGGGCAATGTACGTCGAAATGCCCGACCAGCGCCAGCATGATCGACATGGTGGGAAGGATACGCAGCCCGAAGCGCAATCGGATCGTTCCGCCGATCATCGAGTACATTGTCTCGCACCGTTTCCTGTACAACGCGGTGGTGCGGACGGCGGGCTTGGCACAGTTCCTTTGGCGCAACCCGCTGGGCCGCGCCATTCTCGCCGTACTGCCCCAGCGGCTGCTTCGAACCCATGTGCCGCTCCGCCGATATCTGCCGCCGCTGGCCTGGCGCACCGTGCAGGCCCGGTACCCGAAGCTCTACAATCTGCCGGCGTCGAAGGCCGACGTCGGCTACTTCTACGGCTGCAGTTCCGATCTCCTGGCGGAACCCATCATGGAGAGCTTCATCGCGATTGCGGGCCACAACGGCTGGAGGGTGTCGTTGCCCGCCGAACGCTGCTGCGGCGAACCGTTTGCGGCTGCGGGCAATATGGACGAATACCTTCGCCTGGCCCGCTACAACATCGACCTGTTTCACGACTACAAGTATGTCGTTGCGCATTGCCCCACGTGCCTCCTGGCCTTCAAGGAATACGCAACCACGTTCGCCCGCATTGGCGACCCGGTGTATGAGAGAAAAGCCCGCGACGTTGCAGGCAAGTGCTTCGACCCGGCGCGGCTGATCCTAGAGGAGCTGGGATCGGCGAACATGAAGGCGGGGACCAGGGCGGTCCGCCGGAAGGTGGCCGTCCACGTGTCGTGCCACGAACGGCTCGGCCACAAGGTGAGCGCGACGGCCAACAGAACGCTCGATCTGCTGAACCGGATTCCCGGCGTTGAAGTGGTCGACATGCCCGGAGCCGACGAATGCTGTGGGCTCGGAGGACCGTGGGGATTGGGAAAACACTACGATCTCTCGGTGGAACTGCGCAAGGATAAGATCCGGAATGTCGAACGATCCGGCGCCGACGTCGTCACGAGTTGGTGCCCGGCGTGCCTCATTCAGATGCGGGACGGTCTGAAGCAGGCCGGGAGCCGGATCGAAGTCAAGCACCCGTTCGAATTGGTCGCCTCGACATACGAATGAGGCAAGCTGTCATTCAACATGAGCAAAGGAGCAGGGATTCATGAAATTCACATTTGGGCCGCGGCGCGCCACGCATGTGCAAATCGACGCGGAAGACGCCCGCTGCGAGAGCCGGTTGTCGGAAGAGAGCGTCAAGCACTACGAAACGTTCGACCTCCTCTACCGCGCGTTGATCGCGATGTGTTACAACTACGTCCCGCTGTCCGGCCATCCCGGCGGCTCCATTTCGTCGGGCAGATTCGCCGCCATGCTGGCATTCGGCGTCCTCGACTATGACATGAGCAATCCGGACCGGCCCGACGCCGACGTCCTTTCATATGCAGCCGGCCACAAGGCGCTCGGGCTCTATTCACTTTGGTCGCTGAGGAACGAAATAGCCCGTATTGCCGCGCCGGACCTGTTGCCCGAGTCCCTGGGCGAACAACTCCGGCTGGAAGACATGCTGGGATTCCGCAGGAATCCGCTTACGGGCACGGCGCTTTTCAAGAAGTTCAGTGCCAAAGCCCTGGACGGCCACCCAACACCGGCAACGCCGTTTGTGCGCCTGGCGACCGGCGCGTCGGGGGTCGGCATTGCGTCGTCCATCGGATTGGCTCTGGCCGCCCGGGACTACTACGGCGAAAGTGCGCCGATGGTCCACGTGATCGAGGGCGAGGGGGGCATGACGCCGGGCCGGGTAAGCGAGGCGTTTGCCGCCGCCGGGAGCGCTTGTTTGAACAACGTGGTCGTCCACGTCGACTGGAACCAGGCCTCCATCGATAGCGACGCCGTCTGCCGCCTCGACGCCAATCCGGGCGACTACGTGCAATGGGACCCGGCCGAATTCGCGTATCTCCACGATTGGAACGTCATCGCGGTGCCCGACGGCACCGACTTCCACCAGATCGCGGCCGCGCACCGGGCGGCTGCCCGGCTCGACAACAAGCAGCCTACCGCCATCGTGTACCGGACGCAAAAGGGCTGGCGGTACGGCATTGAAGGAAGGAAATCGCATGGCGCAGGGCACAGCTTGTGCAGCAAAGGATTCCTCGACGTCCTGAAGCCCCTGATCGAAGATGCGAAGACTTCCATTCCCTTCTGCGAAAACGGAGAACAGCGCTGCCGGGGCGGCAAGGCGGGCGATATTGTGGAAGAGTGCTTCTGGGACGCGTTGACGGCTATCCGGGCCGAACTGGAGAGCAAGACGGCCATGACGGAGTACTTTGCACGCGGGCTTGCCGATGCCCGGCTCCGGCTGGACTCTCGGAACCGGACGCCGAGAAAGGACCGGCCATCGCTGGACCGCGTCTACCACGTCGCCCGGAACAACGTCGTCGCCCCGCCCCCGGAACTGCTCCTGCCCGCAGGAACCGCGACGACGCTGAGGGCCGAGTTGGGCCGCGTTTTGAACTACTACAACAAGGCGGGTGGGGGCGCCCTGTTCGTGGCCGCCGCCGACCTGGTCGACTCGACAAGCGTCGGTGCAATCAATAAGGGTTTTCCCGAGGGATACTACAACGCGGCCACCAATCCGCAATCCCGGAAACTGTCGATCGGCGGGATATGCGAGGACGCGCAAGCCGGAGTCATGTCGGGCATCGCGGCGTTCGGCCGTCACATTGGCGTATGCTCCTCGTACGGCGCCTTCATGGCGCCGCTGGGTCATATCGCCGCCAGGCTGTACGCCATCGGATGCCAGTCGCGGCACAGCGTTCACCGGGAAGAGGAATACACGCCCTTGATCCTCGTATGCGCCCACGCCGGCCTGAAAACGGGAGAAGACGGCCCTACCCACGCCGACCCGCAATCGCTGCAACTTCTCCAAGAGAACTTTCCCCGCGGCACCGTCATCACTCTGACGCCTTGGGACCCGCGCGAGTGCTGGGTGCTGATGTCGGCTGCACTTGCCCGGCGCCCGGCGGTCATCTGCCCGTTCGTGACCAGGCCCACGGAAACCGTGGTGAATCGCGACGCGCTGGGGCTCTCGTCGGCCCAGGAGGCGGCGAAAGGGGTTTACCTACTGCATCGCGCCAAGACGGATAGCCCCGCCTGCGTTGTCCTCCAGGGGAGCGAGGTCGCCTATGAATTCGTCAGCGGCACCCTTCCGCTGCTCGCGCAGGCGGGTATCGACGTGGATGCCTACTACGTTGCCAGCGCCGAACTGTTCGATATGCTTCCTCCCGGGCAGCAGAAGCGTATCTTCCCGGAAGAACGGGCACAGTCGGCAATCGGCATCACCGGCTTCACGCTGCCCACGATGTATCGCTGGGTAACCTCGGAGCGGGGGCGCGAAATGACGCTTTATCCGTTCAAGCAGGGCCATTACCTTGGCAGCGGCAAGGCCGAAGCGGTTGTCCGTGAGGCGGGGCTCGACGCAAAGAGCCAGTTTGACGCGATTGCCGAGTTTCTGGAGCAGTCAAGCAATTCCTGCGTGGCTGCCTCGGTGACCAGTTGACACCAACGTAAACGTGGCCGACCTTGGAGCCGGCCTGCGGTTTCAGAATTGGGGAGTTCAGTACGCACATACGGCCGATACGGGTTTCCGCCCCGGAGTGTTTCCGGCGCCGTCTGCGGCCATCATCATGATTTCCGGGGAGTGTACCATGTGCAAAGCTCTAATCACACGTTACTGGAGACGGTCTTGTCGGTGGGTAGCCGTCGGCGTTGCGACGATTGTCTTCGCATCGATCGCGGCCCTGCCGGTTCAGGCATTTCCGCCTTCCTCGTTCTTTCGCGATGGCGTTCCTGATTTCGACCAGCAGAAGGCCGGCCGGGAGGACGGCGGTGATTACCACTGCGCTCCGACCGCAGCCGCGAACTCTTTCACCTGGTTCGACAAGCAGGGTTACGACATCGTGCCCGACGCTTGGGATGACGACAACGGCGGCGACCACAACGGGCTCATCGACCGGCTCGCCACCGACTCGAAGACGAACCGAATTCCAAATCCGAACTTTGGGGACCCTGGTGAGCCCGAGTTTTTCAAAGGTACCAGTCGCGACAACTATGTCAAAGGACTGCGCCGCTACCTCCGCAGTGCGAACAACAACAGTCTCAACCAATTCGACGTCAAGTTCCAGGGCAGCGGTTACAACGGCTACAGCGTGGGCAGTCACGGCGACACGGCCACGCTTAACTGGATCAAGTCGGAAATCGCCAGCGGCGAAGACGTCATGCTCCACATCGGCTGGTATCTGGAGACTTCACCGGGCGTGCTCGGCCCGCGTCAAGGAGGTCACGTCGTCACCCTCGACGGCTATACGAGCGACAATAAGCTTCTGATCCGCGACCCGTTCTATCCCGAAGGGATCATCGAGCCCGATTCGGATCTTGGCGCGGCGGACCTAATCTACGTCTACTCTACGGCCGGTGACGTGCGGCTTCGCGCGAAGATCGAAGCCGCGACCACGGCCAGCCCAAAGCCGTTCGTCTGGGACGGGCTAGTCAGGCCGCTTGACTATGCACTGGTGACCACTACGGATCCTTTGCTGCAAGAGTCGTTCGTCTCGGTTTACAGCGACTATGTGTCGATCGGATTGGACCAAGTTGCCGTGCAAGCCCCCATCCTGCCGAGCAACCCCTCTTCAATTCTGATTCATCCACAGCTTCCACCATCAGCCACGACAGCCGAAGGTTATCTCATTCAGTTCGACAACGAGAATACACCGATTCCGATTCAACTCGTGCAACTGAACCTGGCTGGCGAAACCCCTCAGGTGATCGGATGGGAAGGCGAATTCGATAATACGGAAAAGGAGTTTCAAGTTCTCTCAAGCTTCGCCCCGAGCGGGAGCGAAGAAACCTCCCATTCCCAGGTCCAACTGTTCATTGATCGGGAAGTGTTCGGCGAGTTCGCCGTCGACTCCTTTTTCGATATCTGGACGGAAGTTGCGCTGGACAGCGGCTCATGGTGGGATCAGTTCAGCTTCGAATTGAATGCGCAGACCCTGTTCGACCCGGATGCCGGCGGAATGGTCGACCCGCTGGACTTTGCCGATTACTTGCCGCCGACCACCGATGCAGGGATTCTCCTGGCGGAGATTGACGCGCGTAATGCCGCGATCGCTGCCATACCGGAACCATCGGCGGTTCTGCTACTGATGCTTGGATTCCCTGGACTGGCGTTGTGTCTGTGCCGTCGCGGACGCGTGCGTTGCTACCGTTCCGAAGGGGAATCGCCTAGCCCTATTTGGGTTCTTCATGACGGGGTAGGAGATCGAGATGCAATCCATGCTGCACCCCATTAGGGGGAGCAGTGTGAAAAACCGTCCCTTTGTAGCGGACCGCCTGCTTGACGGCTCTGGAAATGTTTCGTATAATCCGGATTGTTGAAGTACTTAAACTACCGCAGGGTGGATTTAGTTTCGGCCCGAATGTTGAGAATGAGTCTCGATCGCAGTCGGCGTCCCGTTTCCCGCCGCGGGCAATGTGGCTGGTCGAACGCGGCCACACGCCCGGTGTTTCCCGCAAGTAGAGTCCAGCACAACCTTTGTTCCCCCTAAGTTAAGGAGCCTCTCTATGATGTCGTTTCGTCGTTTCCCGTCGGTCTCGTTGCCTGCCCCGGACGAGCTTCGCAAAGTCCAGCCGCAATCCTTCGGAACTCCTGCACATGCTCAACGCAACGGTTTTACCCTGGTGGAATTGCTTGTGGTCATGATCATTCTGGCATTGCTCTTCGCGATGCTTCTGCCCGCGGTCCAAGCGGCGAGAGAAGCCGCCCGCGTCTCGGCCTGTGCGAACAATCTCCGGCAAATCGGATTGGCCGTTGCCAACTTCGAGGCCCGCAATAGGGCGTTTCCCGCCCCCAACATGCCCCAGCCTCTCAACGGAAACATCGATCCGTGGTCGGTCCAGGCGCAAATTCTCCCGTATCTCGAATTGGGCGGCATGTATTCCGCCATCGACTTCTCGCAAAGCTATAACCTGGATCCAACCGTTACAGCCGCCGACGGAAGCGTGGTGCGTCTGAGGTCGCTGCGCGTGCCAACCTACCTGTGCCCTTCCGAGCGCCGCGATGAAGTGCGGTTGGACAGCAGCGGCAACCCCAATCACTTCCCGATCAACTACGGGATGAATATGGGCCGCTGGATGATCTTCAACCCAAGCACACGCGAGGGAGGCGACGGCATGTTCCACATGGGCAGGAACACCCGTGCCGCATCGGTTGCCGACGGCCTCAGCTTCACGCTCTGTGCTTCGGAGGTCAAGGCTTGGAACCCATATTTTCGGAATGCCGGCATCCCGGGGAATCTTCCCCTTCCGACCACCGTGGCCGACATTCCGTCGGCTGGCGGCGTTCCGCGAGGAGATTTTATGTCGAGCAGCGGCCATACCGAGTGGGTGGACGGCCGCGCGCACCAGACCGGCTTCACGACCACGTTCCCGCCGAATGCCGAGGTACTGGCGACGGTCGACGGCGTCACCTATGACGTCGACTGGACCAACCAGCAGGAAGGGCGGTCCAGCACGGCAGCCACCTTTGCCGCCGTGACCGCGCGCAGCCACCACAAGGGTGGCGTGAACGCCGCATTGATGGACGGCTCGGTCCGTTGGTTCAGCGATGACGTGCATATCGGCGTGTGGCGGGCTTATTCCACGCGCGCCGAAGGCGAATTCCTGCCGCCCCATGAGTAACAGGAGACTCGCATGATCCAGAGCAGTTCCGACACTGCCCACCAGACGCGCGAAGCAACCATCGCTGCCATGAAGGCGGTGTTCGGGACCGACGTGCGCCGCATCGAGCACGCGATGAAGGTGCTCGGCTTTGCCGAAGATATCATGGCCGAGGAGCCCGGACGCCCCGAGGTCGTCGTCGCCGCCGCCATCCTGCACGATATCGGCATCCTCGAGGCCGAGAGAAAGCACGGCTCGACGGTTGGCCACTTCCAGGAAATCGAAGGGCCGCCCATCGCTCGCGGTATCATGCAGAAGCTCGGATTCGAGGAAGACGTCATCGAGCACGTCTGCTGTATCATCGCCAATCACCACACCGCCCGCAACATCGACACCCCCGAATTCCGCATCGTCTGGGACGCCGACTGGTTGGCGAACATTCCGGACGATTTCTCGCGGGCATCGCAACACCAGTTGGACCGGCTCATCGGCAGGGTCTTTCGGACCGCAGCAGGCAAGGGCCTAGGACAGTCGCTTTACGGGAGCCCGCAGTCGCTTTCCGGCAGCCGATGAGAAACGCAGTTCGTCACGTACTCATCATCGTATTGTCGCTCCTCTTGGGCGCGCACTTTCTCCGATGGGGAAACGCCGGCTTGGCGCTGACGTGCGCGGCGTTCCCACTGCTGCTGGTCTTCCGACGGCGATGGTGCTCGTACGTATTGTCGTTGTTCTTGCTGGCCGGAGCGGCAAGGTGGTTCTGGCTGACCGACGTGCTCGTCTCTCAGCGCATCGCCATGGGAGCGCCGTGGGGCCGGTTGGTACTCATCCTGGGCGGGATCGGAACTGCGTGCGCCCTCGGGGCTTTGCTGCTGCACACCGCCCGGGCGCGCGCCCACTTCAGCCGCGGGCTTCAAACCGCGGTGGCCGGTACGGCGGCGTTCGTCCTCGCTTTCGCCACCTGCGGGCTGCTGCAAGTCCGGCTGCAAGACCCGATTCCGCTGCTGGCCGAGCGATTCTGGCCCGAGTACGGCTGGTACTGGTTCCACGCGTACGCGCCTCGGCTGTTGCGTCCTTCGCCGGCGGCGCTTCAACCGGGTTATGGTTGGGGGTGGCTTCAGGTGTTGGCGCTGGCCGTGTACGCAGCGTTCGTTGCGGAGTGGCTGGTCGGCACACGGTCGACTGCGAAACTCCGGGGCCGGTTGTGGCTGCTGTTCTCCATCGCGTTCTTCGCGCAGTTGATTGTCGGCCTGTTCGGGGCCGATAAGTTGCTGATGACCGGCAAACTACACCTGCCGGTGCCGGCCATTATCCTGGCGGGGCCGCTGTACCGCGGCGAGGGCTTCTTCATGCTGTTTCTGTTCCTTTCGACGGTGTTGATTGTCGGGCCCGCCTGGTGCAGTTGGCTCTGCTACGTCGGCGCGTGGGACAATCTGGCCGCCTCGGCCCGCCGGCCGCGCAACGCCCGCCACTTCGCGGCGGTGCGCGCCGGCATCTTCGCGCTGGTTCTGGTGGTTGCTTTCGCGTTGCGCCGGCTTGGGGTGGGTTTGTTCGAGGCGACCGCACTCGGCGCGGTGTTCGGAATCGTCGGCGTCGGAATCATGGCCGCCGCCAGCCGTCGGCTGGGGTTCATGGTCCACTGCACGTCGTACTGCCCCATCGGACTGGCCGCTAACATCGTCGGCCGCATCAACCCGTTCCGGGTGCGCATTGGCGAGGGGTGCGACGAGTGCCGCGCATGCACGGCGTCGTGCCGGTACGCCGCGCTGGGCATCGACGCGATTCGCCGCCGCCGGCCGGGCATCACCTGCACCCTGTGCGGCGACTGTCTCGCGGCCTGCGACAAGCGCCAAATCCACTACCGCTTCCCGGAGCTTTCGCCCCGGCAGGCCTGGACCGTTTTCCTCGTGCTCGTGGCGGCACTGCACGCCGTTTTCCTCGGTGTTGCCCGCATCTGAGCCCCGTTGGAGTTCACGCTCTGGGCGTGCCCGGGGCCCGGTCCGCGCCAATGCCCCACTATCCCACCCGCCTCCACCTGCTTATTGACTCCCGCGGCGTCGTGAATACAATACTGAGCGGATTATCTTTGCGTTCGGGGAGTGTGGCGCGGTCGGGTCTTAGCAGGCAAGTCGGCGCGCAAGGCGACGGATCTGGGCTTTCACTTTCAGGCGAGATGGACTCATGCATGCGCGAACCATCGTCGGTGTCTCCGCGACGGTGCTGCTGGTCATGGTCGCGGCGCTCATCGCACTGCAATGGCAGACGCGGCAGGACCGCAGCGCCCAGCGCCTGGTGGTCTACTGCGCGGCCGGCATGCAGGGACCGGTGCAGGACGCCATCGACGAGTACCAGCGCTACTACCAGCAGCAGCATGGGCGCGCCGTTCGCATTGACGTGGAATACGCCGGATCGGGCACGCTGCTGAGCCGGTTGCAGGTGGAACGGACGGGCGACCTGTACCTTGCAGGCGATGACTCCTTCATCGACACCGCGCGGCAGCGCGGCCTGGTCGACGAGTCGCTGCCGTTGGCTGCCATGACGCCGGTCATCGCCCTGGCGGAAGGGAAGGCTGATGCCGTCCGCTCGCTGCAAGACCTGATCGACGGCGACTACCGCGTCGGGATCGGCACGCCGGATGGAACGGCCATCGGCGCGGCCACCCGGGCCGCGCTAAAGGCCGCCGGCCAGTGGGAGCCGCTCGAGCGGAAGGCCGAGGTGACCAAGCCGACCGTCAACGATCTGGCCGGCGACGTCAAGATCGGCGCGATCGACGCAGCCATCATCTGGAACGTTACCGCGCGGCAGTTCGGCCTCGAGTACGTGACCGACGACGCGCTCGGCGCGGCGACGGGCCGGGTGGAGATCGGGGTGCTCTCCTCAACCCGGCAGCCGACGGCCGCGCTGCACTTTGCCCGCTTCCTCGCCGCGCCCGAGAAGGGCCTGCGGCATTTTCAGGCCCATCATTTCGACGTCGTCGAAGGCGACCGGTGGGCCGACGTGCCCGAAGTCACGTTCTTCAGCGGCGGCGTCAACCGCCGGGCAATGGAGCCGATCCTCGAGGCATTCCAGCAGCGCGAGGGCGTGCGTGTGAACACGGTCTATCAAGGCTGCGGCGCCCTGAACGCCCAAATGGCCGCCGTCCATGCCCAAGACCCCGATCATGGCTTTCCCGACGCCTACCTGGCCTGCGACGTCTACTATCTCAGCCCGGTTCAGGACTGGTTCGAGGCAAAGGCGACCGTCTCCGCCACGCCGATCGTCATCGTTACTAAGAAAGGCAACCCGCACAATATCCAGCGACTGGAAGACCTGGCAAAGCCGGGCTTGCGGATCGTGGTCGGCCATCCGACGCATTGCACCATCGGCGGGTTGACCGAGCGGCTGTTCAAGGCGGAAGGGTTGTACGAGGCAATCATGCCCAACGTGGTGGAACAGCAGCCGTCGTCCGGAATGATGGTGCCGCCGGTCGTTAGCGGAGCGGCCGACGCGTCGCTGGCCTACTACACCGATACGCTGCCGGAGAGGGACCGGCTGCACGTGGTGGAACTGAACCACGACTACGCCCGCGCCGTGCAGCCCTTCGGCATTGCAAGCACGTCGAAACACAAGCATCTGATGCTCCGGCTCTATCAACTCATAGGCCGCTCGCAGGAGATTTACGCCGAGTTGGGCTTCGGGTGGGAACTGGGAAGGTCGCCCGACGATTTCCAGTTGGTGGCGCCCGCGGGGGCACGGCCGTTGCGGATCGACCGGGGAGACCAGCGGTGAACGAGCGGCCCGGCACAACACGAGCGGCTGCGGCGCTTGCGGAAGCCCCGGCCAAGACGGCTCCGCAGCCGGCGGGCCGGACTGGAGCCGGGCACGGTGTGCCCACGTATCGCCCGGACGTGCCCTTCCTGATCGCCCTCGGGCTGATCGCACTGGTCTACGTCGCCCTCATCGCCGGAATGCTCGCGTCCCTGGTATTCTACGTGGAACTGCCCGTCGTGGGCGAGGTCTTCACCAACCCGCGCTACCGCTACGCCGTGCTGCTTTCACTCACCTCCTGCTCGATTACGGCGGTCCTGTCGGTGTGGGTGGCGGTGCCGACGGCGTACTTGCTCACGCGGGTGGAGTTTCCCGGCAAGCGGCTGCTGGACGCCGTCCTGGACATCCCGATTGTGCTGCCGCCGCTGGTGATCGGGCTGGCACTGCTGATGCTCTTCCAGACGGCACCCGGCCGATTCGTCCAGGGCTACGTGCGCTTCACGTATGCCGTCCCCGGAGTGGTTCTTGCACAATTCATGGTCGCATGCGCCTTTGCCATCCGCACAATGACCGCCGCGTTCGCCGAGATCAATCCGCGGCAAGAGCAGGTGGCCATGACGCTCGGCTGCTCGCGCGCCCAGGCGTTCTGGTGGGTGGTGCTCCCCGAAGCGCAGCGCGGAATGGTCCCGGCCGCGACCATCGCATGGGCGCGGGCGATGGGCGAGTTCGGACCCGTGCTGGTCTTCGCCGGGACGACCGCGTTCCGTACCGAGGTGATGCCCACCAGCATCTTCCTGGAACTGCAAGTCGGCAACTTGGGAGTCGCCGCCGGCATCTCGATTGTCATGGTAACGCTCGCCATGGCAGTGCTCTTGCTGATGCGCATGGCGCGAGGCCGTATTTCCGTGTGAGTGCCGTATCCATGATTCGCTTTGACAACGTCGACATCCGGCTCAACGGCTTCGCCCTGCAGAGGATCAGTTTCAATATTCCCACCGGTGCCTACGCCGTCCTGATGGGGCGGACCGGCTGCGGCAAGACAACGGTCCTGGAAGCCGCGTGCGGGCTGCGGCCGATCGCTGCCGGCCGCGTGTATCTGATGGACCGCGACGTGACCGCCCTCCCCCCGGGACAGCGCAACCTGGGCCTCGTGCCGCAGGATGCCGCCCTGTTCTCGACCATGACCGTTGAGGAACACCTCGCCTTCAGTCTTCGGATACGGAAGGCTGCCAAGAAAGAAATACACCGCCGCGTCGATGAGTTGGCCGGGTGGCTCGACATTGCCCACCTGCTGCACCGGCGTCCCCTGGGCCTCTCCGGCGGTGAGCGCCAACGGGTGGCATTCGGGCGGGCCCTGGCTGCCACGCCCAGCGTGCTCTGCCTGGACGAGCCGCTTTCGGCCCTGGATGAACAGACCCACGCGGGAATGATGCGACTGCTGAAGGAAATCCACGGGAAGACCGGCGTGACCGTCCTGCACGTCACCCACAACCGGCACGTAAGTTCTCAATAACCCCGTGATGTTGATGGCGTCCTGTCGAGGCGTAGCGGTGC